>JACUUS010000096.1 GCA_014859215.1 Dehalococcoidia bacterium | reverse complement strand
CGTGTCGGAATTGGCAGCCACCGTTGTGGTCACGGGCATGATATAATCAGCGTATGAATGTGGGGCAGTTAGGCGAATTCGGCCTGATTGATATGATCGCCGGTATTGTTGGGAAACCCTCGAGACAGGGGATGGTTGTCGGTATCGGTGATGATGCTTCGGTCTGGCGCGCTGACAGGCTTTTACAAATCGCAACGACTGACATACTCATCCAGGGCATTCATTTCAATCTCGATACTGTGACCTGGCGGGAGCTGGGCTGGAAGGCGCTGGCCGTTAACATCAGCGATATCGCCGCTATGGGTGGGGATCCCACCTATGCCCTGATCTCGCTTGGATTGCCCCCCGAAACAGAAATAGAGAGTGTGGCCGAGCTGTACCGCGGCCTGATGGACATCGCTGCTCGTTTCGGTGTCGATATCTGCGGCGGCAACATCAGCGGCGCCCCGGTAGTAGTCATTAACGTAAGCCTCAATGGTGAAGCACCTGATGGTTTGCTCACCAGATCTGCTGCTGTTGCTGGTGATCGGATCGCGGTAACTGGTTACCTGGGCCAGGCGGCGGCTGGATTGGAAATGCTGACATCCGGCATTGATTTCGATCCGGCTATGACCTCTTTCCTGAGAGATGCGCATCTGCGCCCCTATCCAAGGGTGGCGGAAGCCCGAATCCTTGCGAGCTGCGGAGTGAAGACGGCTATCGATCTGAGCGACGGCCTGGTCAGTGATATGAAGCATATCGGCGAAGCAAGCGGCGTGGCAGCCGTCATCTGGGTTGACCGGCTGCCGGTACACCCGTTCGTAAGCGCAGCTTATGGGAGCAGGGCGCTTGAATTTGCCCTCACCGGGGGCGAGGACTACGAATTGCTTTTTACTGTCGGCAGCGGCCTCGTGGATGATCTCCAGAAGAGCCTGCCCGTGCCTGTAGCGGTTATCGGAGAGATAGTTGCCGGAGAGCCGGGTGAAGTCTTCTATCTTGACAAGAAGGGTCGGAGGATGGAATGGACCGGACGCGGGTGGGAGCATTTCAGACCAGCAGAAGATCATGTCTGACCTGGAAGTAGTAACCAGGAGCGAGCAAGGCACGAGGCGGATAGGTTCCAGGCTCGGTCGGCTTTCACTCGCCGGTGATGTAATACTTCTCGTTGGTGACCTCGGGGCCGGGAAGACATGCCTGACCCAGGGGATAGCCGCGGGACTCGGTATCGAGGAATGGGTGGTCAGCCCGACGTTCATGCTGGTCAGGCAGTATCGGGGAAGGCTGCCGCTTTATCACATTGATTTCTACCGCCTTGATCCGGCTGAGGCAGCCGAGTTGGGCCTCGAAGAATACTGCTCAGGGGCCGGAGTCTGTGTGGTGGAATGGGCTGATAGGGCTGTTGATGTGCTTCCACGAGAACACCTGCTTGTTACCATGCAGGCGCTTTCTGCGAGCGAACGGCGACTCACATTCACACCGCACGGGAGCCGATTCGAACAGTTGGTGAAGCAATTGCGGCGTTCTCGCTTACCTCTGAAAAGATAATGGAGCTTTCTCTCGATACCTCGACCGCCTTCACCTCTCTGGCCCTGTCGCAAGAGGGCAAGGTGATCGCGGAACTTACCTGGAAGACAGGCCGGAACCAGACTGCGGAGACTATGCCCGGGCTGCTCTCTCTTCTTAGACTGGCTGAAGTGGATAGGAGGAGCATAGAGGGTGTTATCCTGGCCCGGGGACCCGGGAGCTTCAACGGGCTCAGAGCGGGCATGAGTCTGGCCAAGGGGCTGGCTTTTTCCCTTGGCATTCCCCTGGTAAGTATAAGCACCCTTGAAGTTGCAGCATATCCCTACGCGGCGACTCGCTTGCCGATCTGTTCCATGTTGAATGCCGGACGAGGTGAAATTGCGGCCGCAATCTACCAGAGCTTGCGTGGAAGATGGCGCCGACTGGTGGAAGAACACATCACTGATCCGGAAGGACTGATTTCGTCAATACACGGCCGAACCTTGTTTTGCGGCGAGATTCCGGAGCCAGTGGCGGCGAAAATCTCCGGCAGCCTTGGAAGCTCGGCCATAATAATCGGGGGCGCGGCCGGGGTGCGGCGCGCGGCCTATCTGGCAGAACTGGGATGGCGGAGGCTTCAGGCAGGGGATTTTGACCACATACCTACCCTTCAGCCTCTTTATCTCAGAAAGCCGGCTATTACACTGAGCTCTAAAATTCGAACCTGTGAGGCATGATTGATGGCCGGCTGTCAGGGGAAGAAAGCCTGTTTCCTCACCGGGAGGCCCGGTACCGGGAAGACGACTATTATCAGGGAGGTGGTGCGCTCAGCCGGTAAGAGGGCAGGCGGTTTCTTCACCCAAGAAGTAAGGGTAGCCGGGGTCCGTACCGGGTTCCGTATAGTTACCCTGGATGGGAAGGAAACGGTGCTGGCGGACAAAGGGATGCGCAGCCCGCACAGGGTGGGGTCCTATGGCGTGAATGTGCTTGGACTGGAGGAGGTGGGAGTTCCTGCGATTCGGGAAGCCATCCGCAAATGCGACATAGTCGTGATTGACGAGATCGGCAAGATGGAGCTTTCATCTGAGTTTTTCAAGGAAGCCGTAATGGATGCCCTGAAAAGCGGTAAGAAGGTTACCGGCACTATAATGTCTGCTCCGAACCCTTTTGCAGACCAGATCAAGCGCAGGGATGACGTGACTGTGGTGACGGTTGAGCGCCGGAACAGTGCTCTGGCGGCTGGATTCCTGGCGGAGTGGCTCGAGTATGAACCCCGTAGAGAGCTAGAAGGTGGCTAAGATGGAGAGAACTCTTGTCCTGGTGAAACCTGACGCGGTACAGAGAGGGCTCATAGGAGAAGTCTTATTACGACTCGAACGTACAGGACTCAAGATAATCGCCCTCAAGATGCTCCGCATGGATCGAGATATGGCCGGACAACACTACGGCATACATCAGGGCAAGGCGTTCTTTGAAGGTCTCGTCCAGTTCATAACCTCAGGGCCGCTGGTGGCGGCGGTCTTGGAGGGTCCTGGAGCTGTCGAAGTAGTGCGCAAAGAGATGGGAGAGACAGATCCTGTGAAGGCGCTTCCCGGGAGTATCAGGGGCGACCTGGCACTTTCAATCGGGCGCAATATCGTACACGGCTCGGATTCATCTGAGAACGCTCGCAAAGAAATCAGCCTTTTCTTCAAGCATGGAGAGATCCTGGACTACGAGAGGCAGATTGACGGCTGGATCAGAGAATCCTGACTACCGGTACCGCTTTCTCCCACAGTTTTTCAATATTGTAGAATGCTCTCTCGGGTGGTGAGAATATGTGGACGATGATCTGGGAGAAGTCCAGCAGTACCCATCCCGAGTCTTCGCTACCTTCCCGCCTGTATGGCTTAATGCCCTCCCCTGCCAGCGATTCCTCAATGGCGTCCCGTATCGCGCGGAGTTGCCGGTCACTTTCGGCGGTACAAATGACGAAATAATCAGCGAAGTTCGCCGCTTCTCTGATATCCAGCATCAGGATATCCACGGCTTGCCTATCAAGGGCAGCTTCTACGGACTTCCTGGCCATTCCAGCAGACTCCAGACCCGACCTCCTTGTAGTGGTAGTCTAATTATAGCATGGATTAGATCCATCGACCGGGACAAAAAGGAGATTTCATGTCAAAAAACGGGTCTATCTTGACTATTTCTCCTGAACGAGTATGATTTACGCGAATTGTCCGCCTCTTCCGCACGAGGGCCGAAAATCGCTTCTACAGTCCTGGTACTCGCATGCCTCCTGCCGGCTTTCCTGACAGGTTCGGGAAAGGCTGCCGCCCACAACAACCTTCTGGCAAATCCCGGGTTCGAAAGCGGGTTAGAGGGCTGGTCGGTTTACGGCGGTACAATGGCCGCGTGTTATGCCGCCTATGACGGTCTCTTCTCAGCATACCTCCAAGCCGAAGCATCCGCAGCGTTTATTTATCAGTTTGTCCAGGTGGTCCCGGGCGGAACGTACACACTAAGCGGCTGGGCTCGAACGGCTAGCGATCAGTCAGATGCGCCTGTGTACCTGGCTGTCCGATGGTTTGAGGAGCGTTACCTTTTCAATGAACTCGGAGAATTGGGCACGGATTGGGTTGAGAGCTCTGAATGGGCCTCTCTGAGTACAAGCGGCACGGCTCCAGATCTGGCGGCGTGGGCAGCCATATTGTGCATGGTTGGTACTGGAGCGGTTCGGGATGCTTGTTTTGACGAGCTCAGTTTTGTAGGGCCAGCGCCGGTCCCCACGCCCACGCCCACGCCGACACCCACGGCCACAGCCGCACCTACACCCACGCCCACACCAACACCGACGTCCACAGCCGCACCTACACCCACGGCCACGCCAACACCCACGCCCACACCAACACCCACAGCCACGCCCACGCCCACACCGACAACTCACCCTGTATTCAGTGAAGGCGATGTCGTGATAAATGAAGTGCAGTATGATCCAGTAGTTACGGGCAGAGATGTGGCATATGAATGGATTGAGTTATTGAACAGGACGGGGAAAACGATCGTTCTTGATGGCTGGAAAATAGAGGACAATTATGGTATCGACACGATCGAGGGTTTAAGGCTTTATCCGGGGGAACTCGGCGTGCTGGCGGCAGGGCCGGGGTTCTACACCATATTTCCTCAGTTTAGCGGGGTGATATCTTATGTGGCTGACGGTGCAATCGGAAATGGGCTGAGCAACGAGGGGGACAGACTCACCCTTATGGACCCTTCCGGCAAGGTCATAGACGCCCTGTCATGGGGCAGCGATACTACCATCTTCTCACCATCCTGCCCGCGTGCACGTGAAGGCCATTCACTGGAGCGCTGGCCGGCGGGGTATGATACCGACTCGGCCAGCGATTTCATCGATAATGATGCTCCGACCCCCGGGCAGGCCCTTTCGCTCCCTGCCCTGTCTCCGACTCCGGTGCCCTCGGAAACACCGGGACCCACGTCCACGTCCACGCCCACTCCAATCTCTTCGCCGAACCCTTCACCTATGGCCTCACCTGACACTAGCCCCATACCTGTAAGCTCACCGTACCCTACGCCTTCCCATACCCAGCAGGAGGAACTACCCACGCCTACCACAGGGGCCCAGGACTCCGCTGTGCCCGGAAGCCCCAACGAGTCGCCTGCGCCCGGTAGTCCATTTGTAGAACCTTCCGCGGTCGCCAAACCTTTTCCAGAGTACATCGTACTTGTTGTTCTCATTCTTGCAGGTATAATAGCTCTTGTGGTAACCGGTCGACCCGGGAAACGGGATGGCGGTTTGCGTGGTTAGCCGCGGTAGGCTATAATTAATGAACTGAATCTACCTGTGCTAGAGTGATTATACCCAAAGCAATCACTATTGACGGTCCTGGGGCAGTCGGCAAGAACACCGTTGGCAGCTTGCTGGCAAAGAAGCTCGGCTATTGT
This sequence comes from Dehalococcoidia bacterium, assembly GCA_014859215.1. Lineage (GTDB taxonomy): Bacteria > Chloroflexota > Dehalococcoidia > SZUA-161 > SZUA-161 > Kmv37. Next base: position 3,374 of record JACUUS010000096.1, on the reverse strand, counting down.
TTCATCGATACCGGGGCTATGTATCGTGAGTTGACGTGGAAGGCACTCAAGCAGGAAGTAGACCTGGCGGATCAGGAAAGGCTGAGCAACCTCGCCGCGGAGACGGAGTACAGACTACTTCAAGTTGACGGTAATGAGCGAGACTGCGTACTCCTGATAAACGGAAGGGAAGTAGGCGCGGAAACACGCCTGGAGGAAGTGGAGAGATCAGTCTCGATAGTTGCCATGGTGCCCGGTGTGCGCACGGAACTGGTCGCCAAACAGCGTAAACTGGCCGCCGAGGCCCACGTTGTCATGATCGGCCGGGACATTGGCACGGTGGTTCTGCCGGATTCAGACCTCAAGATTTTCTTGCTGGCCTCTCCCGAGGAAAGAGCCCGACGCAGGTATCTGGAGTTGGTCGAGAAGGGGAACAAGGTTGAGTTCGAACAGGTGCTCGCTGATTTGAAGCGCAGGGATAAGCTCGATAGTGAGCGCCAGCTTTCCCCGCTTCAGCCTGCCCTGGATGCCGTAATCGTCGACACAGATGGGAAAAGTGTTGCAGAGGTTCTTGACAGGATAATTGAAATCATTGACAAGCGGAAATGAGACCCTTTTACCATCTTGCCACGGCTACGATGAAGACGCTGCTTACAGCCTTGACGAGGTGGGAAGTGCACGGCAAGAGAAACGTCCCACGAAAAGGACCCCTCATTGTCGTCTCCAATCACCTGACAATTGTCGATCCTCCGCTTCTGGGTGCCAGTATTCCCCGGGTTGTCAACTTCATGGCTAAAGAAGAGTTGTACCGCACATGGTTTTCCAGGACTGTTGTGGAAGCCTACCGCGCCTTCCCCGTGCACAGGGGGCGCCTCGATCGGGGGGCATTCAGAGAGGCTCTGAATCGACTCCAGAATAATCTTGTGGTCGGAATGTTCCCGGAAGGGCAGAGAAGTAGCGACCAGAAGCTGCAGTCACCTCAATTCGGCGCGGCGCTACTCGCTTTGCGCGCAGGCGCGCCTTTACTTCCTGTTGGTATCAGTGGTACAGAACGGATTAAAGGGCTGCGCTTCATTCTGCACCGCCCGCGTGTGGAAGTGAATATCGGTCCAGTTTTCTCACTTGAACCGCCCGACAAGAGGAAGCTTACCCGCGAGAAGCTGGTCCAGGACTCTGAAAGAATAATGGGGAAGATCGCGTTACAGCTCCCCGAGCAGTATCGCGGTCACTACGGATCCGGTAGGGTGGAGGGTGGCGATGGCAGTTGAGCGAGCTTCTGAAATGGGCTTCTGCTTCGGAGTGCGGCGCGCAATCGAGCTTGTGGAGAAAGCCGCCAAAGAAAAGGGCCCGCTTCAGACCCTGGGCGCCCTGGTGCACAACCGACAGGTCGTGGAACGCCTGGCATCGATCGGCGTCAGCGTCGCCACTCACCCGGAAGATGTGCGAAGCAGGAGCGTGGCGGTGGCATCCCACGGGGCCGCACCGGATGTTGTTGACAAGCTCAAGGCCAAAGGCATAGCAATCATCGATGCCACATGTCCATTTGTGCGTAAAGCCCAGGTGGTGTCCCAGCGGCTCCGTAAGGCAGGATTTTCGGTCCTGGTGTTCGGTGAAGCCTCACACCCAGAAGTCCGCGGGGTGCTGGGATGGGCCGGAGAGAATGCAAGTGCAGCGACGGAAGTTCCCGGCGGCGATTTGCCGGCGAGACTGGGTATTCTGTGTCAGACGACTCAAGACCAGGAAGCGTTTTCAGCTTTCATTGCCCAGATAATGGCTTCGAAGTTCGCCAGGATTTCAGAGCTTCGTGTGTACAACACAATCTGCAATGCGACGCGCAAACATCAAGCGGCGGCGGTGGATCTGGCGAGGAAAGTAGATCTGATACTCGTAGTCGGGGGCCGCGACAGCGCAAATACGAAGCGTCTCGCCAGAATATGCTCGGATCGGGGCGTGGAAACACATCACATCGAGACTGTCGGCGATATTGCGGCACAATGGCTCAAAGGTCATCGAAAGATCGGAGTTACGGCGGGGGCGTCCACCCCCGATGAAGTGATTAATGAAGTTGTATCCGCACTTGAAAGCGTGGCAAGCAAGAATTAGAGGAGGTTGGCATGCATGAGAAATATGGAATCTATCTGAACACACGTGAAAAGAAGGTAATGCGTATAACGTCTCCCTACTGGATTCCTTCCGGTAACGACTGGATAATGCTGACCAAGGAGGTAAATAGTACTCTGTTAACGATCAGGGATATCGCCAGAGAGAAGGGCATTGGTGATGCTGACTCCATTGTATGGGGCGACTGGAGCGAAGTGCCTCGCAAGGAGTGACTTCTGATGTGATTTATCTTGACTGCAACTATCATGTATGTCTATTCGCTTCACTTGGGGATTACGGCGGCGTGTTATAATCTAGCATGGCTCCAGCAAAAACAGAATACAGGGGAAAACGCATGTCATGAATAACCGCAGAGGGCTTGTCTGGTTCGAGGAGATCGACAAGAAGGACCTACCGCTGGTTGGGGGAAAGGGAGCCAATCTCGGCGAACTCAGCAGGGCCGGTATACCGGTTCCCCCCGGATTCATCGTAACAACTGAAAGCTATCTTCATTTTCTTGAAGAAACAGGGATAAACGAGCAAATACGCCTGCTTCTGGAGCCGTTGAATACAAACAACAGTGGGCAGCTCAACTTGGTTGCGGCCAAAATCAAGGACACCATATCGGGCGCTCGAATGCCGGCGGTTATCGAGCAGGAAATCAGGGAAGCATACCGCAGGCTTGGCGGATTTGTGGCTGTCAGATCCTCGGCGACGGCTGAAGACCTGCCAGAGGCTTCTTTTGCAGGCCAGCAACGTACTTTCCTGAACATCCACGGTGAGGATGCCGTTGTAGCTGCGGTCCAGGGCTGCTGGGCTTCGCTCTTTGAGCCGAGAGCCATCTTCTACAGGCATCAGCAGAGCATTGACCATATCAAAGTCGGCATTGCAGTCCCGGTGCAGAAGATGGTCCAGTCTGAGATTGCCGGGGTCATGTTCACTGTGGAACCACTGACGAACGAGGAGAACAAGGTTACGATTGAGGCTGTTTACGGTCTCGGTGAATCCATAGTCTCCGGAGAGGTCACACCTGATCTGTACCTGGTCGACAAAGGAAGTCTCACCATACTTGAAAAGAATGTCGCGCCGCAAGACTGGCAACTCGTCAAGAATCCTGACGGTATAGCGAATCTTGACGAGAACAATGTGAGATTGCCGGTCATCTCGTCATTGCGAAGTACGCAGAAGCTCAGGGACGACGAAATAGTGAATCTGGCCAGGCTGGGTCTTCGGATTGAGAAACACTATCAATTCCCGCAGGACATCGAGTAGGCGAGAGAAGACGGGAAACTGTA
>JACUUS010000095.1 GCA_014859215.1 Dehalococcoidia bacterium | reverse complement strand
CGGTGCCGCTGAACCTGGTGGGCGACTATGCCGGGGGCGGGCTCCATGCCGCCTTCGCCATCGTCACTGCCTTGCTCGCCAGGGAGAAGACGGGCGCGGGGCAGTTCGTGGACGTCGCCATGGTCGACGGCGTGGTCTCCCTGCTCGGATGGGAGGCGTCCCTGCTCTTCGCGGGGGGCGGCGTTCCCGAGTGGGGGAATACCCCGCTTACCGGCTCGGTGCCCTGCGGAAGCGTCTACGAGGCTAAGGACGGCATGGTGAGCCTCGGCTGCTTCGAGGTCAAGTTCTGGGAAAACCTCTGCCGCGCGCTGGGCCGCGACGACCTCATCCCCTACCAGTACGCTGCCGGCGAGACCAAGGAGTGGGTTGACTCCCAGCTTACCGCCATATTCAGGACAAAGACGAAGCAGGAATGGTTCCGCGAGCTTGGGCCCGCGGATGTTCCTGTAACACCCGTGAACGACCTGGCCGAGACCCTTTCCGATCCCCAGGTCCTTCACCGCCGCATGGTGGTGGAGGTCGAGCATCCTCGCCTGGGCATGGTCAGGCAGGTAGGAATACCGACGAAGTTCTCGGCGACTCCCGGCGGGATCAGGTCCTTTTCTCCCCTGCCGGGACAGCATACGGACGAAATCCTGCAAAGCCTCGGCCGTTCCGGCGACGAGGTCCGCAGGCTTAGAGAGCTGGGGGCTGTAGGCTAGCCCCCGGTTCGCGCAGGACCGTACCAGCAGCAGGAGGTGTCGATGTAGCATTCATCCCCCCGCGGCAGGACAAACATATCAATCTTGTTTGGGAGGTTAGAGCATGGCACTTAGCGAAAAAGACAAGGGGCTGATCGGCAGGGAGGGCGAACGTTTCTACGCCCCGGACGAGGTGTCCAAGTCCATGATCAGGCACTACATCGAGATGATGGAGGACGCCAACCCGCTCTATTCCGACGAGGAGTACGCGAAGAAATCGAAGTACGGCGGGATAATCGCGCCGCCGCAGATGCTCATGGTCTGGTGCATGCCCCGGATCTGGCCCTGGCCGGAGTTCCCGTGGCTGCCGATGGCCGAGCTCGAATTACCCGGCCCCTATGATACCTGGATCGCCACCGACATGATTCACGAGTTCTACAAGCCCGTGCGCCCCGGCGACAGGCTCTACTATATCATGAAGCTGGACAAGCTCTCGGACGTGAAGAAGACGCGCATCGGAGAGGGTCATTTCATCACCACGACCCAGACCTACTACAACCAGAACGACGAGATAGTCGGCAGGGAGATCCGGACGGTCCTGAAGTACAAACCCAACCAGTAGAAGGCAAAGGAGGATAGTAATGGCCTTTAACAAAGTGTACTGGGACGATGTGAAGGAGGGGGACGACATCGGTTCCTATACGATGGAGATGACGGCCGTCAAGGTCAGCGGCGGCGCGTGGGCTACCAGGGACACGAATCCCATTCACCATGACAAGGACTTCGCCCTGCGGGCGCAGCAGAAGAACGTGATCGTCAACATCATGCACGCGGAAGGCATACTCTCGCGGCTGGCGACCGACTGGACCGGGCCCGAGGGTGAGATCAAGCGGACGCGGTTCAACATAGAAGGGAACTGCTGCGCGGGTGATACGATGACGGTCTCCGGGAAGATCATCAGGAAATGGACCGGCGGGCAGGAAGAAGGGTACCTGGCCGGGCTGCCGCTGGTGGAACTGCAGATTGACTCGAAGACCCAGGACGGGCCTTTCTGCAACGCGCAGATAACGATGGCGCTGCCGTCCAGGGGCAGGTAGGCTTTCCTGATTGAACAAGGAAGAGAGGTTGGAAATATGGTCGAAAGTCTGAAGGACAGGGCCTGCATCGTCGGCATCGGCGAGACAGAGTATTCCAAGAGCTCCGGCCGCAGCGAGATGCGGCTGGCCCTGGAGGCCATACTCGCGGCATGCGAGGATGCGGGCATTAAACCCAAAGAGATAGACGGCATTGTCAGGTTTTCGGTCGACAGCAACCAGCCTGATGAGCTCGCCAGGAACCTGGGACTCGATAACGTGCGGTTCTTCCCGGAGGTATTCTTCGGGGGCGGCGCCGGCTGCGGGATAGTCGAGATGGCCGCGCTGGCCGCGGCCATGGGCAAGGCCAACTACGTGGTCTGCTTCCGCGCGCTTAACGAACGCTCGGGCTTCCGCTACGGCCAGATGGGGGGAGTCATGCCCATGATGGGCCACTTCCAGTACTCTATTCCCTTCGGCCTCATCGCGCCGGGCGCGATGGTGGCGGTCATGGCGCGCAGGCACATGCACGAGTTCGGCACGAAGACAACGGACCTGGGCGAGGTCGCGGTCGCTTTCAGGAAGCATGCCAACATGAACCCCAAGGCTATGATGTACGGCCGGCCCATGACGCTGGAAGACCACGGCAAAGCCAGGATGATATCCGATCCGCTGCGCCTGTTCGATTTCTGCCAGGAGACCGACGGTGCGGCGGCCATGATTATCGCCTCTGCGGAACGGGCGAAGGACCTCAAGCAGAAGCCCGCCTACATAATGGCGGCAGAGCAGGGGATGGGAAGCTGGATGGAGATGATGACCAGCTACCAGCGAGAGCATATATGGGACCTGGAGGAGTATACCAGGCTCGCGCCGCATCTGTGGAAAGAGGCCGGGATAGGCCCCAAAGATATCGACTGCGTGCAGTTCTACGACGCTTTCACCCCGCTTGTCATAATGCAGCTCGAGAGCTTCGGTTTCTGCAAGTTCGGCGAGGGTGGGCCGTTCGTGAGGGACGGCGCGCTGCAGATCGGCGGCAGGCTCCCCACCAACACCAGCGGCGGCTGCCTTTCCGAGGCCTACATTCACGGATTGAACCAGATCGTTGAAGGCGTCCGGCAGGTCAGGGGTACATCACTGGTGCAGGTGCCCGACTGCAAGCACGTGCTCGTAACCGCGGGCAGCGGCATTCCAACCGGCGCCCTGATTCTAGGTGGGAGGTAGTCAGATGTCTGAGATACCGAGGATGGCCCCCATACCGGGACCTGTCAACCAGGAGTTTTACGATGCGCTGAAGAGGCACGAGCTCAGGCTGCAGCGGTGCGCCGACTGCAAGAAATTCCGCTTCTGGCCTATCGAGATGTGCCCTTTCTGCAACTCGTTCAATTTCGAGTGGGCGAAGTGCAGCGGCAAGGGCACCCTCCACAGCTATACCGTGCAGCACCAGGTAATGCACCCGGCCTATCCCGCCCCCTGGGTGGTCCTGCTCGTCGAGCTCGAGGAGGGGCCCCGCCTGGTCACGCACGGCCTTATGACGCCCGAGGAAATCAAGATCGGGGCGCCCGTGGTCGTCGATTTTGAAAAGATCGATGATAATATCACCCTTCACGCTTTCAAGTATGCGTGAAACCGGCGACGTGAACAAAGGGGGCCTGTCCCCCGAAAGCAGGCCCCCGGGACCACCGGGGATTCTGCACTATCCAAGGGGAAGGAGGAAGCGCATGGCTTACAAGTCGGTGCTCATAGAACGGGACGGCCCGGTTGCCGTCCTCACTCTCAACCGCCCTGAAGCGGGAAATTCATTCGACTTCAGGCTCATGGTGGAGATCGACTGCGCCCTCAAGGAGGTGGCCGAAGACAGGAGTATAAGAGCCGTCATACTCACCGGGGCGGGCAAGTATTTCTCCACCGGTATCGACCTCAGCATGTTCACCAGTCCCGAGGCCCTGGCGGGAAAGGAGGGTGAGGCTGAAGTCAAGCCGGCCGACGATGACGACACGTATGGCAAGGGGACCCCGATCGGGGCGGCCATCCGGATTCGGAGCATGGGCAAGCCGGTGATAGCGGCGGTGAACGGCGCCGCGGTGGGCGCGGCGTTCTCGATGGTGCTTGCCTGCGATATGAGGATAGCCTCCGATAAGGCCAGGTTCAGCATGGTCTTCGTGAAGAGGGGTATTGTCCCCGATACCGGCGGGTCGTACACCCTGCCCCGCGTCGTCGGGCTGCCCAGGGCATGCGAGATGATCCTGACGGGCGATACTATCGACGCCGCCGAGGCGGACCGCATCGGGCTCGTCAACAGGGTGGTCCCGCATGACGACCTGATGAAGGCGGCGAAGGAGCTCGCCTTCAAGATAGCGAAAAACCCGCCGCTCGCCGTGGAGATGGCGAAGGGAGACCTCTATCACGCAATGCAGGAGCTTGACTTCATGGCGCAGTTGAAGCGGGAGGAGAGGACACAGGAGGTCCTGCTCAAGACCGAGGACTTCATGGAGGCTGCAACCGCGTTCCTGGAGAAACGCGATCCTGTATTCAAGGGCAAGTGAGGCTTCAAGCACGGGGGAATCCGTCCGGCGCGGTCCGGTACGGCCCGGGACTGCCCGGGACTGCCCGGGACTGCTGTCTGATACGGTTCCGACCAGGATAAGGAGGGATGACATAATGGCTGAACTGAGAGAAGCGGTAATAGTGGATTTCGTGCGTACGCCTTTCGGAAGGGCCAGCAAGAAGAGACCCGGCTTCTTCGCTGATGTGCGTTCGGACGACCTCGGCATAGCCGCGGTAGAGGCCCTGATGAAGAGGACAAAGGTAGACCCGTACGCGATCAATGACATCATAATCGGAACGCCGACCCAGATCGCCGAGCAGGCCCAGGCCGCGAGGAACATAACCCTGGGCGCCGGCCTGCCCTTCGAGGTCACGGGCCTTAACGTGGACAGGGCCTGCGGTTCCAGTCTGGCCGGGGCCCATATCGGCATAATGGCCATCCAGACCGGCATGGCGGACATCATTATCTCGGGCGGCATCGAAAGCCTTTCCCATTTCCCCAACCCTGTTATCACTCCGGAGACCGATGTCCTCGCGCTGGCCAGGGACTTCGCGGCGCGCGGAAACCCGAATCCGAAGATGATCGCCAGGGTGGACCCGGACGCCCTGATGGGTATGGGCATAACGGCCGAGAACATGGCCGACATGTTCGACATCTCCAGGGAGGATATGGACCAGTGGGCGCTCAGGAGCAACCTGAGGGCCGCGGCGGCGCATAAGGAAGGGAAGCTCAAGCATGAGATCATACCGATGGAGGGCAAGCTCCCCGACGGTACCGTGGCCCTGGTCGACTACGACCAGGACGTGAGGCCGGACTCGACCATCGAGAAGATACGCACGCTGCCCCCGGTCTACAAGCCGGACGGAAAGGTGAACGCGGCCAGCTCTTCCAAGGAAAGCGACGGCGGGGCCGCGGCGATGTTCATGTCCAGGAGTAAGGCAAGGGAGCTGGGCCTGAAACCCATGGCGACGGTAAGATCGATCGGCTGGGCGGGGTGCGATCCCAAGATAATGGGGTACAGCGCCTACCTGGCCTCGAAGAAGGCCCTGGAGAGAGCAGGCCTGACCGCGAAGCAGATAGACCTCTGGGAGACCAATGAGGCCTTTGCCGTGGTGCCTCTTACCCTGATCAAGCTCTTCGGCATAGACCCGGAGCGGATGAACGTAAACGGCGGCGCATGCTGCATCGGGCATGCGGTCGGCGCCAGCGGGATCAGGATGGTCGGCACGCTCGCTCACGAGATGAACCGCAGGGGCTCCAGGTACGGCCTGGCCTCTATCTGCGGCGGTATGGGACAGGGAACGGCCATACTGGTCGAGAGAGAGGACTACTGGGACGGCCGGGCCGCTTTTCTCGGACAGTAGTTAGCACACGGACTGAGAGGAGCTGAAATGGATTTCCAGTTTACAGCCCGGGAAGAGGCACTGAGGAAGGAGTTCGAGGACTTCTTCAGGGAGGAAATGAAGAATGCCCCGCCGGGATGGGGGGCGTCCATGGAAGCTATGATCTCGGATGATGCCTGCGCGGAGTTCCACCGGGTTATGGCGAAGAAGCTGGGCGCGAAGGGGTGGCTGGCAAGGCCCTGGCCCAGGGAGTACGGCGGCCAGGACGCTTCGCTGATCGAGCAGTTCATTTTCAGCGACGTGATGGGGTACCACAAGGGGGCCGGCTACGACCACTGGGGAGTCGGGCTGCTCGCCCCTACCCTGCTGGTAAGCGGGAACCACGAGCAGAAGCAGGAGCACCTGCCTCCTGTCGCCAGGGGCGAGATATTCTGGACCCAGCTCTGGAGCGAGCCGGGGGCCGGATCGGACCTCGCTTCGCTCACCACCCGCGCCACCAGGGAGGGAGACTCCTATGTGGTCAACGGGCAGAAGTGCTGGAGCAGCGGCGCCCACCGGGCCGACTGGGGCTTCCTTCTCGCCCGGACGAACCCGAACGAGAGAAGGAGCCGGGGCCTGTCGTTCTTTCTCCTGGACCTCAATACGCCGGGGTTAACCCGGGTGCCTGTGTACAGTACGGACGGCGCCCACCAGTTCAACGACACCTTCATGGATGATGTCAGGATACCGGCGCGCAACAGGGTGGGCGAGGAGAACGAGGGGTGGTTTGCCTCGCAGATGACGGCCAACTTCGAACGCTCCATGATCGCCGTCTTCTCCTACATTAAGCGCGAAATCGAAGATCTCGTGGAGTTCTGCAAGAGTGTGAAGATCGGGGGCGAATACCCCGCCCGCAACCCGCTTGTCAGGAACAGGCTGGCCCAGCTCGCCATCGAGGCGGACGTGGGCCGCGCCATGTCGTACTTCATCGTCTGGAGCCAGGTCAAGGGCGGGCTGGTCGTGGCCGCGCCTATGGCGGCAGCCGCCAAAGTGGCTGCGACCGAGCTGGTGCAGCGCCTGACCTGGGAAGGATGCCGCATTATGGGCCAGTACAGCCAGGTGGGAGAGTCCCGCTGGGCGTACCTGAAGGGTCGTTTCATGACCGAGTACCAGCTCTGCACGGGCCTCAGCATGGCGGGAGGCACTTCCGAGATAATGAGAAATCTTATCGGCGCGATGGGGCTGGGACTGCCCCGGAGCTGGTAACAGGAGGTACCCGGCCATGGAGTGGAAGACCAGGGTGACCGACATGCTCGGCTGCAGGTACCCTATCATCCAGGGCGCCTTCGGCGGGTTCGGCAGGTCCGTCCTGGCGGCGCCGGTGTCGGAAGCGGGCGGGTTCGGCATCATCACCGCCACCGCCCTGAACACTCCCGTCAAGCTTCGGAACGATATCCGCAAGGCAAGGTCCATGACGGACAGGCCCTTCGGAGTGAACCTGTCGCTGATCGGCCATCCCCGCATCAACGAGCTGCGGGAGACGGCGATCGAGGAGAAGGTGGCGGCCATTTTCACGTCCGCCTACAACGCGCAGGAGCACGGCAAGCGCATCAGGGAGGCGGGCATCCCCTGGATACACAAGGCCGGCACCGTCAGGCACGCGCAGGCGGCGGAACGTCACGGGGCCGACGCGGTTGTCATCGTCGGCATCGAGGGTGAAGGCGAGAAAGCCGCGCTTCACCTCAGCACGCTGACCACTATCAGCATGGCGACCAGGATAATGAAGATACCGGTCATAGCCGCCGGAGGGATCGGCTGCGGGCGCGCCTTCCTGGCGGCGCTCGCCATGGGGGCCGAGGGCGTCTACATGGGGACGGCGTTCATGGCCACGAAGGAATGTCCGATCGCCGAGCGGCATAAGCTGGCGCTGGTGAACGCCAGCCCCTGGGATCCCGAGGTCAGGGACCGCGTCTTCGCCCCGCCTCCACCCGGCCTGGACGAGCTGACGCGCAAGCAGGAGGTCTGGCAGCTTGTAGGCAACGCCAGGCCGGAAAACGTCAGGCGGCCCATGCCGGTCATGGGCGGGTCAATGGCGGTCGGGGCCATAGACCGGGTAGTCAGCGTCAGGGAGCTTATAGAGCGCATTATCAGCGAGGCCGAAGCCCTGCTCACCGGCGCCGGCCCGCTGGGTCGTATACTGGCGGCTCAAAAACAGGCTGGAGGAGTGAAATGATCTTTCTTCACGAGACCCACGAGATCAGCGGCGGGAAAAAGGAGGAGTTCCTCGAGCTCATGCGCAGCGAATGGAAGCCTCTGATCGAACGCGACAGGCTGGCGCGGCTGATGTGGTTCTTCGTCGTCCCCCACGGGACCAGCGTAAGCTACCAGGCGGTCTCCATAACAGCGGTGAAAGACTGGCAGTCGTGGGGCGTGCTCGCCGGGAGAAGCCTCAGGGAACGGGCCTGGAAGAAATTCAACCGGGATATCTGCAAGTACCGCAGGGATATGACGGCCCGGCTGCTGGTGCCGAACCCGAAATCGCCCATCCAGGAAGTGGACCTTGATTTCAAGGAGGACCCGCCTGGAGAGGGCCTGCCCGGCATCTATCTGCATGACACCGGATGGCCGTTCCCGGGGAAGATGGAAGGCTACGTGGACGCCCTCCACAGCGTGCTGGGAGAGCAGGTCGCCGTTATCCAGCCCCCGGTAATAACGGTCGAGGCAGGCTGGCGCAACGCCCCCGGCGCGGGCCGCTTCCACGAGGCCATACTTCTGTCGAAGATCCATAACTGGGAGCTGTTTTCCTTCATCATCACTTTCGGCGAGCCGCCGCCCAACCCTGGCGACTGGATGCTGGAAGGCCTCAAGTACCGTGACCAGTGGGAAAGCAAGCTGCTGCGGACCGTGAGCTGGTCGCCGATGAGGTAGTCTCTATCGCGAAGCAGTCTTGTCCGTACAGGAAAAGCACCGGGCGCCCTATCATGTCATTCTGAGGGAGCGTCCCGACCGGAGGGAGGAGACCGACTGAACGAATCTCGGGGTGTGGGCTGAGATTCTTCACTTCGTTCAGAATGACATGTTATGTGCGTTCAGAATGACATGTTATGTGCGTTCAGAATGACATGTTATGTGCGTTCGCATGACATGTGATGTGTGCCCGCATGGCATTCCGTGCAGGGGCGAGTCGGGGA
>JACUUS010000281.1 GCA_014859215.1 Dehalococcoidia bacterium | reverse complement strand
GGACCATCCTTCCGCCGGCGCGCTCAAGTACCCCGGCGCGCCTTACAAGCTGTCGAGGACTCCCTGGAAGCTGCGGCAGGGAGCCCCGCTCCTGGGCCAGCATAACGAGGAAATTTACTGCAAACGCCTGGGCTACTCAAGGGAGGAGCTGGTGAGGCTGCGGAAGGCGGGGGCGATATGAGCAGGAAGGATACGAAGATGCCGGATTACCCGCTCGCCGGTTACCGCGTCATAGACTTCTCCTGGGTGTGGGCAGGCCCTCTGCTGGGCATGCTCCTCGGCGACATGGGCGCCGAGGTTATCAAGGTGGAGACGAACAAGCGGCTGGACAGCGCCAGGCTGACGCCGGGGCGTTCCACGGAGGGTCCGGAGACGGATTTCGTTTTCCACAGCATGAATCGCAACAAGCTCGGAATAACGGTGGATATGTCGGACCCGAGAGGCTCGGACCTGATCAGGGAGCTGGTCAGGGTGAGCGATATCGGGGTGGAGAATTTCTCGCCACGGGTACTCAGGAAGTTCGGCCTGGGCTATGAATCGCTGGCGGAGATCAATCCCCAGTTCATAATGGTCTCCCTGCCGGCTGCGGGCCAGTACGGGCCCCTTTCGGATATTGTGACCTACGCGCCGTCGCTGGGCGCGCTGTCCGGCTACTCCAGCCTTATCGGGTACAACGGGGAACGGGTCCTCGGCGAGCAGACTCCCTACCTGGACGTGAACTCTTCGATTCACGGCTCGTTCGCGGTCCTCTCCGCGCTGTACTACAGGGAGAGGACGGGGCTGGGCCAGCACATAGACATGGCGCAGATCGAGGTTGGCGCTTCGACGACGGGGCCGGCTTTCATGGAGTACTTCATGACCGGCAGGGTGCCCGGGACGACGGGGAACCGCCATCCGATGATGGCACCGCACAACAACTATCCCTGCCTGGGCGAGGACCGGTGGGTGTCTATAGCCGTCAAGACTGAGGACGACTGGCGGAGGTTCTCCGCGGCGGTCGGCGGCCCTGCCTGGACGCGGGACGCCAGGTTCGGGGACGCTTACGGCCGGACCAGGAACCAGGAGGAACTGGACAGGCTTGTGTCAGCCTGGACGATCGAGCGCACCTACTACGAGGTTATGGAGATACTGCAAAATGCGGGCGTGGCCGCCGCGCCGTGCCTTGACCTCACCGAGCGGTTCACTGACCAGCATTTTGCCGAGCGGGAAGTGCATTTGCACCAGGCGCACCCGGCAACGGGTGTGGACGCTATCGCGGGCCTCGCCTTCAAGCTGAGCGAGACGCCGGGCGATGTGCGCCGGCCCGCGCCCATGCTGGGCGAGCATAACAGCTACGTGTTCGGGGAGCTCCTCGGCAGGGGCGCGGAAGAAATAGCCGCGCTGGTCGAGGAAAAGGTTATTTATTAGGTCGTTCATGTCTTTGCGAGGCGCCGCAGGCGTCGTGGCAATCTCCGCCTACGATAGGATTGTTGATGTCTTTGCGAGCCCCTCCAAGTAGAGTGATCCCCTACTCTATGACACAAATGAAC
>JACUUS010000280.1 GCA_014859215.1 Dehalococcoidia bacterium | reverse complement strand
TGTACACTTACGTATTAAACCGGGGAGGAGTTGCCGTTAGAATAATGGCGGACGCAGCGGGAGAAACCACAGAAAGATGAAGATATCCAATCTTGTCCGGTGGTTACTTGGTACGCCCGCCGGCGGGCTTTCACTGGACCTTGCGGCCAGGACCTTGCGGCCAGGCTCTTGTGCACCGGCCCGGTAAGGAGGGCGGCGCTTCCGGTCATTGAGCATAAGCTCCGGGCGGCGGACGGGAACCGCGATTATGATCCGGGATGGGGTGGAATCGAGCGCCAGCGCCGGCTGATTTATCTTGCCGCCGCACATACCGTCAACCGACTGCTCCAGAGGCGGATTTTGTCTCCGCACGTGGCTAACGTCATTGTCAGGCTCTGGACTCGGGCTTTCTCGGACCCGAAAACGCTCAGCACGGCCGCCCGGTTCAAGAAGGTGAACGGCGTAAGCCCGCCATGGCTCATAACGATTGGACCTGGGAAAGGCTGCTACGCCGACTCGTCCGCTAGCGACATCAAGATTGAATGGTCCATGCTGGACCGGATTGTCACCGACGCCCGCAGGCTCTGGGGCATTCGCATGGTTGTGTTTTCAGGCGGCGAGCCGCTCATGTACCGATCTGAGGGCAAGGATATACTGGATATCGCGGCCCGGCATCCAGAGTGTCTCTATCTCATGTTCACGAACGGCACCCTGCTCGATGCGAGGACAGTATCCCGCCTGGCAGCGCTGGGGAATATAACAGTCGCGATTTCGGTGGAGGGCCTTCGTGGAAAGACAGACAGTCACCGCGGAGCGGGTGTTTTCGATGCTGTGCAGAACGCCCTGTCGCTTATGCGCCGGGCCGGCGTACCTTTCGGCGTGGCCGTTTCTGTGACCCGTTCCAATCAGGAAGAGGTCCTGTCGCAGGAATTCCTGGACTATTTTTTTGAGAAGCAGGGGGCCTTCTATGGTTTCTTCTTCCAGTATATGCCGATCGGACGCAGTCCTGATCTCGGCGCAGTCCCTACTCCCCGGGAACGCCTCCAATTCTGGAAGCGGGCATGGGAGGTGATCGAAAGCAGGCATCTCTTGCTGTTCGACTTCTGGAATCACGGCCCCCTCGTGGAAGGGTGCGTATCCGCTGGTCGCGCCGGAGGCTATATATACATAGACTGGAACGGGAATGTGATGCCCTGCGTATTCACACCATATGCAGCCGGCAATATTTACACGGCGTATGCTTCCGGGGAAACGCTGGACGACATTTGGAGAGCGCCCTTTCTTGAAGCTGTCAGGCAGTGGCAGCGAGACTACGGTTTCGGCCAGCCCCGACCGGTTAAGAGCGGCGACTGGCTGCGTCCCTGCCCGATCCGAGATCACCACGCAGAGTTTCGCAGACTGGTGCAACAGTTCAACCCGATACCCGCAGATGAGTCCGCCCGGCTGGCCCTGGAGGATGAGGTATGCTGTGACTTGCTGGTCCGGTATGGAGAGGAGCTAGCGCACTTGACCCACGACATTTGGGAAAGGGAGTTTATCGGGCAGCGGTGA
>JACUUS010000094.1 GCA_014859215.1 Dehalococcoidia bacterium | reverse complement strand
AGCGACATCAAGCGGGCCACCGACCTGGCGCGCAAGATGATCACGGACTACGGCATGAGCGATAAGCTGGCGGTGCGCACCTTCGGGGGCGAAGAAATCGAGGCAGGCCTCGGCCAGCGGGACTACAGTGAAGAGGTGGCGAGGGAAATCGACCATGAAGTGGACCTGCTGGTTGGCAGCGCCAATGAGGTCGCAAGGAAGATCCTGCATGAGAACAAGGAACGTCTGGTGTACCTGGCCGATACGCTCATGGATGTCGAGAACCTTGAGGGCAGGGAGCTGGAAAAGGTGCTCTCGGGGCCTGTACCGGAAAAGGATGGCGTTCCCGCCAAAGGACCTCCCGCAGCAACCGGCGAGGAGGCCCGGCCAGCCGGGGCGTGAACCACGCCTCGTAATTGCGCACATCACCCGTCTTTATTACTAATGGGCTGCCTGGGGTACCCTTGTTCCACGCGAGACGTATCATTCAGGTGTTGCTTCTCCCAGGCGCGTCCCCAGCTTTTCGGGTGTCCTTGCCCATGTGTTTTGCGGGCACTGCGCCTCCTCAGTCAATCATCTCTTCGCTTCGAGGAGTACTAAAAGGCGGGAATATTCCACCCTATAGTAAGGTGGACAAGTAATTTCTCGCGTGAGTAAATAGCATTGCCTTCATAAAATGTTAGGAAGATGCATGAAATGGTCAGATTCCTGAATACGACCCAGGCCCGTGGTGAAGTAGAGAGGATGTTGACTAACGCTCAGAGCTCAATTGTCATAATATCACCGTTCATAAAGATTCACGATGCCCTGGTTTCCCGGCTTAGAGACGCCGCAGTCAACAGAAATGTACGCGTAAGCCTTGTCTGCCGCGCAGATGATTTGCGACCCCAGGAAAAGAGGAAGATAGAGCAGATTCCTAATCTGCAGCTATACTTCAATGAGAAGGTACACGCAAAGTGTTTTTATAACGAGGTGTACATGGTAATAGGTTCTTTAAACCTGTACGATTCTTCGACTGGCGATAACCGGGAAATGGGCGTGTTGCTCAGCAGCGAGGAAGTTGACGACACGAATGCTTTTGACGATGCAAGAAACGAGGCAGAGTTTATCATCCGGGAGTCCAGTCTAAGCAAGAACGAATGTAATACAGCATCGGAAAGAGCAAATCCCGAGGATAATGTACTGAAAAAGGGACCCTCTGCAAAGTCAGTCAGCGAACCGAGCTTGGGCGGGCAATACTCGAGTACAAAATACGTTCCAGACAGAGAGATTAAGAAAAGTAAGAAAAGCAATAGCCTGCTGAACCGTGCTTCAACGGGAATCGAAAAAGGAATTTCACACCTTCTTGGAGACTATACTTCAGCTTGCAGGGACAATGGGTACTGCCTGCGATGCGGGACCAATATCCCGCAGAATGCGGAATCGCCATACTGTCCAGCGTGCTATCGAGTCTGGGCCAAATACAAGAGAAGTGAGTTTGAGGAGCATTTCTGCCACGCATGTGGAGAGCAGTCCTCAACTTCGATGAAGAAACCGCTGTGCGCTTCCTGCTATCAGCGAACCAGAGCCAAATAGTACCTGTGCCGCCAGTCAGGTCAGATGCCTGGAATAGAAAAGAAGATGGCGGATGCGGGTAAGGCGTTGCTTCAGCGTAAGACGCCCGCTCACTGCCTCAGCGCATTTACCTGACCTGCGACAGGATGTAGCACGTATTAGTAGTTGCCTAATCCTTTGAGGCGGGTTCGCGAGAAAGTGAGGAGGACATTAGAGCCTCAGTCAAGAGGAAGGTTGCCTGTAGTGCTTCTGTAGGGCAAAGCGAAAAACACTCTTTGCAGTTCCAGCATTCCTTGGAGGCTATCTCAGGAATGAAGATTATTTCTCGTCTTGTTCCTCTATTGGCAAATCCGATAGCGTGCTTCTTCTTCACTTCAGCATAGTATCTTACACACAGACCGCAAAGAATGCAGAATGAGGGGTCTTTATCAAGATAGGCTTCATCTGCGCCATACTCTTTGGCCAGGTCCTGCAAAGCGCCGGCTTCCGGAGCATGAGCCAGCATCAACTCCAGGATCGTCTTGCGAGTCTTATTCACCTTCTCAGATCTGGTTCTTACCACGAGGTCTTTTTCAACCGGGTAAACGCAGGCAGCAACGAGATGTGTTCTGCCGTGAGCTTCTATTTCTACAGTGCAAAGCCGGCAAGCCCCGTAAGGTTCGAGTTTCTCGTGGCAGCACATGGTAGGAATAGATATCCCTATGCTTCGCGCTGCTTCCAGAATGGTCATCCCTTGCGTCGCCTTGGCTTGTTTTCCGTCAATTTCTAGAAGAATCTTACTCATTTTTCTTCACTTAGCCTAACCTTCTTCGTGTTTCCCTGTTGTTTTCCCGGCCTTTCGGCTCAAGCCGGAGCAAAACGCATCTGGCTTTCGTCGAATCTGATCAACCCCCTCCGTGCTGAGATATCAAGGTATCTCGATACTTCAGACCGTTTCAGACCTGTAGACTCGGCGATTTCGCCGGTTGAAAGGGGTCTTTCTCGCAAGAGCAACAGTATCTGGCGTATCGCCAGTTTATCTGCAATCAGTTCATTGAATAACCTGCCCACCTCGTCGCTGGAGAAAAACTCCTCATATTCTTCTTCTGTCCGTAAATGGGCCCTCAGTCTCTTGCTTTCCACAAGCTTGATGTAGGGGACCAGACTTGTGGCTGCCTCAAGGCTCAGCTTCAATCCGTTCTTATTGCCCCCTTCGCCTGCGCCGAGAGGCCCTAACTCCTTTAATTGCCTGGTGAAATCAGTGATAATCTGCGAGAAACGGATCCCTTCAGAGGCGGATACCCATTCGAGCCTTAACCTTTCGGGGTTTATCCCTATCCTCTCAAGCAATTTCTTACACAGATGCATTAGACTTA
Organism: Dehalococcoidia bacterium; assembly: GCA_014859215.1. Taxonomy (GTDB): domain Bacteria; phylum Chloroflexota; class Dehalococcoidia; order SZUA-161; family SZUA-161; genus Kmv37. The sequence goes on along the minus strand of JACUUS010000094.1, from coordinate 6,006 downwards.
ATGCTTCATGATTTCCCCGCGTAATGTAGTGGCATTCTCCGAGCCAGCAACCGCCGACAAACACCCCGTCTGATCCGTTTGAGAAAGCCCGGAGTATAAATGCCGGGTCGACCCTGCCGGAGCACATCACTCTTATTATCCGTATGTTAGGAGGGTATTGATACCGCGAGACTCCGGCAAGATCCGCTCCCGCATAACAACACCAGTTGCACAGGAACCCCAGAATTCTTGGTTCAAACTCGTGCCGCAAAACCATTCTTAGCTCACTCCTAGGGCAGTAGTCCGCTCATCCCCGTTGCACAACTCGGGTCACAAAGGCTTGTTGTGGATGTGTGCTGCTTAGTCTGCATCTACATACCAGCCACGGCGAACTTGATGGTGTAGGGAGTGCCGGGGATGCGGGGTGCAGGTACACAGGAACCGGCGAATGTCCCGAGGGTCGTCCTGTCGTTCATCAAGCCGGCAGACTTCTTATGTCCTGAATTCATTAGCTGACTTCTACCAGGGCTGGAACCGCCGCGTCGATTTGCGAGATGATCTCTTTGTCCGTGAAGTGCTTCAGAGAAATGGCTCCTGTTGGGCACTTCGCGTTACAGACACCATCGCCTTTACAGAGTACGGGAATAACCCTGGCTTTCTTGCCTTGAGGCGTATCGTGAAACTCTATGGCCCCGTACTTACAGACGGACTGACAGGCCCCGCATGCTATGCATGCACTCTCATTTACCTCGCAAATAGCGCCAGAGGCTACTACCGAATTTCTTGTGAGAATAGTCGCGGCCCGGCCGGCGGCGCCGTAAGCCTGGGTAATCGCTTCAGATATATGCTTGGGATAGTGGGCCATCCCACACAGGAAAACACCTTCCGCAGCGAAGTCAACCGGCCTTAATTTCACGTGGGCCTCCAGGAAGAAACCATCAGGGTTCAGAGGTACCTTGAACAATCGGGATATCTCATTTCTTGTCGTTGAAGGAATAACGGCGGCAGCCAGAGCGAGCAAATCTGTGTCTATAGCAAGGCTCTTGCCCAGAATCCGATCAGTCACGGTAACCCTTAGAACAGGCTGACCCCCCTCTACAACAGCTTCCACCCGGGGCTTGTCATCCGGCTCATAGCGGATGAACTTCACCTCCCGGTTGGCCGCTTCCCGGTAGTAGTTCTCCTTGAAACCGTAAGTTCGCACGTCCCGATAGATGATGTAGATATCCATCTGGGGATTAATCTCTTTCAGTTTCAAAGCATTCTTCACAGCCTGACTACAACATACACGGCTGCAGTAATCTCTGTCTTCCTGTCTGCATCCTACACATTGAATCATGACGAGACCCCTGGAGTTGACCACCCTTGCTTCCCTGTTCGCGATTTGCTCCTCCAACTCCAGCAAGGTCAATACCCTGTCATCTTTGCCATACAGATATTCGGTAGGTTTATATTCTTCAGCACCGGTAGCTATGATGGTTATGCCATGGTGTATATCCTTGACCCTTCCGCCCGACGCTACCCTGGTTGTGAAATTGCCCACATAGCCAGAAGCCTCTATGACGGTTGAATCAGTAGATACATGAATCGAAGGGTGCCGGTAGACTTTGCGAATAAGATCATTCAGATAAGCCTGGACATCCATCCCTTCCAGCGTGTAGCGAATCCTTCGGGCCATTCCCCCCAGGTCTGAGTCCTTCTCCACCAGGTAAACCTCAAATCCCTGGTTGGCCAGGCTCACGGCGCTGGTCATCCCGGCCAAGCCTCCGCCGATTACTAACCCCCTTTTGTCGACCGGCAGCTCAAATTCCTGCAAAGGCTGAAGGAGGGAAGCGCGGGCTACCGACATTCGAACTATATCCTTGGCCTTCCGGGTGGCATCCTCCTTTTCTCGAGAGTGGACCCAGGAGCAGTGTTCTCTTATATTAGCCATTTCAAAGAAGTAAGGATTGATCCCACCTTCACGAAGTGTGTCGCGGAACAGCGGTTCGTGTGTTCTAGGGGTACAGGCGGCGACAACCACACGATTGAGACCCTTTTCCTGGATGGTATCTGCTATTTGCCGGGCGGTATCAGTAGAACAGGCAAAGAGGTTTTCTTGACAGTGGACGACATTGTTCAGGGTGGAAGCATATTCAACTAACGAAGGAACATCCACAACTCTTCCGATATTGGCTCCGCAATGACATACGAATACTGGGCAGAAGGTGTGGACAAGCGGCGCGCACGGAGCCGACCGGTTGTTTCTCCTGGCCAGGACAGATCCCAGGAGCGTCAAACACCACGGGTTGGGTGCTTTCCTGGTGGACATAAAGACTCCTGGTATTACCGTGCGCCCTCTGATAAACGCAGTTGGTGAACACGAATTCAACGAAATCTTCTTCGATGACGTTGAGGTGCCTGAGGAAGACTTGCTCGGGGACAACAGCAGCGGCTGGCGAATCACACTGAGATTGCTCGACTACGAACGCACCCTGTGTGTTCCCTTCTATGCTGAAGCCCGATACTACCTGGAGAATCTGATAGGATACGCCCGACAAGCAGGCTGCCTGAACGCGGCTCTGAGGGAACGGACAGCCCGGTTGCTTGCCGAGTGCAAGGCGGCGGAATTGTTGACATACCGGGCAGCTTCTCTGGCCGACAAGCGGCTGCCTTTCAGCATCGAGTCCGCCATGTCCAAGGTATACGGTTCCGAGCTGAATCAAAGGGTAGCTGCCCTGGGCATGGAGATTGTGGGACCTCACAGCGGTTTGCTGGAGGGTTCGAGATGTGCCGCTATGGATGGTCAAGCAGCCTGGCGCTATCTCCGCTCTCTAGGTAACACCCTCGAGATGGGCACCTCGGAGATTGACCGGAATGTCCTGGCCCAGAGAGGTTTGGGATTGCCACGCGAATAGATCTTTCAAGTGCTGAAACATGGATTGGGAGATTTGATAATGGATTTCGAACTGACCGAAGAACGTAGCATGTTGCGAACTATGGCTCGTGACTTCCTGGCAGCCAGGTGTCCCAGGAAACTGGTACGTGAGATGGTTGAGGACGAGAAGGGTCACCCCGCCGAGTTGTGGAAAGAAATGGCCGGGCTGGGGTGGATGGGCCTGGCTGTTCCTGAAGAGTACGGGGGAGCGGGAGGCAGCTTGCTGGACCTGGCGACACTGATTGAGGAGATGGGCAGAGCGTGTATGCCCGGTCCCTTCTTCTCCACCGTCGTTCTCGGCGGCCTGTCCCTTCTTGAAGCCGGCACTGAGAAACTGCGGAGGCAGTTCCTGCCCGAACTGGTTCGAGGCGGGCTGCTGTTGACCGTGGCACTGACTGAATCTGCAGGCGTCTACGCGGCCGACGCGATGAGGACAAAGGCCATATCGGATGGTAAAGGAGGCTTTGCCATCCGGGGAATGAAGCTCTTTGTCCCTGACGCACACCTAGCCGATTACATAATCTGCGCTGCCCGTACCAGGGATGCAGCCAAAGCCGAGCACGGCATTACTTTGTTCCTGGTCGAGCGTAGAAGTCCAGGCGTGAACTGTTCCGTGCTCAGGACCATCGCAGGTGATAAGCTGTGCGAGGTTGTTCTTGATAACGCGGAGGTTTCTGAAGACGGTATTCTGGGACAGCTCGATGAGGGTTGGCATCACGCTCAGGCAATAGTGGAAAAGGCTACTGCGATGCGGTGCGCAGAGATGCTTGGCGGCGCCAGGCAGGTGCTGGAGATGACTGTAGCTTTTGCCAGGGACAGGGCTCAATTCGGTCATCCCATAGGCAGCTTCCAGATAATTCAACACGTCCTTGCGGACATGTTCACCGGCATCGAAGCCTGCTCCCTTGTCACCTACGATGCCATCTGGCGCCTTTCCAGCGGGGTTCCCGCCAGCCGGGAGATATCCATGGCCAAAGCCCTGGTCAGTGAAGCATTCAACAAAGCAGCGCTGTCATCCCACCAGATTCACGGTGCCGTCGGCTTCACGGACGACCATGACCTGCCCCTCTACTTCAAGAGAGCAAAAAGCTGGGAACTGAGCCTTGGCGATGCCCACTTCCACCTGGACAAGGTAGCTGCGCAGGCAGGAATATGACGTCTTCCGACCCCGGCGAGACACACGGGAGCAGGAGTTGGGTCGTCGGCAAGGGTGCGCACTATCGTGCGAATTGAATCGACCACCGTACTCAGTCAGGGTCAGTCAACCGAAAGCTGAGCCGGAGTGCATGAGTTGGCTCCTGTTGCAGTTATCCAAATTTGCCACGACAAGCACGCGAGTGGGAAGCCGGGTTCTAATGTGCGGCCGCCGCGATTTTGCAGTCTGTTTCCTATTGCCGCTCTTCACCAACCTGTTGCCTGGTACTATAATGTTGAGGTGGTCTCAAGCGGTGCTCACTGAAGCTGGACTTGGAGATGATTGCTTTTGGCTAACCTGATTATGGAGCAGCATCCATGCGGAAGTACGAGAAGATGACGGACAGTGTTAAGGAACTCCCGAGAACCGGGCTGCCGCCTCCAGGCATGACTCTTGAAGAGTTTGCAGCTATGTTCCGGGAGGTGGATAAGGGAAAGGCCTTGCTCAAGCTGAGTGATGAGGAGGTATTGGCACTTGATCTAAATGGACTCGATGATTGGGAGCTGGTTCTGGCTGCTGAGCGATTCGAAGTGATGGGCCGGGATGGCCTCCGGCTGGAGGCACTGGAGCGTGCGTGTCGCTCTCCAGAACACAATGTGATGATCTGGTATGGTGAACTGTATGCCGACGTCGTTAATGAGTTGCGGATCCGTGGCGACTACGAGGAAGCCATATACTACCAGAAACTTGCGATGGAAGAAGATCTGAATTATTGCGACGGGATGAATCTCGTAGGCAACCAGCGTGACCTCGCTGAACTGTATCTGGGAAAGGGCAATTTCGAAGAGGGACTGAGATTATTTGAGAAGCTCGTTGAACTGGACCGCTCTGATATCTGGCTTTATAACAGCCTGGCTATGACCCTGCCCGCTGTCGGTCTTGGTGAACTTGGCGCCCTGGCAGCAAAACGTGGGATTGAAATAGCAACTGCGACAAAAGACAGAGAATATATTCTTTCCCAGCTTGGTGAGCTGCTGACTGAGGCTGAGCGGACTGAAGATAGAAGTGAAAACTTATTGCCCTCATCTGTGTACAGCCGCTGGCGCGAGCTGCTTACGCGCCCATTGCCTCTGATCCCGTATATTTTGTCGAGAGAATCACAGGCCGGTGTCCTTGCCGAGGGGCACCGTACAAAGGTCGGGCGGAATGAACCTTGTCCGTGCGGCAGTGGCAAGAAATACAAGCAGTGCTGTTCGGGCTAGCGCTGTGAGAGGCGTTATCGCATTAATCCACGAGTGCTGTGGACGCAGAGCTACGCTTGTCCAACAGTGTCTCCACCTGCAGAAATGGCGTCCCTGGCGCGACTCGAACGCGCGACCCACTGCTTAGAAGGTAGGCGGTGAAGTTGGGGGCTTTGCGGGACGATTTCGTATCTACATCCGCCCAAAATCCTGGGCACAAAATCGCAAAGCAGTTGGTCTTATTAAATCACCCCTTTCCTTCGTGTGATAGATGGTTTTGTTTCCCCTGCTCCCGCTCAAACTTTTCCGCAATGGCTTCTTCTAGCCACAGCCCGAGAGTCTTTTTCTGGGTAACGGCAGCGATGCGAGCAAGGTGAAGCGCCTCAGGGTTAATGCGGATACTCGTCGTAGGCCAGCGATGCTTCTCTTTCATAGGTGTATGGTAAGACCAGCAACACCATTTGTCAATAGGGCTCAGGATCGGCCGGGAAAGACCAGATCACTTTGGCCAGAGGTTAAGCATTTCTGTTGGTCTTGCCCTCATCCTTTTGCACGGATAACCGTGCACATAATTCTGCATCGTACTCCTGGACTTGACTCCGAGCACTTGCGCAATCTGACTGTATGAAGCACCCTGGGCGCGCATCTCCCGGGCCTTCTGCGCCTTTTCCTGCGGCGTCATCTGTTTGGAACGTCTTGCTTTCGCGGGGGCGACATCTGAGGCAAACAGTCGG
>JACUUS010000279.1 GCA_014859215.1 Dehalococcoidia bacterium | reverse complement strand
TTGGATGGCCATCGCCATCTGCCCGAGATCGTCCAGGAGTTGCAGAGGCTGTCAAATAGCCCCCTTTCGGTTACCTTCGTGCCGCACCTGATACCAATGACGCGGGGAATTCTGAGCACGTGCTATGCCCGGCTGAAAGGCGACTCGGGCAGTAGGGCGAAGGAGAGGGTGAGGGAGCTGTACGAGGACTTCTACCGAGACGAGTCTTTCGTGAAAGTCACTGGCTCCCCGCCGCAGACCAAGCAGACCTGGGGGAGCAATTTCTGTCTCGTGTATCCGGTGGTGGACTCACGCACGGGCAGGCTGGTCGTCGTTAGCTGCATTGACAACCTGGTCAAGGGCGGGGCCGGCCAGGCTGTTCAGAACATGAACCTCATGCTGGGCCTGCCCGAGGTAACGGGGCTGGCAGGCCTGCCGCTGTATCCGTAGCCAATCACGTCTGTATCTGGTATACTAGACTGCGTATTACGCCCGATGGCCTCCATCGTCTAGCGGCCTAGGACACCGCCCTTTCAAGGCGGAGACAGGGATTCGATTTCCCTTGGAGGCACCAATACTCCTCGATCCACCCTGCCCTTTTGCTGTCGAGATTGTGCACTTTCCCGCCGAACCCGGTGCCCACCTTGCTGCGGCGAGCGCACTCCAGCTATTGCGCGTACCGGTCGTAGCTGACTATCTCTGTAAGAGCCTTTCTGGGCCTCGCTTCAGGCTCCTGGTCGGCGTAGCCCAGCGGGGTCATGGCCACAACGCGCATATTCTCCGGCACTCCGAGCGCGTCTTTCACAACATGCTCGTGAAACCCGCCGATCCAGCAGGTGCCCAGTCCCAGGTCGGTGGCCGCGAGTATCATGTGGTCCATCACGATCCCCACATCCACCAGGTAATTCGGGATGTCGCCCTTGTAGCCCGGCTTCTCCGGGTCGGCGCAGACCACGATTATGACCGGCGCCCTGCCCACAAACCGCATGCCCGCTTCCCCGATCTTCATCCGGACCTCTTCATCAGTTACCACCACGAAATGCCAGCACTGGGTGTTGGCCCAGGACGGCGCGAGCCGGCCGGCTTCCAGCATCTGCCTGATCAGCTCAGCCGGGACAGGGTTCGGCTTGTACCTGCGAATGCTCCTTCTTTTCCTGACTACTTCCATGAACTCCATTGGCGCCTCGATTCCAGGTATTTCGGATAGTATAACAAATAACTTGCGCCTACCGGAAACCCCGGCCCCGGCGTTAACTCTTTTGCGACGGTCGAGCCTTGACTCGGGGCTATGCGGCATGTACTATCGGTAGTACCTGCGACACTGCCTTTGCAAGGAGAACAGTGGAAGAATATCTTGGGCCGACACAGGTTGTGGAAAGCGATTCGCCAATCATTCAGCAAAAGGCGAGAGAGCTTACTGCGGGGCTTGAGACGGACAGCGAGAAAGCGGTAGCCCTCTTCTACTATGTCAGGGACGGCATCAGGCATAACCCCTACGCGCCCGGCCAGTTCCTGGAGAACTACATGGCGACGGAGACCCTGGAGAGAGGCAGCGGGCACTGCGAGCAC
>JACUUS010000093.1 GCA_014859215.1 Dehalococcoidia bacterium | reverse complement strand
ACCCTATGAGACGGATGGCAACCTTGTCCCGCCGATGGCAGTAGCAGGGCAGGGCTACTGCTTCCATACCACCGGACTGACGCATGACGAAAGAGGATACCCGGTCATGACCGCGGAGGCCCAGGACAAACTCGTGCGCCGGCTGGTTGACAAGATACGGCTCAATCGACGCGACATTGTCAGGCTGGAGGAGGCAAAGGTGGAAGACGCGGAGATTGTCGTCTGTGCATACGGGATCACCGCCCGTATCGCCCGGCTGGCTGTCGAACTGGCCCGCAAGGAGGGAATCAGGGCGGGGCTGCTGCGCCTGATAACCGTGTGGCCGTTCGCCGAAGACCGCATACGCGAGCTCGCCGGTAATGTCAGGGCATTCGTTGTCCCGGAGATAAACTACGGTCAGGTAGTCAATGAAGTCGAGCGGTGCGCGGGGGGCAGGGCGAAAACGCTACTGGTGCCGCAGATGGGGGGAAGCGTCCACCCGCCACAGACCATTCTCAATGCCATCAGGGAAGCAGCACGATGAAACGACCTCTGGCAGACAAGGAAGAGAGCATGGTGGAGACCCTGCTCAGGTTGGACCGGATTCCCCACATCTGGTGCGCGGGGTGCGGTATCGGGCCTGCGGTCACCTGCTTCATAAGGGCGATCAACCGGACCGACCTTGACCCTGACAAGCTGGCCCTTATCTCCGGAATAGGTTGTTCCGGCAGGGTGGCGGGTTATGTGAGGCTGGACTCGTTTCATACCACCCACGGGCGCGCACTTCCCTTCGCCACAGGACTCAAACTGGGAAACCCGGAGCTAAAGGTAGTCGTATTCTCTGGAGACGGCGACCTGGTGGCAATCGGGGGGAACCACCTTATTCACAGCGCACGCCGGAACATGGACATGACCGTGATCTGTATCAACAACTTCAACTATGGCATGACAGGGGGCCAGGCAGGGCCGACGACGCCGCTGGAAGCCCGCAGCACTACCACGCCGTTTGGCAACCTCGAGTACCCGTTCAATGTGCCCGACCTTGTGGCTGCGAGCGGGGCCCCGTACGTTGCGCGCTGGACCGTGCTGCACGCGCGGCAACTGGAGAGGTCCATCGCCGAGGCCCTGGCTAAACCGGGCTTCAGTTTCATAGAGATCATCGCCCCCTGCCCCACTCTTTACGGGCGCATGAACAAGATGCCCCAGGGGCTGGATGCGATGCGCTATTATCAGGAGAAGAGCGTGGTGCGGAACGGCGCCGATCCACGGGATGTCGCCCTCACTCCGGGAGGGTCAATTATCGTGGGCAAATTCGTGGACATCAACCGCCCCACTTTCTGCGACCAGTACCAGTCCCTGGTCGACAAAGTCAGGGCTCGACACAACTGATTACGGCCCCAACAATTACTTGCGGGGTGATAGCTTGGCCAGAAAAGAAATAAGAATTTCCGGATTTGGCGGGCAAGGTGTTGTTCTATCCGGGCAAATCCTTGGACAGGCTGCGTCTATTCACAACAGCGGATTCGCCACCCTCACCCAGAGCTACGGCCCGGAAGCCCGGGGAGGGGCCTGCACCGCAGAGATTGTGATCTCGGACGAGCCGATAGACTATCCGTACGTGCAAGAACCGGATGTCGTCATAGTACTTTCCCAGGAAGCCTATACCAGGTATGCGCAGAACAGCGCCGCCCTCCTGATTATCGACCCGGACCTGGTGAAAGTCGGGGCCGGGCAGAAGGAGCCCCTCAAGATACCCGCTACACGCATGGCGCGAGAAATGGGACGCGTCGTCGTGGCAAACATCATCATGCTCGGCTATTTGGCCGCGCTAAGCGACGTGGTGACTTCCGAAGGGCTGAGACAAGCGGTTCTGGACTCCGTGCCAAAAGGAACGGAGGAATTCAATGCCAGAGCTTTTCAAACCGGACATGAGTACGGGCTGGAGCACGGAAGGCGCTAGGAATGTTCAGGCGAGTTGCCGTTATCGGAGACAGCATATCAGCCGCAGAAGCTGCCTTAACCCTGGCAGAGATGGGCGTAGAGGTGTCCCTGGTCGTTTCAACGCCCGCGCTGGACCTTGCCCAGATATCGGACCGGGTTAGAGATCCTCAGGACGTGCTCCGAATCTGGCCGCTCTTGCTTAGAGCCAGCCGGCATCCTCACGTCACCCTTCACACGAATTCAGAAGTCAAGTCCGTCACCGGCAAGCTGGGAAGGTTCACAATACGCGGCGTGCGCAAACCGCGTTATGTTCGCGAGGACCTATGCACCAGCTGCGGCCTGTGCGCCGAGTCCTGCTCTGTCCAGGTACCTTTTGTGCAAGATGGGCGCAGGATGAGCCATGCCGCCATTCACGCGCCCATTTCAGACCTGAAAAAAACAGTGCCGTCGGCATTTTACATCGAGAAGACCGGCATTTCTCCCTGCCGTGCGGCGTGCCCGCTCGGCATAAATGTGCAGGGATTTGTCTCTCTCCTCTCGAAGGGCAAGACAGAAGAGGCCCTTGCACTCATCAATGAAGCGGCGCCTCTGGCCGGGATACTGGGGCGCGTATGCACGCATCCCTGCGAAGAAGACTGCAAACGAAGTGAAATCGACAGCCCTGTGTTCATCAGGGCCCTGCACCGCTTCGCCGCGGACAACTCGCCCGGCATCCATTACAGGGCCAAGGCTCCGCTCAAGAGCCGCAAGGAGAAGGTTGCCATTGTCGGAAGCGGTCCGGCCGGGCTGACGGCAGCCTGGGAGCTGGCGCGAAGGGGCTACCACGCGACCATATTCGAATCTCACGCCGTAATCGGGGGCATGATTGCGACCGGTGTGCCTCGTTTCCGGCTTCCCCGAGAGGTGCGAGATCGGGAAGTAGAGGCGATTAAATCGCTGGGCGTGGATATGCAGACCGGCGTTAGGGTCGGGCGTGATGTCACTATCTCGGACCTGCGTGAACGTGGATACCGGAGTTTCTTTATCGCCATAGGTGCTCATGAGAACAACAAGCTGAATATTCCAGGCGAGGAACTCGACGGCGTCGTGGACAGCGTATCGCTCCTGTTTGCCCTGAACCTCAAGTTCGGCTCGGTCGGGCAGAACGTGGTGGTTATCGGAGGCGGCAACAGCGCCGTTGACTCCGCGAGGACCGTGAAGAGAAGAGGCAAAGGCAATGTTCGCATCCTCTACCGCCGCACCGAAGCTGAAATGACAGCGGTCAAGGAAGAAGTAGAGGAAGCCATAAGGGAAGGCATAACTATTGAGTACCTGACCGCGCCGGTCGAAATACTGGGTGACGGAAGCAACGTGACGGGGATCCGGTGCGTGCGTATGACCCTGGGAGATGTGGGAGCGGATGGAAGGCGCCAGGCTGACCCGATTCCCGGCTCAGAATTCATCCTTGATGCAGACCACGTGGTTGCTGCGATCGGGCAGTATCCCAACTCCCTTGATCTGAATATCAGGTGGCTGGAAATAGACAGCGAAAGCTCAACCATAAAGGTGGATCCTCTGACGCTCGAGACAAATATACCCGGCATTTTCTCCGGGGGCGACTGTGTAACCGGGCCGAACAACGTCGTGGAGGCCGTAGCATCGGGTCTGCGAGCGGCGGAGTCAATAGACCGCTACCTGAGAGGGCGCGATTTGAGGAAGGGCCGTACACTGGAACGTCCCGAACCGGTCCAGGTTGACGTGCGTGAAAGGGAAGCATCGTATTACAAGCGTGCCCGGATGACAGGCATACCTTATACCAAGAGAATGGGGAGTTTTGAAGAGACTACCCTCGGTCTTCCGCCAGAAATTGCTTTCCGCGAAGCTACCCGATGCCTGAACTGCGCGTTATGCAGCGAATGCAAGGAATGTGAGCGAGCCTGCCAGCAGGACGCCGTGTTCCACAAGAATGTACAGGATCCGGTCGAAATCCAGGCCGCGCTTGTCCTCAATTTCATTCCCGCCGGTGCTGAGATGCCCTCCTATCTGCCCTGGCGGTCCCCGCATTCTTTGCGGTCGGGAATACATACTGTGGAAGAAGACGAGGGCCGGAACCTGGAGGATGAACTCGCTCTGGCGTCGTCAATCGCTATGCGGGCGGCCACCGGAATAATGAGGAACAAGGAAGCAGCCGAGGCCGCGCCGGTTATGCCGCTGGAGAAATTCGAGCCGAAGCTGGAGCCGCAGGGGACACCCCGGCGGGGCCGGGACAGGATAGGAGTTGTACTCTGCAACTGCGGAGGGAGCATCAGTTCAGTCGTGGACTTCAACAAGCTCAGCAACGAGGCGCTGCAGGTGCCCGATGTATGCATCGTACGTGAGACTTCACAGGCATGCAGCGAAGAGGGCGCGAAGAGGATAGCGCTGGATGCGGAAGGGTGGAACCTGGACAAGGTTGTTGTCGCGGCTTGCCGCTGCTGCGGTTTCGACCAGATATGCTTCAGCTGCACCGATCGGCGAGTCATGTGTCAGCAGAATCTCAGCCTGAATATGAACAGCCGGTATGTTGAATTCGCCAACATCCGCGAGCAATGCGCACGCGTCCACGCCGAAGACCCGGACGAGGCCACAGCCAAGGCAGTGCGCATAGTGTCTTCGGCAATCGCCCGCGCCAGGGCCGCGCAAACAGCGGCGACCAGGGAATCCCCCATAAAGGAAGAAGTCCTGGTGATCGGCTCAGGGATCAGGGGCCTTTCCGCTGCCGTCAGCCTTCTCGCTCAGGGCTACCGGGTCTCGATTGTTTCCGGCGGCAGCGCCCGCAGGGCGGCCGGCATTAACCGCCTGTACATGAAGGACAGGGCCGCGCTCGTTAAAAGGCTCGAGGGAAAGAACTTCTCAATAAACAAGACTCCCGCTGTCCTCGAGGTTGACGGACCTCCGGGATGCTATCAAGTCGCGCTCAAGTACCCCTCGGAAACGAAGATGCTCGAAGCCGGCGCCATAATCCTTGACATCGGAAAACAGGCCGGCCAGACGCGGCCCGGCGCCCCTTCGATCCCGGCGGAAAGCCTGCTGGGTAACATTATCTCCCGGCAAGCTCTCCACAGCCACTCCGCCGCCAGCGTGATGAACGAGTTCACCCGTCGCAACACTGCCGGGATATTCGTCATGTGGCCTGACGAATACGAGTCCATCGAGCAGCAGAAACTCAAGGGAGAGGCAGTCGCGGCCCGAGCGTCCATGTTCATGGGCCGGGGGACTGTGACGCCGCTGACCGCGGCTGTCACGATCAACGAGAAGCTGTGCCGCGGGTGCGGCGATTGCGCAGCCATCTGCCCTTATATCACGATGAAATCCTGCGAAGGCGACTTACGGGCATGTGTCGACCGGGCACTATGTCTCGGATGCGGTGCGTGTGTGTCGGTTTGCCCCACGGGAGCAATAGGCCAGTATGGACAGAGCGATACCCAGATCTTCTCGACACTGGAGATCTTACTGGGCGCCGGGAGCGGTGGGACCAGATGAACAGGATGCCGGCTCTAGTTGTGTTTGCCTGCAATTGGGACGGCCTTAGCTGTATCGAGGCAGCGGCACAGTCAGGACTCACCTATCCGCCTTCCGTTCAACTGGTCAAAGTAAGCTGCCTGTCCAGAATACAGCAGGGGTTCATACTCAAGGCCTTCGAATTCGGCGCGGACGGAGTTGTCCTGCTCGGCTGCGATCCGAAGAGCTGTGAGTTCGGCACGGACCAGGCTCTCCTGGACAGGGAGTGTGAAAAGGCCCGTACTGTGATGACAATGCTTGGCATCGACGAAGGCAGGCTCATAAGATGCCACCTGGGCCGCGGCGACGGGCAGGCCTTTGTCAGGCTTGTGAAGGACTTCATGCACGATATAGAGAAAGGTCTATCGGGTAAAGCCGGAAAGCTCCGGCACTAATCCGGTCGACTCTCAGGACGCAAAGATGCAAGATTACGAACGAGAAATAACCGGGACCAGAATCAATCTCTGCCTTGACTGCGGCAAGTGCACGGTAGTCTGCCCGGTTGCGCGCTACGACCCTGAGTTTAATCCGCGCCTCATAGCCCAGAGGCGGATTTCCCGCAACCGCAACAGCGTCCCGGACGAGACTATCTGGTCTTGCGTGAACTGTTATATGTGCACTGAGCGGTGTAACTATCACGTCAACTTCCCGGAGTTTGTGCGTATTCTTCGAGCGGAGGCGCTGGATGCGGGAGCGCAGCTTCACTGCACCCACGGCGGATCGACGCAGGCGCTGATGCGGCTGATGGCCAGGCCGGACCTTCAACAAAAACGACTGGACTGGGTCCCGCCCGACATCGCGGTATCCGACTCGAAAGAGACGATATTCTTCACCGGCTGTGCTCCTTACTTCGATGTCTTGTTTAGCGAGCTGGATGTGCACACTATAGATGGAGTTAGGGGGGCTCTGCGCCTGCTTAACCGTGCGCGGATTCCGTTCAGTCTTCTGGTAAACGAGCGCTGCTGCGGCAGGGACCTCCTTCTCCAGGGAAACCGGGAGGGGTTCAGGGCCCTCGCCATGGCCAACATGGATGAGTTCACAGCCCGCGGGGTCAAGAAGATAATAACTAATTGCCCGGAATGCTACTACACACTCAAGGTTGACTATCCGGGAATGCTGGGGGCTACGGGAATCGAGGTAGTCCACGTCACCGAAGCCCTGGGTCCCGCACTGAAGAGTGGAGAGCTCACCCTCGGGCAGATCGAGAAGAAGGTCACGTACCACGATCCGTGCGCGCTGGGGCGGTGCTTGCGGATTTTCGATCAGCCCCGAAAGGTGCTTGAGGCGATAGGAGGCCTGCAGCAAGTGGAGATGGAGCAGAGCCGCGAAAAGGCTCTTTGCTGCGGGGCCAGCGCCTGGGTCAAATGCGGGGCGGTGAATTATGCGATCCAGGAGCAGCGTCTCCTGCAGGCATCAGCCAGCGGGGCAGACATACTCGTTACCTCGTGCCCCAAGTGCCAGATACACCTGGCATGCGCCCAGAGCAGCAGAGGTAACAAGCACACGCGAATTGAAATCCGGGACCTGGCCGACCTGGCTGCACGGTCAATAGGAGGTGAGTCGGTTGTCTGATGAGGGACTCAAAGTAGGTGTCTTTGTCTGCGATTGCGGACTTAATATAGCCGGATCGGTGGATACCGAAGAGGTTCGGCGGTTTGCCGAAGGCTTGCCCGATGTGGTGGTCTCCGTTCGAAACAAGTACACGTGCGCCGACCCCGGCCAGGAGGAAATAAAGCGAAATATCAGGGAGTACAAGCTTAACCGCGTTGTGGTAGCTTCCTGCACTCCCCGATTGCACGAGACCACCTTCCGGAACTGCATTCAGGAAGCCGGGCTCAACCCCTATGTCCTCGAAATGGCAAGCATCAGGGAACACTGCAGTTGGGTCCACCTGTACGACCGCGCATCTGCAACGAGGAAGGCAAAGGACATCGTGAAAATAGCCGTGGCCCGCGCGCGCTTCCTGGAACCGCAGCAAGAGGTGGAAATCCCGGTCACCAACGCCGCCCTCGTAATAGGCGGCGGTGTCGCGGGTATCCAGGCCGCGCTGGACCTTGCCGATGCGGGTCATCCGGTCTACCTGGTCGAGAAGGAGCCCTCCATAGGGGGAATAATGGCCCAGCTCGACAAGACATTCCCGACTATGGATTGCTCGATTTGCGTCCTCGGCCCCAAGATGATGGACGTCGGCCGGCATCCCGGCATCAAGCTGTTTACCTACAGTACGGTTGAGGAAGTGTCGGGGTACGTAGGCAACTTCAAGGTCCGCATCCGCAGAAAGGCGCGCTATGTCGACGAGGACGAATGCAATGCCTGCGGCGAATGCGCGAAGGTCTGTCCCGTTGTTGTTCCGGACGAGTTCCAGCAGGGATTCTCTTCGCGCAAGGCGGCGTACATGGCATTCCCTCAGGCAGTCCCATCGGCCTATCTGATCGATATGGTCAACTGCCTGGGAAATAATCCCATAGCCTGCGCCAGGTGCATAGACGCCTGCGACAAGCGCTGCATAAACCTTAATATGGAAGACACTTCCGAGGAAATCCAGGTAGGGACCATAGTGGTAGCCACCGGTATGGGGGTCTACGATCCGACTCCGCTGGACGAATACGGATACACCCGGTTCGAAAACGTGATCACCAGCATGGAGTTTGAGCGGCTGATATGCGGCGGCGGGCCTACCGACGGGCATCTTGTCCGGCCCTCCGATCACGAAACACCGAAGAGGATCGGGTTCATTCAGTGTGTTGGGTCTCGCACGGAGAACCGGGGCAATCCCTACTGTTCGAACGTCTGCTGCATGAATTCGATTAAAGACAGTCTTCTTATCAAGGAGCACCATCCCGACAGCGAGATATACGTCTTCTATATGGATATCCGCGCCTTCGGCAAGGGTTTTGAAGACCTCTTCCGGCGTTCGAAAGAGGAGGGAGTGCGCTATATACGGGGTCTGCCCGGAGAGATCAGGGAGGACCCAGCCACCCGGAACCTCCTTTTGAGGGTCGAGAACACAACCACCGCGCGAATAGAGGAGCACGAGCTGGACATGCTGGTCCTTTCGCTGGGACTGGAACCTGATGAGGACCTCAAGCGTCTAGCCAATCTACTGAACCTTTCCCAGACCGGCGACGGGTTCGTAATGGAAGCACACCCAAAGCTCAGGCCGGTGGACGCGCCTACGCCGGGCATCTTCTTCGCAGGATGCGTGGAGGCCCCGAAGGACGTCAAGGACAGCGTTACCCAGGCAGGCGCAGCAGCCGCCAGAAGCGCGATCATTCTCAATGCGGGAAAGATCAAGAGCGAGGCTATCAAGGCGGTGGTGGACCAGGCCAGGTGCACATCGTGCGGAGTGTGCGCGAAGGTATGCCCGTACGGAGCCATCAAGGTGGACGTCAAGGCCAAGACCGGCGCACAAATCACATCTGCGGCCTGCGCGGGCTGCGGGACGTGCTCGGCTGAGTGCAAGTTTGACGCCATAACCATGCAGCACTTCACGGATGCCCAGATACTGGCCCAGATAGACGCCGCGCTTGAAAGCGATCCCAACGAGAAAATTATCAGCTTTCTGTGCAACTGGTGCAGCTAAGA
>JACUUS010000278.1 GCA_014859215.1 Dehalococcoidia bacterium | reverse complement strand
CATGCCGTATGAGCTGGTTGAAACGGCGGATGGGCTGGTGCAGCCTGCTCGGTCCCCCGGCGACGATGGAGCTTTTCGGCAGGTTGGTCGCGAACCTGTCCTCGAAGGCGGTGCCGCGGTAGCCGGCGATATGAAAACTGGTGCCGCTACTGCGCCCGTTAGGCTTCCACAGGGCAGCCAGGGTCTCAGCCCGTCCGTTGACCTTCTGCTCCAGGAAGACAAGCCACATTACTTTTCCTTTTGTTTCGACCCTGACCCGATATCCCAGGCGGAGCAGGGCCAGGGCGGCTATCTTCATCCCTTCGCCGAACTTGCCCCGGGCATAGTCAGGCTTCAGCTTGGGCGGGCCGAGGAGAAAGTCGGCCACGGCGACACCCTTACCCACGTCGCGGATATACAGGCCTTCTTCGTCATAGCCCCAGGTATAATACTCGCACTCGTCCAGGGCATTCTGTACAATGTCCCGTATCGCTTCCCACTCGCCCCAGTCCTGCCGCCAGGTAGAGGTAGGGCCGATGATGATGAGCCGCCAGCCCTGGGGCTCCCAGTCTCTCCTGTATTCCTCCATGGAGAGAACTCGCGGCGGAGTCGATGTTATTACCATTTCCCCGGCCTCCTGACAGCAGTCATCATTTCAACCCTTTGGCCCTCAGTATTGCCTGCTGGAACGCGTTATCGATCCTGTCCCGGTAGCCGATATCCTCGATAGTGTAGGCGAGGAACTCCGGGCTGTCGGGCAGGAATTCGAGTTCTTCACGCCTCAGTCTGCGCCGGGGCCGTGGTCCGGCAGGAACGACGGCGGCGGACCCGGCGCTCTTTCCCAGAATCCCCATGTCTTCGGAATAGTCGAGGACGCTTCCCTCAAACTCCCGCCCGGAGATCGACTGTTGCTGGATGCGGCCGGGCTTGAATAAGCCGTCCTCGAACATCCGCCGGGCGTCCTCGTCCCACCATTCAGCAACTGTCTCGCCGGTGCGCTTATCGGTGAGCCATATCCCCAGGCGGTCACGTTCCGCCCAACTCCCTATCTCCACATTCTCCCTTGAGGGCTTGCGCTTTTGGGTCTGCGGTTTCATTGCGGTGCCGACCCCGTTCCCGTCGATTACCGCCACCGAGCCACTGAAGGCGTCCTCAAGCTGCCTCTCCGTCAATCCCCTGATCCCGGAGACCTCCACCTGCACCAACTTATCGTTTATGGTGGCCAGCCACCACAGCTTCCCCCTGGCGGCGCCGGCGAAGGGCAGTTCCCTGCCTTTAACGACGCGCGATACACGGGCTGTTGAGAGGGCAAAGGCGCCTTCCATCTGTTTCTGTGATAGAAGGCCGATGCCGGTGACCTCGAGAGCGATTGTTTTCCTGCTGATCGTGGTCGACCACGCCAGGGCGTCTCTGCGGGTACCGGCGAAGGACAGGGGCAACCCGGTATCCTTGTTCTCGTAAATGATCTGCGGCAGGAAATGCGCGCGCTGCCCCTGATATGCGCCAAGCTCCTCGCCGGTCATTAGATCTTCGAGCATCCTGACTACCCTCCAGGCGGGATGGGCCTTGGTCAGAAA
>JACUUS010000277.1 GCA_014859215.1 Dehalococcoidia bacterium | reverse complement strand
TGAGGAAAATGGTCAGGTTCTCCTGGCCTCTGAGGGAGAGGATGTGTTCCCAGACCAGACGCCGGCTTTGCGGGTCAAGCCCCAGAGTAGGTTCATCCAGGAACAGGACCCTCGGCCAGTGAAGCAGCCCCCTGGCGATCTCAAGTCTTCGCTTCATACCTCCAGAATACTCGCGTACCTTCTGCCTGCGTCGTTCCCACAGTTCAACCAGCTCAAGCAGGTAACGGACCCGTTTGTGCCTTACTGCGCGCGGTACGCCGTAAGCATACGCATGAAAGTTGAGGTTCTGCTCGCCGGTAAGGTACTCATCCAGCGTAAGGTCCTGGAATACCAGGCCTATTGACCGGCGCACCTTGCTCCTCTGCCTGACGACATCGAAGCTATTAACAAGCGCTTTTCCGCTGGTCGGCAAGGACAGCGTGCACAGTATGTTTATGGTCGTCGTCTTGCCGGCCCCGTTTGGCCCGAGGAAGCCAAATATCTCACCTCTGGGAACCTCAAAGAAAATCCGGTTGACCGCGCAGAACTCCCCGAAATTCTTGACGAGCTCCCGCACTTCTATTATGGGGCTGTCATTCCGCATTTCTTGTTCTCCGGCGGCTCAGGCAGCCTGCTGGTTTGGATGTTTCGACAAAGCCGCCGTCCCGATTGCACCGGCGTGTCAGCCGCTATGCCCCGTCCAGGCGGAGAGGTAAACGTTCCGAATATCGACACTGCATACAGGAGGGCAAGGAAGAGAGCCCGACCGAGTCACTCCATCAGCAGGTAGCCCGTGGCGCTTCCCAGCGAATGCTTTGCGGCTTCAGCGATCTGACCCATTTCACACGGATCATCTGTGAGCCTGTTCCTGGCCCCATACGAGAGAAGCACCCTGACGGCTTCAACATCGATTGCCACCTGGTCGCCGGAGGCAAGCACGATGCCCGGCTCAACCACGTCCCCGCTGCTGGGGCCGCCGGTAACGAAGGCCTTTCTTCCATCCGTGATAACCAGGTCCGGCTGCCAGCAAAGGTTTACTTCCGCGAGTTTCTCCTCCAGGTGACCCATGTGGAATCCACGCCTTTCACCTGGATGAACGAAACCGAATGCCAGCTTCATGGCGCCCGAAAATCTGCCCAGGTAGTGCGTCTTCATACATGGGAGATAGACCAACCGGTCAGCCTCATATGCCGATGCCGGCATGGTTACCGTCTTGAGGTATTCCCCGTTTATCCGCACCCTGACCCAATCCGCCCTGTCCTCAAAAGGTATGAGCCCGACTCCCAATTCGTTTGCCAGTCCGTAGATACCTGCAATTTCGAAGACTTTTCTCGTGGGCCGCCAGACGCCTCCCGAGCTTTCCCCGATCACTACCCGCGCACCCGCATCGAGCAGGACTTCAACTACCGCTCTGATAAAGCCCAGGTCACTCGACGCCGGGAAGGGATCAGGGCTGTTGAAATTCGGCTTAACCAGGACCCGGTCTCCTTTTGCCACCACGGCGCTCAATGGGCCAAGGAGGGAAATAGCTGTCTCGAGAGAGGCCCTCAAATTTTCTCCCGGCCTTACCTTCGCCACAATCGACTTGC
>JACUUS010000092.1 GCA_014859215.1 Dehalococcoidia bacterium | reverse complement strand
TGGATATCAATGAAAAAAGAATAGAACAGGCCGCCAGGAACACGCAAGTGATGCGGCATCCGCGCCAGAGCTTATGCACTTTCGGTGTCACCAATGTACGCTATTATCTGGTTACCGAGCCATCCTACGCGGAGCTAACTGGTGATGTCACAGAGACAGTCATCAGGGAGGGCAGAGTCGTAGCGCAGAGGCCGCGCATTGTTACGCCGTACTACCTTGCCAATCTGGAGGGGTTCAGTTCCGACGCCAGAACATATTTTGACATGCTTGCGAATAAATACGGCCCCGACTCGCCGGGACTATTCTATACTTACCGGAATGAGCCGGGAGGCTTAAATATCGTCTCGGATAATAGGGTAGAGGTTATCAACAAACTCAATGACGAGATTGACCGTAAGAACGACCCACTCGCTTCGATAATCAAGGGTGAGGATGATCTATGGGACGTCTCCCTGATGAGGTTCATATTCGAACTGACCTGCGGTTCCCTACAAGACAACCTTCGGCAGTTGGAAGCAAGAGGTCTGCTAGGCACCGATTCCTGCGGGGTGCCCATAGACGCCAGAATAAGGATTGAGAAGATGTTCCAGCAGGTTTCCCGCGGGGAGCGCAAGCCTGCGGATCTGGAGAGTGAGATCAAGGCCTGGAACCTCTTTGAAGAGTACCAGGATAGATTCTTTTCTCTCTTCCGTTCAAGGTAGTTGTAAGGCCTTCGAGCAACTTGGCTTTCAGTCTCAGCGCACAGCCCCAATTAAGATGGCTTCCCAGGTAACGAATGTACAAATGTTGCGTGAAGGAAGAAGCCAGCGGCAAGCCGTTGGTAATGAAAAATGTATACACTCTGTTATTATCTTCGAAGTGGAGAATATAGTGAAGTACCGTTCTGAAAAACATAAGGAGTTGTCAGCGCAACTGGCCACTTGGTGGGGCACGCAAACTGACTTCGAGACAAAGAAGATGCTGGCTGACTTCCTTAAAGTGCATCCAGATACAATCGGCGACTACTTATCAGGAAGGAAATTCCCAGGGTCAGGCATAGCGAACAGGTTATGGCAACTGACCAAAATTGAATGCTTAACCCCGAACGTTAGTAGTGATGCACCGGCGGATAGGGCCCCGCAAGAGCCCTCCCCTGCGCTGCTCCTTTCGCCGTCTCCTGGTGTCGCTGCTTCGATAGCAGAGCCTCAAGAACTAGATATCACGGTACCATCAGAACCGCCCAAAGAGGAAGGCAATTTGGGAAAGAGGCCGGAGATGACGGGAGAACAGTTACCGATGGCAATTCCTCCAAAAGGCGGGCGGCACGGAGAAAGGGCGGTTGTCATATCACTTGAAAGGACGAGTTGCCCTTTCTGTGCGCACGATATTCATAGATTTCGCAGTTGTGTTCATTGCGGGCAGCTTTTCGTGTGGGCTAACATAGCCTTGGATTATGGTAAACCTGTGTGACGAGCGGGCGCTTCGAGGGGCTCTGCAATCACATTTATTTAAACTTCAGAACTCACGACATAGGGGTTTTGCAGAGCTGCGCGTTAGTCTAGTCTGGATCATGTGGCGAGTATGGCTCATTAGCCTCGAAGGCTTTCAGTTTGCCAGTCTAACTACTCGGAACTTAGCTCCCCTTCGAGGGCTGCAAGGACCTGGTCAGCTGCGTAAGCCCTGTCACGTTTGCGGCCGGTAATCTCGGTCAGAATACCGGCTTCAACGAGCGCATTTATCGCCTTCCGGGCACCAGGGAATGTGATCTTCAGATACTCCTGGGCAGTTCTTCCACTTAGCACCGGCTTCATGAGAACAAGCTCCACCAATTGTAGGGCGGTCGGCGCTAAGCGTTTCTCCCTGGCGAGCTGCACATAGCTGTGTCGGAGCTCCTGCAGACGTCGGGACCTTGAAACCGCATCTCTTGACTGTTCCATGACGGCCCGCAAGAAGAACTCTATCCATTCCCGCCAAGCACCTATACTGCTTACCTTCAAGAGAAGGTCATAATACTCCTGGCGGTGTTGCTCAAAGAAGGCACTCAGATAGAGCAGCGGTTTGCTGAGAACGTTTCTCTGGCATAGAAGCAGTGCAATGAGGAGACGGCCGATACGCCCGTTGCCATCCAGAAAGGGATGGATAGCTTCAAACTGGTAGTGTATCAGCGCTGCCTCAATGAGCGGGGGCAGCCTCTTTTCCGCGTGGAAGAACTTCTCCAGCTCATGAAGGCACTCCTGCATCTCCGGCACTGGCGGCGGTACGAATATCGCCTCATTGAGCGTCGCACCAGGGCCACCGATCCAGTTCTGCGAGTGACGAAATTCACCCGGAGTAGCATTTTGGCCGCGCACCTCTTCCATCAGGACGCCGTGTAATTCTCGAATAAACCGCAGGCTTAGCGGCAGCTCGTTCAGTCTCTTAAGGCCATACTCCATAGCACGCACATAGTTCTGGACTTCCCTGACGTCCCCCCGTTTCTCAACTTGCGTTGCCTCAAACAGCAGTAGATCAGAGAGCGAGGATTGGGTGCCCTCGATGCGTGAGGATAGGACCGCCTCTCTCCTGATGAAAGGGTAGATAAGAAGATGAGGATTTGGAAGCGTTTCGCCCAGACCGGAAAGAGTCCCCAGGGCTATATCAGCCTTTGACATTAACGTTACCAGGGCGTCATCCCACTCAAGCCTAGGAGGCAAGGGACCGGGGACAAAAGCCCAGTATGCACCAGTGCCCCGAACCATGTTGCCAGAGGGGCTCTTTTTGAAGAGAGCGGTGTCCATTAAGAAACTCCTGTTTAGTAGCGCCTTACCTTAGTAAACAACCAAGCATGTTTGTTTAATAATACGACACCGAAAGAGCTTGGTCAACGCAACAGAACGTACTATCGTTGCGTCAAGGGGACTATCTTCTGTATAGATCCAAGCTGAGTCAGAGCAGGGCACTAATCTATGCAGCATGTCTGAACTGGCTCTGCTGACTCTTTCTGAAGTCAATCCTCAAATATCTGGTTCTCACTGTCAATGAATAACCCCGCCAGCAAGCTGGCGGGTATCCAGCGGCCATCTTTATGAGAAGATGATCTTCGTCAGAATGTTTCATAGATAAGGCGGCTATTCGGGCACTTCTCACTACTGTTCTCCAGAACTTGAAGTGGCTGACTCACCGACCGGGCCGCAACATTATCCGGATGGACTTTGGTCAGTCAGCGACTTTCCACCTGATCCCGATATGGCATTGATTCGGAGTTGAGCAACAGCCCCTACTTCTTCGCTATCACAGCGCAGTCAGTGATGATGTCGTGTAGAGCTTGCCGTCGCTTCGTGAAGCCGATCATTAAGAATCCCGTTCCCAGCGTCAACAGGGAGACAGTCTTAGTGAGATGCCGCATACTCGCCCTGGCAAAGGAGACCCGCCGGCCCTCGACATCGCAGACAACAATACCGAGCGCGATTTTCCCGACGGTTGCTTGCCTGTAAGAGCTATCCATTGCCGCCCAGTAGAACCAGAGGGTGATCAGTCCAATCAGAGTGAAATAAGCGTACACAATGTAAGAGGGCAACCATCCTTCTCCGAACAAAAACCCCCCGCCGATCGAGAGGAAAACCATGAACCAGTACAGGATACCGGCAATAGCAATGACCACGAGCACATCGATCAGAGCAGCAGCAAACCTTTTAGCAAAGCCAGCGTATTGTAGGCGGGTCATAGTTACTGGCTCCAAATACGTTTTGAGCTTAGCCAAGGTCTATCGGATAAACATAGTTATGTACGAAGTGAGTCCTTCTCCTGCCCAATACAGAGAGCACCTGATTATCTGCTCAGTCTATTATAACATTCACTTGTATGGTGCAGGGAGAGTTTGATCTGGAGAAGTGATTTCCACTATTATAAGTGGCGGTGACAAGTCTGAATCTTAGTTCGGGTGCGCCAATGCAAGTCAGACACCATTTCCAAGGGTAATACTTCGCTTCGCCTCAGATGGCGCCAAATACGTCACACCGGGATCGGATACAGGCGGCAGTAATCTGGCTGGAGATTTGGCATGGCTGGTTCAACCCTTGCCATAGAGGCCTGGGGACTTGTCAAGCATTTTGGCAAGGTACGTGCGGTTGACGGCATCGACCTGACTGTATATCCAGGCGGCGTCTATGGGTTTCTGGGGCCTAACGGAGCGGGCAAGACCACCGTCATTCATATGCTCTCAACGTTACTCCGTCCCGACGCCGGCACGGCAAGAGTATTTGGCTATGATATTGTGCGTGAGGCTAATGCCGTGCGAAGCAGAATCAGCCTGACAGGGCAGTTAGCTTCTGTAGATGAGGACCTCACAGGCACAGAAAACCTCGTCCTTCTTGCGCGGCTCCTCGGTTATTCATGGTCACAGGCCAGGGCAAGGGCGGGCGATTTACTTGAAGCATTCGACCTGACCGATGCGGCTGGGCGTCAGGTGAAGTCCTATTCTGGCGGAATGCGAAGGCGCATCGATATAGTCGCCAGTATAGTCACCAGTCCTGACCTGTTGTTTCTCGATGAACCAACCACCGGGCTCGACCCCCACAGCCGCCATCAGGTCTGGGGCATTGTGCGTGAACTGGTCGCCGAGGGTACGACGGTTCTCCTGACAACTCAGTATCTCGAAGAAGCGGACCAACTTGCCGATAGGATCGCGGTATTCAACCGGGGAAAGATAATCGCGGAAGGCACGAGCGGCGAATTGAAGTCCTCAACCGGGTCAGGGTCTTTGCACGTTCGTTTGCGTGATCCTGAGCGCCGCGTGGAGGCGGAGCGCCTGCTGTCCTCACAGCTCGGGGCCCACATTCGTCTCGAGGCCGATCCCGCGGAGCTATCGGTCCGCGTTCCCGATCCGGAAATTACCGCACGCGCTCTTTCGGCTCTTTCACGGTCTGATATCCAGGTTATCAGCTTCTCCTACGGGCAACCCAGCCTGGATGAGGTGTTCCTCACGCTGACCGGCCGTGAGGGTGACACCGCCCGGTCCGACGAGGTGCCTCGTTCATGAAAACCCCGGTTACCCCCGAGGCGGGAAAGATTTCCGCGCTGTCCACGGGCGCCAAGCCGCCGCGGCCCTCAGTCGTTTCCTGCTCACTGACATTCTGCTGGCGGGCGATGCTCAAAATCAAACATGTCCCCGAGCAGTTGTTCGATGTCACAGCGTTGCCGATTGTGTTTCTGCTGTTGTTCACCTACCTGTTCGGCGGCGCACTGGCTGGATCGACGGGTGAATACCTGCAGTTCGTGCTTCCCGGAATCTTGGTTATGACTGTGACATTTATCACCACCAACACTGGCCTGGGCATTCACAACGATGTCAAGAAAGGCGTATTCGACAGGGTCCGCTCGCTGCCGATCTGGCAACCATCGTTTCTTGTCGGGGCTTTGCTCGGTGATACGATCCGATATACTATGGCCGCAGCGGTATTGATCGTGCTCGGGCTGATACTGGGATTCCGGCCTGCAGCGGGAACGATCGAAGTGTTCATGTCGATATTGCTCCTCCTCGTATTCTCTTTCAGCCTGTCGTGGATATGGATTGCGCTCGGACTGGTCGTGAGATCGCCTGAGTCATTTCAATCCATTAGTTGGACAGTCTTGTTCCTGCTGACCTTTATCAGCAACGTTTTCGTATTACCGGAGACTATGCCCGGCTGGCTCCAGTCTTTTGTGAACGTTAACCCGATCACGCACCTGGTAACGGCGGTACGCGGCTTCATGTCAGGAGAAATACTGATGAACGCAATCGGTTGGGTGCTGATCACATGCGTGCTCCTGATCGCTTTGTTCGGCTCGGTCACCATGCACCTGTACCGTGGCAAACGCGCATGATATGTACGGGCTCTGAGCGGCTTCCGGCATTGATTGCGCGCTCATGAGGCGTCTATACTCAGAATAAGGGGATGCGTTGACCATGAAACACGAAGACAAGAAAGAGACAGATTCCTGGCTCGCAGGACAGGCTGTGAAACTGGCCGACCTTGTGGAATATCAGACCGGCGCTGTAGTCAGCAGGACCATTATTGACAAGGCTGCGGGGACCTGCACGCTGTTTGCCTTTGACCGGGGGCAGGGCTTGAGCGAACATACGGCCCCATTTGACGCTCTGGTCTTTCTTCTGGACGGTGAAGCTGAAATCACAATCTCCGGAAAAGGCATTCATGCAAGACAGGGGGATATGGTTATAATGCCGGCCAACCAGCCTCATGCCTTGAGGGCAATCGAAAGGTTCAAGATGATGCTGGTGATGATAAGGTCCTGATGGCCAACCGGGGTTCGGCTTCTATGCTTTCGACAGGCTGTCTATCTGTGGGTTCAACATCCGCCTGCGACTTTTCCGACAAGCTCATCGTTATCTCTCCGGGCGCCATTCTTCTACGGGGACGACTTTACAGTTGAGGCCGCCCTGTTTCTGGTGGTGGGGATTGGCGGTGACCAGGGGGCAATCATGTTTCATCGCGACTGCGATGTAAATCGAATCATAGACAGTGATTCTGATCTGTCGCGACAACGTCACTGAGGCATCAAGGAGGTCAGGGTCTATTGACACAGCGGTTATGCCCAGAGCGAACATGCTGGCTACCGCTGACTGAACCGCTTCCGGCGGGATCGCTTGCTTCTGAGCGATGGCGTTAGCGACCTCGTAGAAAAAGAGGTCAGGTACCACGATGAGCGCGTGCCCTTCGATGTGCGCATCTCGTATGGCCAGTGCCTGTACAAGCGATGCCTCATCCTTGGAGGAGAACCATTTTACTCCAACTGAGGCATCAAGGACTAATGACTGTCGCGCCATTTCAGCACCTCAGTCGTGCCATCCCATCCACCGAACTCTTCTCTGAAGCGGTCTATTGCCGCGGCCGCTTCCTTGCGTTCTTCTTGCCTCTGCTCTTCGCCCCTTTCTTCCAGGTAATGGCGCACAGCCCGGGCAAGGAACGCGCTGCGGCTCGTATTAGCTTCGCGGGCTGCCTTGTCCAGGTCCTGCAATACTTCTTGAGATAAGGAGACATTGACTTTGGGCATAGTTACCTCCAGCGATTCTCTCCAGCCATTATACCTTATTGAGGGTTACAATGTAATGCATATCATGATGAATCTGTTCTTGGAAGCGAGGGCCGATTGACATCGCCGATTATGCGATTCAGACATCGATGATGCGCTTGCGGAGGGCGTACTTCACCAGGTCGATCCTGCTGTGCACGTCGAGCTTGGACATGAGGCTGGTCTTATGGCCTTCGACGGTCTTCGGGCTCAGTACGAGCATGTCGGCCATCTCCTGCGTGGTATAGCCTTCGGCGACCAGCTTGAGAACATCCTTCTCGCGCGGAGTGAGCTGCTCGTAGGAATCGCTCCTGTCGCGGGTGGCGGCTGCCTGCCTGTAGTCATCCATCATCACCTTTGCGACGGTAGGAGACAGAAATGCATCGCCCTTGAATACATTGCGGATGGCGGCGGTGAGTTCCGACGACGCAGCTACCTTGGAGAGAAAACCGCTCGCGCCTGCCTCGATTAAAGGGAATACGTATTCCTTGTCATCGAACTGGGTAAGCGCTATGATCCTCGCAGCCGGGAAATCCTTACGCAGCTGTTTTGTAGCTTCGAGCCCGCTCATGACGGGCATGGCGATGTCCATCAGGACTATGTCGGGAGCGAGCGTCCTCACCATATCCAGGGCTTCCTTGCCGTTTGCCGCCTCGCCCACTACCTCTATATCGCCTGCCAGCGCGAGAAGCGCGCAGATTCCATCGCGGACTATTGTATGGTCGTCGACTACAAGCACCCTAATCTTCGACACTCTTCTTGCCTCTTGCCAGAGGGATATTGACTGTTACCCGTGTTCCCTTGCCGGGCCTGGAGTCGATTGAGCAGTTGCCGCCCATGAGCTTGACCCGTTCCTTCATCCCGAATACGCCGCTGCCGCGACCCCCTTCGTCAACACTCGTGAGCTTGGAAATATCGAAACCCTCGCCGTCATCGCCGATGCGCAGGAGAAAATGATCGGCAGCCCGTTCGAGTGAAATTGTAGCGTGCCGGGCATTTGAATGTTTGGCTATATTCCCGATTGTTCCCTGTGCTATGCGATAAAGGCCGACCTCCACTTCGGGCGGCATTTGCGGGCCTTCTCCTTTGGCCTCAAGAACCACGTTAATACTGAGCGGTTTCAGAATGTCCTCGGCGTACCGCCGGATGGCTGGAATCAACCCGAGGGTATCAAGAAGGGTAGGCCGGAGTTCGTGAATCAGTCTGCTTACCTCGGTGCTGACCTGCACAGCCAGCATCTGGGCCTTCTTCAACTGTGATTTGAAACTGCTGTCCAGGTTGTTGCTGCCCTCGGCCATCTGTACGAGCGCCTGGAGGCTGAGCGCAAGCCCTGACAGGGTCTGGCTCGTCTCGTCGTGGAGTTCCCTGGCAACCCGTTTTCGCTCTTCCTCCTGGGCTACGAGTATGTGCTGGGCGAGGCGCTGGTACCTTTCGCGCCCCATCCTTAACCGCTCGTATAGCTCCGCCTGCTCGATGGCGACTCCTACCTGGTCGCCGATGGCATGAAGCAGGTGCATATCGTCCCTGGTGAAACCGTGAGGCAGGCGGCTTGCCACGTTCAGCACACCGAGCACGGTGTCCTTTGCGCGCAGCGGGACGCTTACGAAAGCTTTGATTCCCTCGGTACTCACAAGCGCGATCGAGGCCGCCCGGGGATCGGTGGAGATATCCTCCACAAGCACGGATTTTCCACTTTGCGCTACCTTGCCGGCTATTCCTTCACCGACCTTTAACTGCATCTCTTTGACGAATTTCTCAGACAGCCCGCGATAGACCCGGTAGGACAGCATCTGCGTCTTCTCATCGATGAGCAGTATTCCCCCGATACTCTCGTCGATGATCTCCAGCACAACATCGAGCACCACTCTTAGAATGGCGTCAAGGTCTCTGAGTCCGCTTACCGCGGCGGAGACCCTGCTCAGCGTCAGCAGTTGCCGGTAGAGGACGTCCGGCCCGGATGGATCAACCTGGTCCGTTTCCTGGCTGCGGGAATGGGTGTTTGCGTGTTCAGCAGGCATCGCAGCAATCCTTGATAAGTGAATGCGATAAGCCTACACGATGGATTAATTTGTGTCAACAGACCGCGCTTCGCTTGCTGGGCGCGCTTCGTGAAAGAAGGCTGTCCACGGTATTATGGCCGCGGACAGCCCTGCTTCTTCGTGAGTCCTTTA
>JACUUS010000091.1 GCA_014859215.1 Dehalococcoidia bacterium | reverse complement strand
TGATGATCCGGCGCCCCTCCCGATTATGCTGTCCAATGTGCCCCAGCAGATTGTCGGTTTCGGAGGTGGAGTATATGAGGGCGGCACCCATAACGCAATCCATGCACTGCAGAGAGCTCTGAGCGAGGAAGGCGGCCAGTTCTTTGTAGGCGCGGATGTGGATGAAATCCTCTTGGAGAACGGCCGCGCCGTCGGCGTCAAGCTGGTCGACGGCACGCGGATAGAGGCCAGGAAAATGGTGATCACATCCATTGTGATCACACAGACACTGGCGCGTCACCTGCGCAATGCCGATCTCGGGTTGAAAGGGTCTGAATACAGACGAAAGATTGCAAAGATACGGGCCGATCGCGGCCAGATATTCTGGGGGCACTTCGCGTTTCACGAGTTGCCGAAGTATAAGGCAGAGGCCTGGAATCCAGATTGCGGACAGGCGCGCTGGATATTCATGGGCGACGCCGACATCGAGTATTTGGACCGGGAATATCGATTCAATAACCAGCACATCAGGCCGGGAAGCTGGCCCGAAAGACTTTATCTGTGGGAGGGTACAGACTCCAAGTGGGACCCACGCTATGCGCCTCCCGGGAAGCACGTAGCCCTGGTAGAGGAAATGGCGTTCCCCGTTAGCTGGAGGACGGAGGAGGAGTGGATGCAGATCAAAAAGGAAGCGCCCGATCATTTCTTGAAGCAGTGGCAGAAATTCGCGCCCAATATGACCTGGGATAATATGATAGCCACCAACATAGACACTCCCTGGGACATCCAGCACCGCAGCGATAACTTCGTTGAAGGTAACTGGGGACTGATTGCCGGGACCCCCAGCCAGTGGGGCGCCATGAGACCGATTCCCGAGTTTTCCCAGTACCAGATTCCCGGTATAGATGACTTCTGGATGGCTTCAGGAAGCTGTCATTACTCTCTGGGGCTGACAGGTTGGGCCGGGTACAACTGCTACAAGCGAATCGCGCAGAAACTTGACCTCTGGAAGCCCTGGGAAGGACGTCTTTACTAAGTCGGTAGAAAGAGGATGGGTGACCATCGGTGGACCTGGCGGGGAACAGGGCGCGATACCTGATGTCGGAGCAGGGCCGGATTCAGGTCTCAGATACTACGAGTACCGAGACTGATAAGGAAAAAACGGCGTGCCTACCCTTGCTACAAGAGGATGGCATCGAAACACAACCTCTGGAAACCCTGGGAGAACCGCGGGAACTAGCGTCTTCGCGATTATGTTGAGCCTGTTCTTATAGTCAAGTCTCGGAGGTAATAGGATGCAAACGAAGTACGATTTCATCGTCCTTGGCGGCGGGCCGAACGGACTCGCAGTGGCCGCCTACCTCGGCAAAGCCGGACAGAAGGTCCTCGTTCTTGAGAAGTACTTCGAGGTCGGAGGCGGCCTTGCTACCGAAGAGGTCACCCTCGGCGGTTTCTACCACAATACCCACGCCGTCTACCATATGATGGTCGATTACGCTCCCGTGTACCAGGACCTCGATCTCGAGAAATATCGCTGCAACTACATTTTCCCGGAACTCCAGGTAGCCATGCCTTTCGAGGACGGGAGCAGCCTTTGCCTGTATACCGATGTCGAACGGTCCTGCAAATCCTTAGCGGAATTCTCTCAGAAAGACGCCGCATCCTACAGGGACGTCTATCACAAGTTCAAGCTTTACATGGATGAATTCCTCGCGCCCGGTACCTATGTTAAGCCTCTGCCGACCCTGGATGCCGTGCTCGGACTACAGAAATCCGATGTAGGAATGGAGATTTACGAGTACCAGCATAAGAGTCCCCAGGACATAGTTAACGAACTGTTCGAAAACGAACGCGTCAAGACGCTGATGCTCTACCTGGCGTGTCACTGGGGACTTGAATACGATTCGGGCGGCCTTGGCTTCCTCGTTCCACTTATGCTGAACCGTGCGGTAAACTCAAGGCTATGTTCCGGCGGCTCGCACAGACTCAGTAACTCGATATGCCGCGTCATCCAGGAACAAGGAAAGGGCCACATCCGGGGCAGTCAGCTAATCAAGCGTATCATCGTTGAGAACGGCGCCGCCAGAGGCGTTGAGCTCGAGAACGGCACGGTATACGAGGCCGAGAAAGCCGTCATCAGCAGCATCGATCCTCATCAAACATTCCTGGACTATGTGGGCGAGAAGAATCTCTCTGATGATTTTCTGTTCAAAATCAAGAACTGGCACTGGGAGAAGTGGACCCTTTGCTCACTTCATCTTGCCCTCAGAGAGCTCCCGGCTTTCAAGGCCGCAGACGCCAGGCCTGAAATCAACAGAGCATTCATGTACGTGCTGGGTTATGAGACTCCCGACGACCTTGTGAAACACTGGAAAGCCATAGACAGCGGCGACCTTTCGGCAACTGTAGGCTGCGATTGTGTTTTCCCGACCATGTTCGATCCGACCCAGGCGCCGGCGGGAAAGCATACCGGGTCCATGTGGGAGATGGCCCCCTTCAACCTCAACGGCAACTCTGAGGAATGGTGGGACCGGAAACTACGGGAGGAGCACGAGGAACGCTTCATCTCCACCCTCCAGAAATATGCTCCCAACATGACCAGGGACAAGATCATGTGGACATATTTCGTCACCCCGCTGGACTACTCGACCAAGTACCTGAATATGGTGCAGGGGTCTATCAAGCAGGGGGCGTACGAAATCTTCCAGATGGCCTTCAACAGGCCCAACGACGAATGTTCAAGCAACAGGACACCGATCAAGAACCTGTATATGTGCGGGGCCTGCGTGAATCCGGGAGGTCTCGTGACCTTCGGGCCTAGCTACATAGCCGCCAACACAATAGCCGAGGATTACGGTATCGAGAAATGGTGGAAGGAACCGGACTACATAACCAAGGCCCGGAAGAAAGGCTACTTCGGCGATTATGAAGGATGAAGAGTGACGACATGAGGATGAAAGCAGCAATACTCGAGAAGTTGAATGCCCCACTTGTCATAGATGAAGTGGACCTGGAAGGACCCGGCGAAAACCAGGTACTCGTGAAGCTTGTAGCAACAGGAGTATGCCATTCCGACATCCATTGTATGAAGGGCGACCTCGCCACCGCGCCCCCTGTCGTGCTGGGTCACGAAGGCGCCGGCATTGTGCAGGAAGTGGGGAAGGGTGTGAAGAGGATAAAGCCTGGAGACAGGGTAGTGCTCACCGTTGCTCCCCACTGCGGGACCTGTCCCGCCTGCGTCATGGGAGTGCCCACGAGCTGCGAGACCGATCCGCAGACCGCGATGCTTATGGGCACCATGGCCGACGGGACAAAGCATATTCGCAGGAAAAACGGCGAGGAAATCAGTCACTTCATGGCCCAGTCTTCTTTCGCAGAATATGCGGTCGCAGAAGAATCAGCGACCATCAAGGTCAGGGATGATGCGCCGCTGGACGTCGTCTGTCTGCTTGGTTGCGGCGCGTCCACAGGCATAGGTGCTGTGCTTAACAAAGCCAGGGTAAAAGCGGGAAGCAGCGTGGCCGTTTTTGGCTGCGGGGGCGTCGGGCTGGCCGCGATAATGGCTGCCAACTTGGTGGGCGCTTACCCGATCTTCGCCGTAGATATGTTCGAGAAGAAGCTCCGCGCTGCCGGGGAACTGGGCGCCACTCACCTAGTGAACGCTTCGCAAGAAGACCCCGTGGCAAGAATTGCGGCAGACAACTCAGGAGGGGTCGACTATAGCTTTGAAGTCGTCGGCAGTCCAGCGGCCATGACCCAGGCTTTCCACTCAGTATATCCCAGACCCGGCGGCATGGCCGTCATACTCGGGCTGGCGCCAATAGGATCAACCTTTCCCATCGAGGCGTGGAGGTTCATGCGAGAGGTGACGATTACAGGATGCACAGTAGGCAGCATCCGTCCCGCCATCGACATTCCTCGCTACGTGGACCTCTTCATGTCCGGCAAGCTGCCGCTGAATAAGATGGTCTCAGCGCATTATCCGCTCGGCCGTGTAAATGATGCAATTAAAGATACACTGGATGGGACTATTCTCAGGGGCGTAATAACCTTCCCCGAACATTGACCATCGCTTAGAAAGGGTCTGCAAACAATGTTGTTTAGATCAACAGGACTCGGCAAGACCGAGCTTGTGGGCAAAGTCGTGGAAATGAAGCGCGAAGGCGACTACCTTGTCCTGTGCGTGGACACTCTGGAGCCGGTGAAGTGGAGAATCCGGGCGGCGATGAGTTTCAAGGATTTTGCCACAGTAATACGAGCGTGCGGAAAATTCCGCGTTCTCTCCTTCTTGCTCTCGCCCGCGCAATGGTTTAACAGGCAGCCGAGGCATCCCGAGAACTTCTAGTGTCGCGTCGCGCAAATAACTGAACACTCGAATTCTCTCTCAGAGACGCATGTGCCTACCGATGGGCGATGACCGGCGAGCAGTCGGTTCACGACATTAAGTATCATTTTTCAGGTGACGCGACACTAGCGCCTTACGTGGCAAGATATCGCAGATTTCTATCTCTTGTAAGAGGGATTGAGGAGGAAGCTATGGTCGCAGCTAAGAGAAAGAATATGGAAATACCCGACGAAATCAAGGCTGCCATGTTCCAGACATGGCTGCCGGCCCTTACAAGCTCGCTGATAGCCGGAGTAAAGGAGCTGCCCGCCAAACACCGCAACGCCCTTCTCACCAGGATGTGTACAACGTGCGAGGACATGGCCATGGCAGGCGCCGTCGGCATACAGCCCGGCATGACCTGGGAGGCTTATGTCAAGTACGTGAGGGATGCGCCCCCACCCATAGGACCATGGGACATTAAGCAAAACGGCGATACTTACGACCTGGTATACACCGCCTCGCTCGGTCCCGACGGCAAGCCCAGATGTCACTGTCCCCTGCTCCAACTGGGCATTATGGACGACCCGATGCCTTTCTGTTGCGACAGCGGGGCACGCCTTGCCGGAAAGATGATCGCGGCAGCCACTGGAAAGAAGGTGAGAAAGGTCGAGCTTGTGGACAGCCCTTCCAGGACCAGCGCCGCTGTTTGTCATTACAGGGTTTGCGCCGGGGCGGACTCACACTCTCCCGGATGCTCCGGATGTTCCAGGTAGCCGTATACGTGCCGAATTCCTGCCCGGCTGGGGACCCGCCCCGTATGCCGGGGCCGATAACGCGCGATGGAGGTACCCATGTTAAACAAGGTCTTCACAAGTTTCGATGAGGCGGTAGCCGATATCCCCGACGGCGCTGTTGTCGCGACGGAATGCTGGGGCTACCCCGCCACCAGCCACAATCTCATCGCGGCGCTGCGGAGGAAAGGAACCAAGAACCTCACCATTATCACGCATTCATTTATTCCCCAGGTATTTAGCGAGGAGTACGCACTCCTGCCTTCGTCCCTCCTGCCCCAGATGAAAAAGCTCATCTCGCCAATAGTCGGGATCATGCGCCTCGGGGCAGGCGCTTTTGTAAGGGAATATGTCGAACGCGGCCTCGAAGTCGAGGTCATGGGACACGGCACTCTCGCTGCCAGGCTCTACGCGGGAGCCGCCGGTCTGGGCGGCATCTATGACCCCGTCGGTGTGGGGACCATTGTCGAGGAAGGCAAGGAGAAAAGGGTTATCAATGGCAAGGAATACATATTCCAGGAACCCCTGAAGCCCGATTTCGCCTTCATCGCAGCCCACAAGGCCGACAGGCTGGGCAACCTGGTCTACAAGGGCAATTATCGCTCCGACCAGCCCATGATGGCTATGGCCGCCAGGGTAACCATCGCCGAGGTCGACAAGATAGTCGAGGTAGGCGATATCGATCCCGAGCATGTCGTGACTCCCGGCATCTTCGTGGACCGGATAGTCGAAGTCCCGCCCGACGGCCTCGGAACTCCCGAAAAAGGACAGGCTATTATACAGCAGCTTACGCAGGTACAAAGCGTTCGCGATCTCTTATTCGGCAAGACTGAATGAAGTCACTGAGGGAGCAGCCAGATGAAACAGAGACTTGAGAGAGATGTCATAGCGATGAGAGCCGCCAGGGAGCTCAAGGACGGCGACTGTGCCAATCTCGGCTTCGGCCTACCCACCCTGTGCGCGCTCTATGTGCCGGAAGGCGTCCGGTTTCAGACTGAAGCGGGATTGCTCGGTTACGGACGCCTGGTGATGGCGGACGAGGCCGATAAGGCGGACTGGCATTATATCGATGCCAGCGGCAGGTTCACCTCGCCGGCGGCGGGCATGGCCGTCTTCGACGTGGTTACTTCCTTCATCATGATCAGGAGCGGCCGCCTCATCAGTATCATGGGCGGCTTCCAGGTTTCCGAGAAAGGCGATCTGGCCAACTGGAATACCGGCGGCGATGCTCTTGGCGGGACAATCGGCGGCGCTATGGACCTGGCTGTGGGAGCGAAGAAGGTCATCATAACGATGGACCACACAACCAAGGATGGCGGTTTCCGAATTGTGAAGACGTGCTCGTATCCCCTCACCGCGAAGGAAGCAGCCAATCTTGTAATTACAGACCTTGCCGTGATCGAGGTAACCTCGCAGGGACTCCTCCTCCAAGAAGTCGCGCCGGGCTGGACCGCGGAGGAGGTCCAGGCCCTTACCGAACCCAGACTTATCATAGCGCCCGATCTGAAGGAGGTGGAGCTATAGGCAAGGATTCCATGCAGGTCCAGGACTTTAAGGGAGCGCAGAATGACTGAACAGAAGGCGACAAATATAACCTGGCATCAGTCCCTCATTACCCGCGCTGACAGAGAGGAGCGCAACAGGCACAAGGGAGCCATACTCTGGCTTACCGGATTGCCCAGTTCCGGCAAGTCCACACTGGCACATGAAATCGAACGGCAGCTCTTCCAGCGCTCGTGCAACAGCTACGTTCTGGATGGAGATAATGTCCGTCATGGACTGAACAAGAACCTCGGATTTTCACCCGAAGATCGCAAGGAGAATATCCGCCGGCTCGGCGAAGTGGCCAAGCTGTTCGCCGATGCCGGGGTAATCGTTATTACGGCCTTCATTTCGCCTTACAGGGAAGACCGGGATTCTGCCAGGGCATTGAACGAACCGGGGACCTTCTTCGAAATATTCTGCAAGTGCTCCGCCGGCGAGTGCGAGAAACGTGATCCGAAAGGCCTGTGGCAGAAGGCGAGAAAGGGAGAACTCAAGGAGTTCACCGGCGTGAGCGCCCCTTATGAGGACCCGGAGCGGCCCGAGATTGTAGTCGAAACCGACCAGCACATCCTCGAAGAATGCGCGCTGCAAATAATGCGGTTTCTTGAGGACCAGAACATTATTCGCCGCCTTTGAGCGGACTTTCTTCGAACTTGATGCGCGGATTGTCTTGCGCTTGGATTATGTGACAAGGAGGCAATGTGGCGGACGTGAACAATGGCTGTCACCACATGGGGGCAGCATCATAGACAGAGTCATGGAGCCCGCCCGGGGAAGATTGAAGGCGAAAGAGGCCAGAGCTACTGTGCCCCTGGACGGTCCGAAGGCGACCGAGATTATGAGCATCGCTCACGGATTCTTCTCCCCTCTGGCCGGTTTCATGGGCTCCGGGGATGTCGACTCCGTCTGCAAGGACATGCGCCTCCGGAGCGGTTATATCTGGAGCATTCCCATTGTTTTCGATATCTCCGAAGAAGAGATCAGGACCAGGAATGTAAAGGCAGGAGACTCTGTCTTGCTAACCTATCAGGGCCAGCCGTTTGCGGTACTCGAACTCGATGAGATTTTTTCGTACGATAAGGCCTTCATGGCGGAGAAAGTGTACGGTACCTCGGACACAAAACATCCCGGCGTGAAGAGGACGCTTGGCTACAAGGATAAATTCCTTGGCGGCAACATCACGCTGGTGAACCCACCCCGCATAAACCCGCCCTTCGACCGTTACTGGATTCCGCCCAAGGTCATGAGACAGAACATTGCCGAACAGGGATGGAAACGGGTGGTAGCCCACCAGACACGAAACGTACCCCATACCGGGCACGAGTGGCTTATGAAAGGAGCATGGTTCGCCTCCAATGCCGACGCAATCCTGGTAAGCTGCGTTGTCGGTGAGAAAAGGCCTGGGGACTACATAGATGAATCAATCGTCCTGACTCATGAAGCGCTCATGAAAGCAGGGTATTTCAAAGAGGGCACCCATCTCACCTCGATCCTGCTCTGGGACATGCGCTACGCCGGGCCGAGGGAGGCCGTATTCCATGCCATAGTGAGGAAGAACCTCGGATGTACGCACCATATGTTCGGCAGGGACCACGCTGGAGTCGGAACCTATTATTCTCCGTATGCGGCGCATGAGATATTCGAGCAAATACCCGACCTCGGTATCGGCTCAGTACTCACCCTGGAATGGTGGTATTGCCCCGTCTGTGGCGAGGTCACCTACTCCGGGCTGTGCGGGCATGAAAAACAACAGCAAGCCTTCAGCGGTACACTTATCCGCAGCATTATCCAGGATGGCGTTAAGCCGCCCCGGCTCATATTCCGGCCTGAAGTCTTCGACCTGGTAATGGAGACAGGCGAGAAATACGGTTTCGGATCGCCCTTCGTGACCGATAATTATCTCGCTGGCCGAAATCCTGTTATCACTGTGCCGCCGATGGAGGTATGAAATGGAGAACATTTTCCCGGTAAATATCTGGATAAACGAAGAACGTCTTGAGAGACTCCAATTGGGAGGGCTGGGGGGCATGGCCGAGGAAGCCTTTGCCGGGTTAAAAAAGCTTGCGGTCCCGGCGAACCTCGAGCAGCGGGATACACTGTTGCAGAAGTTCCCCATGGCCAAGTACGATTCAGCTACGACCAGGTCAATTGAGCTGCTGCCGCGCGAAGCCAAGGACAGGATTTTCCAACTTGTTATTGAGACCGGAAACCTCAACGTCATGGACGCTTTTCTTGCATCGATTTAGCCGGAGCACGGGTTTGCGCTAAGCGGAACATATCCGCTGCTGCTCCATCCCCTTCCGGAAAGGAAGCCGAGATGAGAATGAAGCTCATGTCCTACCTGGCGCTGGACTGGCTTATACTGAACGCCATCCGCATCACGCTTACGGCTCGCCGGCGAGGCCGTCCCGCGAGGCAGATTCCAAACGGGCTCATGTCCTGGTTCGCGCCTCCGCGTGAGAAAACGATCCGCTACCACCCCATTGATTACTCAAAGCCCGTACCCCACGTCAGAGTACCTGATCATCCCTTCATGTCGAAGAATGGTTCCAATAACATGCACTGTGA
>JACUUS010000090.1 GCA_014859215.1 Dehalococcoidia bacterium | reverse complement strand
TGCTCATAATCGCATTGTGCCAGATCGGCGAGGAGAAGAGAGCGGGCGCTCTCCTCTACTGGACGCTCCGGCTCGCGGACAGCGAACCGGGCTACTGCCGGGGGATAAAGCTGCCGGAACAGGAACCCTGCCCGCCCGAACGGGCGACATGGACATCGGCTGCCCTTATTATGGCTGTCGCTGCCCTGTGCAGGGTCCAGGGGGAAGAATGACAGGCATAGACTTCGTTGGTTATGAGGTCTTGATTGAGTTCATTGAGGAACGCCGCCTGTACGAGCTTGAAGGTGACATAATAGAGATCGGCTCCTTCATGGGGGGAGGTACCGCCAAGCTGGCGCGCTACGCCGCCAGATACGGGAAGAAGGCCTATGCCGTGGACGTTTTTGACATAACCCGTGACACGACTCCCGGCGCAGACGGGACTCCGATGTGCGATGTGTACCAGGCCTTCCTAGAAGGGCGTTCGCAGGCTGAAGTCTACGCCGAGACCATCAAGGGTCTGGACAACGTGGTCACTATAGCCGGCGATTCCAGGGGAGTGAGACTGCCGGAGGGGCAAGCCTTTATGTTCGGCTTTATAGACGGCAACCATCAGCCGGAGTACGTGACTAACGATTTCTATCTTGTCTGGCGCTGCCTGGTCCCGGGCGGGGCAGTCGCATTCCATGACTACGGCTGTGAACTGCCTGAGGTCACCGCCGCCATCGACGGCCTTGTAGAACGCCACAGGGATGAGATCGAGAACGTAGAGGAAATCAGGGAAAAGCATATAATCCTTCTGACCAGGAAGAGGAAGGCTGCGCGTGAGTAACCCCTCTACACTGGAGATACTCCAGGTCGAGACTACCAACTACTGCAACGCGCGCTGTATCTTCTGCGCCTATGACCAGATTAAGAAGCACGGCACCATGTCCGACTGGCTTTATACCAAGATACTCGTTGAGGCTGGAAAGCTTGACCCTCCACCGGCCACCTTCATCCCGATGCTTACCGGCGAGCCTTTTCTCGATCCACTGATAGTTGAAAGAATAAAGGAAGCAAGGGCGGCCCTGCCGCGTACCGAAATCCAGCTTTACACGAACGGCAGCAGGCTTACAGAAGACGTGATCGGCAAACTGGCCTGCGTGCCGGACTTCCGGCTCAACATTTCGGCAAACGGCGCCTGCACCGAGACCCGCAGCAAGTTGACCGGACTTGATGACTACGAATACGTGGCAGGGATGATAGACCGCGTGGACCGGGCAGGCATTCCGCATACTGTATCGCTCGTCCAGCACCCTCTCGTTTCAAGCGCTGAAGAGGACGCGTTTAATCGCAGGTGGGGCGAAGCTTCTTCCGCTTCTTCCTGCCGGACGCCCTTTGTTTTCCAGCACCTCAATTTCGCCGGCCTCAAGTACGAATCGGATGCTGTCAATTTCACCCGCTGCATACATGCTACAAGCCACATGACGGTCCTCTGGGATGGAAGAGTCAACCTCTGCTGCATGGACCCGCTCGGCAGAAAGATATTCGGCGACTTGAATGAGCAGACCGTAGCTGAAGTGTGGTTGTCGGAGGAACGGCAGCGCTATGCCGCCCTCCACAATGAGGGCAGAGGCGCCGAATGCGATTTGTGCGGAGAATGCAATATCGTCAGCTTCTAGCTGCCTGCCGCCTGGGAGACCTTTTTGATACCTCGGGAAACAGGACCGCTTCGCTCTGCGTTTCATAGAACATGCTTCTGACAGGGTCGAAGCTCTTCCGGTGGATGGGACATGGACCCATTCGCTGCAGGCAAGCGAGGTGTTCCGGGGTATGGTAACCCTTATGCTGTCCCAGGCCGTAATCGGGGTATTGCCTGTCGTACAGTACCATTAGATGGTCACGGGTGACCTTTGCCACAATCGAGGCTGCGGCGATCGAAGCGCAAAGGGCATCGCCGTCGGTAATGTTCTTCTGTGGCAGCGAGACCTCCGGGAGCTTCACGAAGTCAATCAGGAGGAAGTCCGGAGAAAAGGGAAGCTGCTGGACCGCTATACGCATCGCCAATCTGAGCGCGACCATGATGCCGTGTTGGTCGATGACTCTGTGAGAGACAATGCCGACCCCGAATGGCACGGAGTCCTGCTTCATGTGCTCAAAGATTATCTCCCTGCTTTCAGGGCGGAGGAGCTTGCTATCGCGGACAAGCCCGAGCCATGAGGGGAGCATTTCCGGCAGGATGACAGCGGCGGCCACAACCGGACCGGCGAGGGGCCCCCTGCCCGCTTCGTCTATTCCGGCTATGCGACTGTAGCCAAGTAAACGGAGCCTTTCCTCTTCAATTAGAGTCGGATTCTGCTGTTTCACAGTCATCATGCCACCGTAAGAAAAATCGTACCACCACGAAATGCAAATTGTCAAAAGGCCTGCAGCTTCGTATACTATATCCCGTGAAATCGGAGAACAGACTCCGCCGCAAGCTGGCTTCACTTCATGCCGCAGTCGCTTTCGATGCGGTGTACTATCTCCAGCTTTTGCAGGTCTTCATACGCAGCCTCCGCCCCCGGGCCGGCTCGCTCCTGGACTCGATAAGGATGCTGCGACTCCTGTACACGGTCCGTGATTACACGGCTATATTGCCTGTTCGCCTGGCGGCACTGTACAGGTTGAGCCGGGAAATCGAGAAGAAATCGTTATCGGGAGACGTTGTCGAATGCGGCGTATATAACGGCGGTTCGGCTTCTGTGATCGCGTCGGTATGCCTTCATTCGCGCCTGGACAGGAGAGTATGGTTATTTGACTCGTTCGAAGGCCTGCCCAAGCCTACCGAGAAGGACGGCGAGAAAGCCCGAAAATGCTTCTGGTGGTGCCACGGCGACCTGGGAAAAGTCAGGGACATTCTCGCGAGACTTCAAATTCCGGGAGATCGGGTATCTATCATCAAGGGCTGGTTCCAGGACACTTTCCCCAGCGTATATGTTCCGGAAATAGCTCTACTTCATATAGACGCCGATTGGCATGACAGCGTCAAACTCTGTCTCGAAAGATTCTACGACTATGTGCGGCCCGGCGGATACATAGTCATTGATGACTACGGTCACTGGGAAGGGTGCAGCAGGGCCACCGACGACTTCCTGAGAGAGAAAGCCCCGGGCGTGGAGCTTGTACGCGTTGACTACACCGGGCGTTACTTCCGCAAGCCCTGACCCTGGCGGGCCCGGACTACCTCGCGGTAGACTTCGACCGTGTTCCTTGCGGTCGCTTCCCAGCTAAAGCACTCCTCTATCCGTTTGCGGGAAGCCTCGCCCATTTCGCGCCGAAGGGGCCCATCCGCGAGGAGGCGCTTTATAGCGGCAGCCAGCGCGGCAGGGTCCGCCGGGGGCACCAGCATGCCGGCGCCGTCCTTGCCCACGATTTCGGGGAGCGCGCCTGCCCTGGTGACGATCACCGGCGTCCCGCAGGACATCGCTTCGGCGGCGGGAAGCCCGAAACCCTCATAAATGGAAGCCGTAATTGCTATCTCGGCTGCCGAGTATAATCTGGCGAGTTCATCCTTGCTTACCACCCCGGTAAAGGTAACCCTGTCCGCCAGGCCAAGGTCCCGGACAAGATTCTCGCCGAACCCGTCATCATCACCCTGGTCGCCCACAATGTTCACTCTCACGTCAATATCGCCCTTCAACAACTGGACGGCTTTCAGCAAGAACGGGACGCCCTTCTTCCTGTCCCCGGCCTTGGCCACTATGACGATGCCGTTAGACTCCTTGCGGACTTCCTGCCGGGAGAAGGCGACAGTGTCGATCCCGTTGTAGACGACCCTGACCCTGTCTTCACGGAGCTTGAAGGCGCGGATGGTGTCCTCCGCCGATGCGCGCGCAACCGCAATAATCCGCTCCATACGGCGTCCGACAATCCCCTGCATGACCAGGAAAGAGTAGAACATCGTCCTTCGCATTTTCGTTATCCAGTTGTCCACTTCCGCGATGGAGGCAGCCATGTCGATGGTTATGGGATGATGAATGGTGGCTACGATCGGTACTCCCAGGCTTCCAGCGAGCAGGAGCCCGTACCCGAGTGTCTGATTATCATGGATGACGTCGAATCGTTCGCGCGGCATGAGCTCTCGCAGCCTCGCGTACGCCCGCATGCTGAAGGCCAGTATGTCGGGGAACATGCCGATCTGGATAGCGGCGAGCTCATAGATATTGAGCGGGTCGAGCCAGTGCGCCGGGGTCGAGAGTGCTGCGACACCCGACTCGTAAAGGTTGAGGCCCGGAATCCGGTGCAGCTTCACACCTTCCGGGGCTGAGGCATAGGGCGGACCGGACATGATATGCACTTCATGTCCGAGCTTGACCAGCGCTTCGGCCAGGCAGTACACATATACTCCCTGGCCGCCACAGTGCATGTTGCCACGGTAGGTCAGGAGGCAGATCTTCATCTTGAGCAAGCCGCTTCCGGATTCATTGCAATAATAAGCGACCTGTCAAGGGAATACTAGGCTCCCGTAACGACTATGTCCTTGCCTATTGTCTCCGCTTTGAGCTCGGGACTGTAATAGGAATAGGCCTGGGAGCCAGCACCTTTGGCTGAGACTGGGTACAGAGCCTGTATGTCAAAACCGAAAGATATTGTCTCGCCTGGCAGCATATTCTCCACATAGAAGATGACCTTCCTGGCAGCAGTCTCAACTCGCTTGATCTTCGCATTTCCCTCGACCACCTTATTTATGGATTCGTTTACCGCCGCAAAACCCGTGGGCACCGAAATGTCCAGCACAACCATGCCTGCTTCCATGGGCAGCGGAGGAGTGAACTCGACGCTTACCGAAACCCTGACCAGGTCATTGACTTCAACCGCGGTGGTGTCATAGTCCACGTCGATGGTGAAGAACCCGCCCGCTGTGTCAGGCTCGGGGACGTTGAATCTCGTCACGGCCTGCACCACAGCTTCACCTTTTCCGGTGGTCCTGATGGTTATTTCCCGATCGACCGGCACTGCCGCAACCTGGAGAACGTCGTAATTGCTCTGGTTTAGCGCGAACCGGGTGCTCCCGCCGGCCCATTCAATGTCGACGGCAAGGTTGACGTCAGCCCTGGCTTCCGTGCAGT
This sequence comes from Dehalococcoidia bacterium, assembly GCA_014859215.1. Classification (GTDB taxonomy): domain Bacteria; phylum Chloroflexota; class Dehalococcoidia; order SZUA-161; family SZUA-161; genus Kmv37. The sequence goes on along the minus strand of JACUUS010000090.1, from coordinate 4,182 downwards.
AGGCGGTCAGTCCCTGCAGGCCGATAACCGTATCCTGCGTGGATCCGAAGCCGCCGTAGGCGTTCCGCTGTGAAACGAGCCACTTCGCAGCTTTCGAGGCAACGGCAGTGTCCCCATGCTTCAGCATGGCAAGGAGCGCATAACCGGTAGCCTCGATAGCGTGACTGCTGTTGGGCTCAAACTGGCTGCGAGGCAGGAGGTCCCCCCAGTGCATGCCGTTTTCATCCTCCTCGGCCATCTCGAGCAGTATTCTGTGCGCGTCCGCTGCCAGGGGACTCCCGGCCAGTTCCAGGGCGTAAGCTGTAATCGCGACTGTATAGGCGTCGTTGAGCTCGCCGAGCCTGCCTTCCAGGTAGCGCACAGCTCTGGCGGAAGCCGTCTCTTCTCCAGACTCCAGCAGTGCTGTGGCGACGAACGCGGTGAGCGCGGTCTTGCCCTGCAGACCGCCCATGAGCTCCTGGTGAGCTACGAATCCGACGGTATCAAAGGAACCATCCGCATTCTGATGGGACGTGATCCATCGTTCGGCCTCACCAAGAATACCGGCGTCAATATACATCAGATCTCTCGCCTGCGCGAAACACTTCAAGACGAAGGCGGTGAGGAAAAGGCTTCCTTCGGGGTCGCTTTCACCGAAAGCTGAGAAGCTGCCGTCGGAATGGCGGTAAGTAAGCTGCCGCTGGTATCCTGTTATCATGAGTTTCTCAGCTTTGGCCATGATTTCGGGCTTGAGCTGTCCGGTTTCGGTGAGGTATCTGGTGATGTACACGTCAGGTGCGAACACGATCATGTTTTGCTCCCCGCAACCAAAGGGCATCTGGATAAGCGCTTCAAGCCCGTCAAGCGTCTGGGTAAGGTAGCTGGATGTGACCGCAATGTAAACGCGTCCCGAGCCGTCAACCACGAAAGGCGGGAGGGAGGTGTCAACGGTCCTGGTCTTGCCCGCCGTTAAAACGAAGTTCTCCACCAGCTCCCGCGAGATGCCTTCAGGCTCAACGATAAGCTTTCTTATCACCGCATCCGCCGCCGCCGCGCTTCTCGCGGTGACCTTAATATCCTGCACTCCCAGGGTTCTCGGGCTAATCGTGAATTCGACCGCGCCGACATCATTTGCACCGACGGTTATGGATTTCGAAGCCGAATCAAGCAGGTCAAACCACCCGCCGGCGTCGAGCTGCACCAGGACCTCCTGCGGCTCGTCAAGGTAATTGTAGACGGCGACCTTCACCGGGAACCTCTCCCCTCTGATTGCGGAATAGGGCAGGTCCGCCTTAAGGAAGAAGGGCTGAAAAGCCTTGAGCTGGGTTTCAGCTATTCCCAGACCTTTCTCGCTTGAAATCGCGACAGCATGCAGCATCCAGGTAGTGATCGTATCCGGGACGTCGACCTTCATAGACGCTTTCCCGCCGGCGTCGGTTACGACTTCCTGCCAGATCCATGTTTCGGGGAAGTACTGCCTGATCTGCTGGACCTCGGCCAGACCGGTCGCTGACGGGGGCGGCGCGTTCCCTTCAGGGAGTTGGACTGCTCCGTCCGCTGCCATCTCGGCTGCCCGTCCAAAGAACTTCCACAGTACGCCGCCAAAGGGCGGCCGTTCTTCGTTGGGCTTATGCTGTATCCCTTCAGGTATTGAATTATTGCTCAGCACGACCACGCCGGCCCTGTCGAAGATCTCCTTTGCGCCGCTTTGCTCAAAGCCATTGTAGATCGAGAAATCATGTAGTTCCGCCTGCGGCTGCATGTAGAGCCTTTCGAGCTCCTCGAACACCTGCTGCAGATTCAGCCTGTTCTCGGCAAGAATAAACACCGATTTGTCCACTGCAACCAGGCCGACCTTGGATTCACCTTCGGTCTGTATCTCGAGGTCCACTGTTTCACCCGGCCTCGCCTCATCACGGTCGAACTCCACCGAGAAGTTATGCGGGTAGGTTGCCTCGACCTTGAATGGAAGATAGTCGGCGGCCACCTCGCTGTTAGGCAGCACCTGGTAGACGAGAAGTCTCGCGGAAGGCGCCATCTGAGGCGTGGCGGTGAAGGAGATAAGGTTGCTCTTCGAATGGCTGCTAAAGATGACCTTGTTGCGAGAAACGACTTCGAAATAGAAGTTCACTGCTTCTTTCGTTGAGTGGACCTTGAATTCGAGCTTGTCCCCGATTTGCGGAATGCCGCTGGTGAGCTGCTCCAGATGAATGAAGTTGCCTGAAGGGGAATACCCGGCCTCCACCACGCGGGATGACCATGTATCGCCGGAGTTCGCTTCTATGATCATCGCCACGGCCTTGGCCGGAGGCGTAATCTCGACATAACTTTTTCCATTTACGGTTTGGATGGTCTTTTCCTCCCTGCCGGCTTCTCCGAAATCTTCACCCAGATACCTGATATCCACATTTACCGTCCGGTCAACCGGACTATTGTCGGGTGTAGTGGTCACAAGAAGGAAGCTGAAGGGCAATCCGGGTTTGAAAATCTGGCTCTCAGGGATAACCTGTACGTTGAGAGAAGAACCGGCTACGGTAAGAAGCTTCGTCGTGGTCTGCTCATAGCCGGTGGCCGATTCTTTGACAGTGACCTCAAGCATGATGTTGCCCAGTCCGCCTGCCGAGGGGACGCCGGTAACGTACCTGACTGCCGGAATCTCAAATTCCGCTTGCCCGTCTATTTCCCCGGTGAATATCGCGTATTGTTCCCACTCGCCAACGTACCGGGAAGCCTTGACCACGAGTTCGCCCTTGACCGGCTTCCCGAAGCTGTACTCGGACGTCACGCTCCCTTTAACGGTTTCAGTGACGAGGCACCATTCCTTGAGCAGGTCTACTTTCACGTCGTACTTCGGCAGGACATATTCCTCGATTCTGACGTCAAGCTGCGCGTTACCCTTGCCGGAGGTGGCCTTTATCTTCCATACGCCCAGGTTTGGCTCCGCGGAGAGCGGAAGCTTGAATGTGGACATTCCAAACCGGTCGGTGGAAAGCTCGGCGCGCATGATCTTGATCCCTTTTGCGTCCATAACCTCCAGAACAAAGGGCTCGCTGACCGGTCGCAGGTCCGCATCCACGGTGACGGCCCTTATGCATACAGTCTGACCCGGCTTGTATATGGGCTTATCAGTCTCCAGGAATATCAGGAAATTTTTCTCGATACGTACGGGGGCTGCATCCTGAAAGCCGGAGCCTTTCACGCGTACTTCATATTCTCCTTGCTCAACTTCCGGCAGGTCCACCAGGACGGTACCTTTGCCGTCGATCCATCTCACGGTCCTGGCTATTCTCTTGCCGTCCTTGAACACAGACACTTCAATTCTGTCTCTCACCAGTTCGTCGCCGTCAAACAGGGTGAACGCTATTGCCTCCTGTCCACCTGAGTGCAGAACGCTGGGTATGACTGCTATGTACCCGGTAGCCGCCTGTGCATTCCTGGCACATCCGGGCATCATGGATACCAGGAGAATAGGGATTAAGAAGAACGCGAACCATACTGTGCTCTTTCGTGCCATGGCCCTCTCCTTTTCAGGGAATGATAGAAAGATACTTACAGTATTATGACGCAGGCGGGAGCGAAAATGTTGCGCCTGCTTCGCGCAAAGAAAATCCCCGGACCGTACCAGGTGTCCGGGGATCACGCGGATGGCGTCGAAGCTTTTTCCTCTTCGATGGTTAGCAGGTTACTTCCTGGCGTTCCTGCTAACAGGCACCATCACAGGTTCTCGCTCCAGTTCGGGCTCCTGCTGTACCGCGAATTCACGGTGAAATCCGCACTGAAGGCATTCCTCATACCAGCCGAAGAAATCCTTGTCGAGATAGACATCTCCCCTGCACTTAGGGCATTTCTTTAGTCTCCACATCGTAAACTCCTTAAGTGAACTTCTAAGCAGTTTTGTTAGTGTAACCCGGCGATCTCTCTTTGTATGCGACGAAAGTCTCAACCTGATGCCAGTCACGGAAAATGTCATTCTCGCCGCCCGAAAAAGCTGCTGATAAACCGAAGTGCCCGGCTGGCAAGACTCGGGTGCCGAGGATTCCTGGGCGGGTCACCGCGTCGGCAGGCGGTGGGAAGGGATTTGAACATCAGGCTGGTATAAGATGTCCGGGTTTTTCTGACACATAAATGTAAGAAAAGTATTTCAATTTGTCCTTTAAGGGGTATTGACAAATATTGAATCCGATGCTAGTATTGAAAATGTCC
>JACUUS010000089.1 GCA_014859215.1 Dehalococcoidia bacterium | reverse complement strand
GCCCCTTTTCATTACCCGTTTTCCCTATGCGGAAGGACGTTTCGCGGAAGGCTCTAAGCAAAGTTATGTTGACAAAACCAAAGTACTATGCTACTATTCCTCTTCGATTTTCGTTTGCGACAAGACCCTGTGGCATCGGTGCGGGGTACTGGCGGAAGGGAAGCTGCGGATGTACGACTACCGGTTCACCGAAAGTGCGCTGGAGACCTGGGCCTTGATCAGGCAGGTCTGGGCGCTCATGAACAGACTGGCGTTGAATAGACTCCTCAAGACAGGCATTACTCCCGAGAAAGTGGCGGTGCTCTGGGCTGCCAGGGACTATCCGGGAGCCCTGACCCCGGCTGAACTCTCCCGGCTTGTATTCCGTGAGAATCAAACTACGGCCGGCCTCCTCAACAGGATGGAGCATGAAGGCCTTGTCAAGAGGCTGCCCAAACGAAAAGGGCGCCCCTATACAAGGATTGAGCTCACGCCCAAGGGCGAGCAAATATGCGAACCATGTGTTGATATATTGAAGAACCTGATCTTGACCTTGCCCGCAGACATACCCGAGCCCGAGCAGAAACAGATATGCAACATCCTGCTCAAGATACGGGACTCTGCCCTCGCCGAGCGATACCAGGAAATCGTGCCGCTCCCCGACAACCTGCCAAAGACTATCTCGATAATTCCATCCGGGCACACCGGGCGGGGCCCTAAAGCCCTTTGAAGACGGCCGGTCTCTTCTCAAGGAAGGCCGCTACGCCCTCCTTGAAGTCCTCCGATTCGAGGCAGACTTTCTGGGCGTAGGTCTCGAAAGCGATCAGCTCTTCCAGTGAGCAACTGAGGGCCATCAGCGCTGTACGCCTCGTCATCTCGACTGCGATCGGCGCGGCCTCGGCTATCCGCCCGGCCACCTCAAGCGCACTGCCCATCAGCTCATCCTGCGGCACCACCCGGTTCACCAGCCCTATTTTCTCTGCTTCGTCAGCCGTAATCCGGCTCCCCGTATACATGATTTCAAGTGCTCTCGACCAGCCGACCAGGCGCGGCAGGAAATAGGTGAGCCCATTATCGGGTATGAGCCCGTTTCTTACGAACGCGTTCACGAACCGGGCATTCTCGGACGCTATACGTATGTCACATGCCGCCGCAAGCGAGAACCCCATACCGGCCGCCACCCCGTTTACCGCTGCTACAGTCGGCTTGCCGAGCTGTGCCAGCTTGAGGCCGGCGGCCCCCACCGGTTCCTTTAGCTGCTCCTTTGTCCGCGGCGGAGCATTACCGCTCACTGCCAGGGTAAGCGTTTCAGCCACATCGGCGCCGGCGCAGAAGCCGCGACCCGCCCCTGTTAGAACAAGGACCCTCAAAGAGTCGTCATTCCTGACCTCTTCAAAGACCGCGCTCAGCTCGAACCACATCGCGGGACTTACGGCATTGAGGCTTTCCGGCCGATTCAGCGTCATCACGGCCACCCCGTTCTCCTTCTGAAGAATAATGGTATCGTAGCGCATGTTCCACCCCCTGTGCACAGCATTATTGCCGGTGCCGTGAAGGGCTGTCAATCAAGTCCCGCCTGCCGCCTTTTGCCCGCACACCCCCGGGCCGCTTTGAGTCCGGGAGCGATTTCCGCTAGAATATGCGGGGCCGACCAAATGTGAGAGAGAAGGATTCCGTACATGGCGACTTCAGCTCTTGACCTCGACTTTCTTTTTTACCCGCAATCGGTAGCAATTGCAGGGGCGACAAACTCGACCCTGTTCGCTCCCGGAAAGAGGTATGTTCAATCTTTGATCAAGTCCGGCTTCAAAGGCAAGATATACCCGCTTAATTCATCCGGCGAGGATGTCCTTGGCCTGAAGTCTTATCGCAGCATACGGGAGGTGCCGGGAACCGTGGAACACGTAATCTCCTGTATTCCGGCTCCGGCCACGCCGCAGCTGGTCAGGGACGCCATCGAGAAAAACGCAAAGGTGGTTACGCTGTTCACCTCAGGCTTCAGCGAGATTGATGCAGAGGAAGGACAGGTTATCGAGCGGGAGCTTCTCGAAGTCGCCCGCCGGGGAGGAGTGCGCCTGCTGGGACCGAACTGCATGGGCCTCATATGCCCGGAGAGCGGCCTTGCTTTTTTCACCTCCCACGTAGCGAGGAAAGGCCCGCTTGCCTTCCTGGCGCAGAGCGGAGGTCATGCTCATGAGCTTGTCGCTATCGGCGCCCTGCGGGGTCTGGGTTTCACCAAGATCATAAGCTACGGGAACGGCGCGGACCTGAACGAGTCGGACTTCCTGCGCTACCTGGCCGGAGACCCGGAAACCAGAATCATTGCCACGTACATCGAGGGCGTGAAAAACGGGCCCGAATTCGCGCAGGCTTTGAGCGAAACGGCAGCGGCGAAGCCTGTCATCGCCCTCAAGGGAGGGAAATCCTCCGCCGGAGCGAGAGCGGCGAGCTCTCATACCGGCTCGCTGGCGGGCAGCGCTCGCGTGTGGGACATACTTTTCCGGCAGGCCGGCGTGCTCGCAGTGAACGATATCGAAGAAATGGCGGACCTGTGCCTGGCATTCTCACACCTCCGCCCGCCTCAAGGCCGGCGGGTCGGCATCATCACCTTTGGAGGCGGCCGGGGCGTTCTTGCCACGGATGAATGCCAGAGGGCGGGTATGGTGGTGCCGCCGTTTCCACCCGAGCTATGCCGCAAGCTTGGCGAGTTCACGCCGGGGGTCGGCACGAACGTGAAGAACCCGGTCGACAGCACCGCGAAAGTAGCCTACAAGATCAAGGAATTCAGAACGACCGTCGAACTCGTGGCTGCCTGCGAAGAAATAGACCTTCTTCTTGTTTACCTGTACGCGGACTTCCTGTACCCGGATATTTCCAACCTGCTCCAGGACCACACGAAAGTAGTCGTGGAAGCTGCGCATGAGTTCGGCAAGCCTGTAGCGATGGTTCTATCGACGTGCGGGACGCTGGAGGTGACTGACATGGTGCTCCAGTCACAGCAGATCGCCGCGCAGGGAGGCATCCCCACTTATCCAACCGTTAGCCGGGCTGCCCGCAGCCTTGGCAGGTTCATCCAGCATCACGAAGGTCGGGAGCCTTAGGCCGGGAATCGCGCAAGAACTCCGCGTAATCAGCCAGGGAGGCCAATACCGCGACCGCTTCCTCCGGGATGGAGAAGACCGCGCCCTTTCCCATATCCTCCAGCCTGCCCGCAAGGTCGTGGGCTGTAATATCATAAACCCATCCTTCATAGGGGCAGAGCGCTACAGGCTTCCCCGGCCAGGCATCCGCCATTGTGCCTATAATCTCCGTCAGAGGCGGATCGAGGCTTTCGAACCATGCGCCCGCAAACAGCACAACACCGCTGATGTCCGGCTGGGAGAGGACGCCTCGCAGCAGTCTTTGAAGACTCTCCGCCAGCGGGCGGTTGGACCCTATGAACACCGGCCATAGATCAACCGGGTTTTCGACCTCGAACCAGGGAGGACACAGGTCGCGAAAACCCTCCTTTACGGTCGAGGAAAGCCGCGGCACATCAAGGCCGTGCCCGGCGCAAGCGTCCATCGCCATGATTCCCACTCCACCGCTGCCGCTAATTATGCCCGTACCTCTATCCTGCATCAAGGGAAGGTAGGCAAAGGCCCTCGCCAGGTCGCCAAGCTCGCTGGGAGTGGAGGCACGGATTACCCCGCACTGCCTGAGAGCCGCATTCCAGACATGGTCGCTTCCCACCACGGAGCCGGTATGGGTCTGAGCCGTTACGGCAGCCCGCTCGCTGTGCGCGGTCTTCATAACCACCACAGGTTTTCTGCGGGTAACCCTGGACGCCGACTCCATGAAACGCCTGCCGTCGGCGGCGCCCTCCATGTGGAGTATGATCACTTTTACCTCGGGGTCCTCGGCGAAGTACTCGACAGCCTCGGCGAGGTCGATATCGGCGGCATTCCCGATGTCGAGTCCCTTCCCCAGCAGCCTGGCGCGACCGAGCGTGCCGAAGAACATGCCCGTCTGGCATACCACCCCGATCGGCCTTCTCCTGAAGTCAGTCTGTTTGAACGGCGACGTGGTGAATCCGGTAAATGCGTTGGCCGAGCCCACCGTGTTGGGGCCGAGTATCCTCACGCCGGACCTGCCAGGGAAGCAAGCTCTTCCCGCAGCTTCCTGCCCTCCGGGCCTGCATCGGCAAACCCGTTGCTCACTACTATGGCCGACCTTATACCATACCGCGCGCATTCCCCGATGACAGCGGGCACAGCCCCGCGTGAGGTGGCCACTACGGCGAGGTCTACCTGCGCGGGGATTACGGCCAGGTCGGCATAGCATTTCAGGCCGAGCATTTCCTCGTAATTCGGATTCACCGGGTATATGCTTCTGCGCCAGCCGGAGTTGAGCAGGTTTTCAAGGATGGTGAAAGGCTGGTGGGCTTCACCGGGCCTGGCGCTCACAATAGCGACAGGGCGTGGTTCGAGGAAATGCCTCAGGTTTGGAGGATTCATCACAGCGCTTCAGCCAGGCTCCATTCTAAAAGCAGGGGCATTCAAAGTCCAGCGCTCCCAAGGGTGCGAATACGCATGCGTTGACTTGACCGCGATCGTTATCTATAATCGAGCCACCCGAAGGCGAGGAAGCCCTGATGTACGGTCATCGTAGAAGGGAGCCCCGGCCCAGTGTATTACACGGGGGCAAGCAGAATTCATCGCTCGCGATCATCCATAGCATCCCTCATCCCTCTGAACATCGCCCGAAATGAACACGGCTGCAAGCTTTCTCAACCTTTTATTGCCTGGCGGAAGAGTTGAAAAGGGGGAAAACTGCCTTCAACTACCCTCCCGCATGATTGCGTGGGTGGACGGATTAGATCGCGCCCGAGCAAAATAAACTCAGGAGTGCGCCATGTATACGGGAGAGAAGTACCTCTGGTGGAATGACGCGGAAAAGAAGCTGGCAGACGAGGTGGCGGATTTCGCCGACAACGTTATCAGAAGAGACATAGATGAGATTGAGCGGACCAAGAAATTCCCCTGGAACTGGTTCGAGGCAATGGGCGCGAAGGGCTGGTTCGGGGTCTTCATCCCCGAGGAATACGGCGGCATGGGACGGGGCATAGGCAAGACAACCGGATTCTGCATCATCCTGGAAGAGATCGCACGCGGCGCGCCCGTCGCGGTGGATTTCTACGAGACTACCCTCTATGGGTACTCGCCATTGGTCAGGTTTGGCACTGAGCAGCAGAAGAGAAGATGGCTTCCGCGACTGGCCACCGGAGACCTTTTCGCTGCCATCGTCATCACCGAACCTTTCATGGGCTCCGATGCCGCCAATATCCAGGCTACAGCCCGGCTTCAAGGTGACGAGTACTTCATCAATGGGAAGAAGCGTTTCATCACGCTCGGCGGTATCGCCAACCTGTATGTGACCTATTGCAGGACCAGTGATGATCCCGAAGACCGCAAGAACTACCGCCACCTGAGCGCGTTCGTGGTGGAAAAGGGCACACCGGGGTTTTCCGTGGAGGCCATACACGATCCCATGGGCCGCTTCGGATCCCGGCACGCCGTTCTGGACTTCGATAACGTGCGGGTGCCCAGGGAGAATATGATCCTGAATGAGGGCGACGGGTGGAAGGTCCTCACCGACGCCCTCAATATCGAGAGACTGGGAGTCGCAGCCGGCGCGGTGGGAACGTCCCGGGCCGCCATTGCCGCCACCGCCGACTACGTGACGCGGCGCGTGGCCTTTAACCAGACGCTTGCGGAGATACCCGGCGTCCAGACCATGTGCGGGGATATGGTGACCAGGACGGAACTGATAGGCCTGCTCGTGTTCTACTCGGCCCACAAGATGGACCTCGGCATGGATGTTCCCCTGGGCTGCACGATCGCCAAGGTGTTCGCCACGCAGTCCCTGATGCAGACAGTTCTCGATTCCGTGCAGTGCCACGGCGGCGACGGATACATGCGCAACTACCCCGTTGAAAGGCTTATGCGGGACTCCAAGCTCATCGAAATCGGCGCCGGGGCCAACGAGCTCATGCAGCACCTGGTCTGGAGGCTCTGGCTGAAGGACTACCTGACCCTGCGCAGCGCGAGCAGGAAACCCGTCACTCCGAGAAGCATTGCGGCCCCCGAGGCGAACAGGCAAATACTGAACACGCTGGCGGATTTCTACTGCCTGCACCCCGCGCTTTACATGGAGCGGGAGGAACTTATGGAAAGACTGGGACTGACGGCGGAAGACCTCGACAGGTACCTGCTCGCCATGGAAAAGGACAGAGATATAGCCCTTTACAGGAAACGGGGAAGCATCGCGCTGGCCAAGGCCACCTATGAGGGACTCAAGAAGGCAAAACCCCTGGAGTACTACAAATTCTTCCCCGAGTTCGTGGATAAAGAGAGGGAAGTCTTTTGATGCCTTGATGCTACATTCGGCTCCGGACGATAAGAGACCCTTCTCCGTTGAGAGAGAGGTTTGAATGAGGGTGAATATGAGCGTATTCGATCTTTTTGGACTGGACGGGCGGGTTGCCGTCATCACCGGAGGCTCAAAGGGGCTGGGGCTCTGGATGGCGGAGGCGCTTGCTGAAGCGGGCGCTGATATCGTTCTCTGCGCGAGAAAGCTCGATCAGTGCGAGGAGGCCGCCCAATCCATCGCTCGACCGGGAATGCGCACGCTGGCGCTGCGCTGCGATGTCTCAAGCGAAGACGACGTGAAAGCCCTCGTTGACAGGACCGCAACCGAGTTGGGGCGCATCGATATCCTCATCAACAATGCGGGTTTTATCTGGGAAGAGCCCCTAGAGGAAACGTCCACGGACAGGTGGGCGAGGACCATCGACGTTAATCTCAACGGGACCTTCTACTGTACAAGGGAAGCGGGCAGGCACATGATCAGGCAGAACAGGGGCAAGATCATAAATATGGCCTCTATTTCAGGGGTGAGCGCGCCGGATCCCGGCCTGTCCAATACGGTCGCGTACAGCGCGGCGAAGGGAGCGATAGTCGCCTTCACCCGCGATCTCGCCCATAAATGGTGCCGGTATAACATCAACGTCAACGCCATCGCCCCCGGATATTTCGCCACGAAGATGTCGAAGTACCTGGTGGAGCAGCGGCACGATTACCTTATGGACGCGATCAGAATGAAGCGATTGGGACAGAAGGACGATATAAAGGGAGTGGCGCTTTTTCTGGCTTCCGATGCTTCTAACTACATGACCGGCCAGACTGTCATCGTGGACGGTGGTATCGTCCTCTAGGGACACCGAATGCCTCTCCGACGCAGGCTGAGCCGGAATCGATTTGAAGGGTGAAAACATGGAGTACGTTATCTATGAGAAGTCAGAGGGCGTGGGCGCCATCACAATCAACCGCCCGGCCAAACTGAACGCAATTACGTTCGAGATGCTCGACGAGATGTGGGAGGTTCTCCAGGATATCCAGGGGGACCGCGATGTAAACGTCGTTCTTCTCGCGGGCGCAGGGCGCTATTTCTCTGCCGGAGCGGACCTGAGCATCGTGGGAAGCATAACGCCGGAGACCTTCCGGCTGCGGCAGGGCAGGTACTGGAACAGGGTATTCAGCGAGTTCGAGGAGATGGGGAAGCTCACCATCGCCGCACTCAACGGGCCGGCGCTCGGGGGAGGGCTTGAGCTGGCCCTGTGCTGCGACCTCAGGTACGCTTCCGAGGACGCAACCTTCTCGCTTCCCGAAATCAACTTCGGGATTGTGCCCGATTCCGGAGCCACCGTCAGGCTTCCCTGGCTGATCGGCGTGGCCAGGGCCAAGGAGCTGATCCTGTCAGGCGACACTATCACGGCGAAGCAGGCCGAGGACTACGGCCTGGTGAACCGCGTCTTCCCGCGGGACAGCTTCGCGGAGGAAGTGCGCAGGGTGGCCGTCAAGATGGCTTCCAGGGCCCCTCTCGCCCTGGGAATGGGGAAGAAGCTCATCCACAGGAGCTTCCAGCAGGCGGACTCCAGGTTCGGCCTCGAACAGGCGATGGATGTTCAGTCGGCGCTTATACTTACCGAGGACTACCGGGAGGCGATAGACGCTTACAGGGAGAAAAGGCCCCCCAGGTTCAAGGGGAGGTAGTCCCGGAATAAACGCAGGAAGATAAGATGGCGCGCAAATCGAACAGCAGAGATTACGAGACTATCCTCTTCGAGGAGAAGGACGGCGTGGCCGTCCTGACCATGCACCGCCCGGAGAAAATGAACGCCTGCAATCTCAGGATGTTTCAGGAGATCGATCATGCCCTGGCGCGGGCCGGGGATAACGATAACATCAGGGCCGTGATCATTACCGGAGCGGGCGACCAGGCCTTCAGCGCGGGCGTGGACTTCGGCGAGCTCGAGTTCGAGGACCTGAAGCAGTCAACGGACTATATCAAGCAGGACGCGCGCATGTTCCGCCGCATCGAGAATATCCCGCAGCCGGTGATCGCAGCGGTGAACGGTTACGCGTACGGGTACGGGTGCAAGATCGCAATAGTCAGCGACATCGCGATCGCTTCCGAAAAAGCCCGGTTCGCTCTCCAGGGCATAAGAATCGGCGCGGTGCACGTAATCACCCTCGGCAGAGGGCGGGATGTGCTGGGCCGTAACAGGCTTGGCTACATGCTCCTGTCCGGCGAGACCATCGACGCGGCTAGGGCCGAGCACTGGGGCCTTGTCTCGAAGGTTGTCCCGCACGACAAGCTCAGGGCTGAGGCGGAGGAGCTTGCCCGCACAATAGCCGGTTATCCTGCGCTGTCGGTGCGCGCGGTCAAGAGAATGCTGCACCGGGGCTGCGACGACGACTACCGCTGGGAAGACCTGCTCAGTCCCGGCTTTCTGCTGATGGAGGACGTCAAAGAAGGCAGGAAGGCTTTTCTCGAAAGACGCAAGCCCGATTTCAAGGGCAGATAGGAGAGGTCCATCAAGAGTTTTGATCTTACCGGAAGAACCGCGGTCATTACCGGCGGGGGTACCGGCCTTGGGGAGGCTATCGCGAAAGGGATGGCCGAAGCCGGGGCGTCCATCGTGCTCTGCGGCAGGAGAATGGAGATGCTGGAGCAGGTCGCCTCCGTCATCCGCGCGACAGGAGCGAAGGTCCTGCCCGTAAAGACAGACGTGTCCAGGAAAGACGAGGTTGACGCCATGGCCGCGCGGGCATTGGCGGAGTTCGGCAGGGTGGACGTGCTGGTGAACAACGCCGGCATCAACATCGTCAGGCCGTTCCTGAAGCTGCAGGAGGAGGAGTGGGACGCGGTATTGAACACTAACCTGAAGGGCTGCTACTACTGCTGCCAGGCTATGGGCAGGGGAATGGTGGAGCAGAGGTCGGGCAGCATCATAAACATGGTCTCG
>JACUUS010000088.1 GCA_014859215.1 Dehalococcoidia bacterium | reverse complement strand
CTTAAAGCACAATATCCGTGTTCTCGAGCAGACGCTGCAGGACTTCCCAGCTGCAGTGCCCGCAAGTGTCGAGGCAATTGTGCAGTCCCCGCTTGCGTGCCTGTTCGAGCAGGTCGGAGGCGAACCGCGCATGGAGGGCCGGTTCCCCCCCACTCAGGGTCATGCCCCCGCCCGAGTTGCTATAAAACGGGGTGTCCCGTTCAACTTCGTCCAGAATCTCTTCTACCGTCATGGGCTTACCGACGATTTCAAGTGCATCGTGCCGGCATGCTTCGACACACCTCATACACAGGTCACAGCGCTCGCGCACAATCTTGAAATACGTGGACTCTTCCCGCTGGGACTCCTCAGGGGGTATCGGTGCATTTATCGCGTCCCTCGGGCATGCTTCCATGCAGGCGCCACACTGCACGCAAAGCCTCTTCTTCCAGTATAGCTCGGGGTATGCAGCGATAGTCTCGGGATTGTGGCACCAGGTGCACCTGAGAGGACAGCCCTTAAGGAATACGTTGGTACGAAAACCCGGACCGTCGTTTACGGCGAATCGCTGGATATTGGTTACAAGTACCTGCTCCTCCATGAGGCGCCTCCCGCAGATTTCAACGTCGCTCAGCCGCCGCCGGAGGCGGGGCCGGAACAAATAACTAGAGTGATTCCGCGAATCTCCGCATGTCCGGAATTCTTTCGAGGTCCATCACCTGGTCAACCACTCTCTTCGCCCCTTCGCTGCCAAGCACGGGAACGCACAAATCCATTGCCTTCGACGCGATCCGTTCCCGTTTCACATTCAGGGGCGGAATCTCCTGGAGGATATCCGAAAAGCCGCTGTATACAGCCCCGTCGGAAACCTCTACCTCCACTCTGGATTCAAGCGCCTTGATCTCAGGGTCCAGCACGACCTTGACTTTGTCCATCAGCGCCTTTACAGCCGGGTCATTCACCTTCTCGTCTGTGAAGGCTTCCATGCCTGTCACGCCCCTCAGCAATGCGTTAGCCACGCAGTAGGGGATGCTGAATTTGCCCTCAAGCCCCGTGCCTGGATGCATCTTGCCCGCCGCATCCAGGGCCAGCTGGGAAGAATGCACGGTAATAGACTTGATATCGTCGAGAGCTATGCCTTTCTCCCTGACAATCCCCCATACAGCTTCCAGCGGGGAATGCGTCGCGTGACACGAGGCGTGATACTTCTGGGCCAGGTCTTCAACCTCCCACCTGACCCCGAGACGCCCGACCATCTCCTTTTGTTCAGCGCCCTTAAGCGCGGCGAAGAAGCCGTGAGGCCCTTCCAGGATGTCCTCGGCGCTGGTGAATCCATCACCGGCAAGCACAGCGGCCATCAGTCCGGCTTCGGAAGCCATTCCAGCGTGGAACGGTTTACACATTGTCCCGAATACCCGCTTCAACCCGGAAGCCTGCGTGCCCGCTATTCCGAGCGCGTGAGATACCTGCGGGCGGTCCAGTCCCAGCAACCTGGCACACCCCGCGGCGGAGGCCAGGTGGCCGATCGTGGCTGTCGCGTGCCATCCGACCATGTAGTGTTCGAAGCCGGCTGACGCTCCGATTGTGGTCCCGGCCTGAAGTCCCACAAGATAAGCGGTCAGGAAATCCCTTCCGCTCTTCTCTTTCCACTCGGAGAGGGCCAGCAGTGCGGGGAACAGCGTCACCGAGGGATGGCCGAAGAACAGGGCCAGAGTATCGTCGTAATCAAGGGCATGAGAGGCGGAGCCGTTTATCAGGGCGGCCTGTGCGACGCTCTTCTTGATCTTATGCCCGATTATTGTCGACTGGCTGTTGCCTCCCATAATGTCCGCGTACCGGATCAGCTTGTGGACCAGGGGATCGTCCTTGCCCGCCATTGTCACAGCTACCCAGTCCAGGAACGCGACCCGGGCATGTTCGAAGGCTTCCGGTGGAATCTTCCCCGCTTCAAAGGACACGATGAAATCAGAGAGGGTCCGGGTCAGCCCCTGTGCGTTTTCCGCCATGGCAACACTCCTGCTGGTGTTCTCCGACCTGGAGGCTGCTCATCCCGGCCTCCGGTTGATGCATGCCGGAAGACGCGGGAAGCTCACTTATGAAGTTGTGCTCGGTTCTTCAGACCTGCGGTTCCGCTTCGCCGAACACCTCCCGCAGTACGTCGCAGATTTCCTGCAGGGTAGCGTAGTGCTTCACGCAGTCGATGATATCCGGCATCAGGTTTGCCCCTTCATCTCCTGCGTTCCTGCCCAGCGAGGAAAGCGCCTTCTTGACCGCTTCATTATCGCGTTCTCGCTTGACACGGGCCAGTACCTGCTTCTGACGCTCCTCCGCTGTCCGCTTAAGTTCAGGGTCGTATGGGTCTTCGACGGTCCTGTTTATGGTGACCTCGAGCTCATTCGGGCCGGTACAGCAGTTAACCCCGACCACGAACTCCTCCTGGTTCTCGATCTTCTTCTGCCGCTCGTAGGCGCTGCGTGCGATCGCCGCGGACATGTACCCGTTCTCGATGGCCGCCACTGTGCCGCCCATTTTTTCAATCGCCTCCATTTCGGCCAGGGCTCCGCGTTCGATCTCGTCGGTAAGCGACTCCATGAAGTAGGATCCGGCCCAGGGGTCGTTGACCTCGGTGATCTTTGTTTCATAGATCAGCATGCGGCTGGCGTCCATCTGGAGCTGCACAGCCTCAATGGAGTGTCCCAGGCCGAGCGGCTCGTCGAAGGGCGGGTAGACTCCCGGCAGACCGCCGCACATGCCCGCCGCGATGCCCCCCACTACAGCCCTTGCAAAATTGTTGAGCGGTCTCTGGAGAGTGGTGCTGCTGCACCCGATATGCGCTGTTATCGGCTGCCGGATGATCATGCTCTTCTTCTTTGTGGCGCCGAAACGTTCCTTTAGCATCCGCGCCCACATGCGCCTGGCCGCCCGCTGGAGAGCGATCTCTTTGTAGAGCTCCATGCTCCCGCCGAATGCGTTGAACGTGAAACGGGGAGCAAATGAATCGATGTCGAGTCCCGCATCTATGCCTGTCTGGACGTAAGCGGCCCCGATCGCCATGCTGAAACCGAGGTCCTGCTCGCGCGTGGCTCCGGCTTCCCGGATGTGGTAACCGCCGATGCTTGTGATATTCATTGACGGAAGATGCTCGGTGCAGAAGACCAGCGTATCGCGGAAGAGTCTAAGGGAAGGGCGCGGCGGATAAATATAGGTGCCGCGGCTGATGAATTCCTTGAGTATATCGTTTTGTGGAGTTCCGCGGAGTTTGTTCAGGGGAACTCCGCGTTTTTCGGCCAGGGCAATATACATGGCGATTATCACCGCGGCAGGCGCATTGATCGTGAAATTCGACGGCACCCGGTCTATATCAAGATCGCCCACATACGGCTCATAGATGACTTCGAAATCCCGCAGGGTGTCTATAGCGACTCCCACACGGCCGACCTCACCCTCGGCCTGCGGGCTGTCCGAATCGTACCCGCACTGGGTGGCGAGGTCAAAGGCCATATTCGGGCCGCCTGTCCTGCCCATGGAGTGCATGAGCTTCAGATAATCACGGTAATCTTCCGCCGTGCCAAAACCACCGTACTTACCTACGCCGCCTCCGCCGCCCCAGTCCGGACGGAACCCGATTTTGGCGGCGGTTCTGGCATGAGCCCTCCAGTAGGCGAACGGCTCCTCACCCGCGGTAAACGGGTATTGCCCGGGAAATCCCACTTTCTCACTGAAGTTGAATTCCCCGAGGTCGAGGGGCGTGTAGAAACGTGTCGGGCTTTCCTCGAGGCCGTACTTCTCGACGCACGGTTTCAGGACCTTTCCCCGCCACTCGTTGTATTCTTGCTCGAGGTTATTCACGTCTGCTCCCCGGGGCTATGCGATGTCAGGCCCCGACCACGTCCTGTCTTATGAAGTCAGCAATAGCAGAAATGGGCGTCCCGGCCGTGAAGATTCCCGCTACACCCATATTCTTGAGTTCCTGGAAATCTTCTTCGGGGATAATTCCGCCCAAAATGACCTTCATATCTCCGGCATCGTGTTCCCGCAGGCTGTTGATCACCTTCCTAACAAGGGAAAGGTGAGCACCGGACAGGATCGACAGCCCTACAACGTCGACGTCTTCCTGCACGGCCGCAACGGCGATCTGCTCCGGAGTCTGTCTCAAGCCCGTATATACCACTTCGAAACCAGCGTCGCGCAGCCCGTAAGCGACCACCCGTGCGCCCCGTTCGTGACCGTCCAGGCCCGGTTTTGCTACGAGTACTCTGATCTTGCGTTCGCGGTCCATTCTATCTTCCTGGAGGTCCGGCGCCGGCGCGTGGAATATGCCGGCATCGAAACCACCGCGTCATTGACAGCTCAAGCAGCCGGATTACAGGTGCTGCAGGTAAGTTTGAAACGTGTCGGTCCTGCGGATGTCCGGCATCTTAGCATAGATTTCCAGGGTTGTCAACAGCTAATTGTTGACAATTTACAAACAGTTGACAAGAGGATTGTTCATATTCTATACTTGGCCTCGAATCAGGTCCTCCGGGAGGTCTTTCAGGTGCCCTTCAAAGCTGCTTTCAAGGCATCCGACAATCTGGGCAACCAGATAGCCGACTACCTCAGCGAACGCATAATCACAGGCGAATTGCAGCCGGGCGAGCGAATCCTTGAGGCCAGGCTTGCACAGGAGCTGGGCGTGAGCAGGGGGCCGATCCGGGAAGCGCTCTTCATCCTGGAACATAAGGGCACGGTGAAGCTCGTACCCAGACGCGGCGCCAGAGTAACTGAGGTTTCTCTTCCCTATATTGAATGGCTCTATGATGTTCTGATCGAGCTGTACGCGCTTACGGCCAGAAAAGCCGCCGAGAACAGGTCGAACAAAGACCTGGCGCAGATACGGCGCGCCCTCAAGAAAATCGAGCAGTCCGCGGCCAGGGGTGATTACGCCGGCTACTACAGCGCCATCTTCGAATTCGCTTCAGTCGGACTTCTTGCGGCCAAGAACCCCGTCCTCACCGAGATTATCGCCGACCTGGAGCCAGGCACGCGCCGCGTACAGTTCGCTTCCTTATCACGACGCGTCGAAGACTTGCAGAGAAACGTGGTCTTTTTTAAGGACGTGGTCCGGTACGTTGAGAACAAGGACCCCGAGAATGCCTGCCAGACAATCCGTACTTATGCGCAGAACGAGAAAGTCTTCGCTCTCAATAACCGGAAAGCACTGCCCAGGAAGTAGGCGGTCTGCCTCAAACGGGTGAGGCAGACCGGTTTCTTGAGACCGACAGATATGCCGGCTCCAGTGGGCTTCATCGTTCCCCTCAACCTCGACAGGTGGAGTTGAATTCTACTATCGGACCTATTCGAAGTGCAGGAGGTCAGGATGTACAGTCATAGGACCCTTGAAGCGCTCTGCAAAGAGGAAGACCTCGTCTTGCGTGACCTGGTCAAAGACTTCGTCGATGGCCAGATCATGCCTGTCCGGCAGCAGATCGATGATGACACGGACCACGTGCTTGTCAGGCAGCTATTGGAAGGCCTCGCCAACCTGGGTTTCATCAGGGCCATCTTCCCTGAAAAGTACGGGGGCCTGGACCTCCACTCCGCCGTAACCCTGAGCCTGCCCCTGGAAGAGGTCGCCCGCGGCGATTCCGGAATTGCGGTTGCCCTTGCCTGCTGTCTCTGGCCCTTCATGCCGGCGGTATGGTCAAGAAACGAGACTGTGCTTGATCATTTCGGGCCTCGGTTCTGCGGCGATGAGCTGAGGATCGGGTGCTTCAACATGACCGAGCCGGGTGGTCCCGCCGGGGGAGGGGGTTGTGACATCGAGAACCCGGGAATGCACGGGCGCAAGATAGCAACCCGCGCGGTGCGTGACGGCGATCACTGGGTCCTCAACGGGCAGAAAATCTGGGCTTCAAACAGCGGAATCGCTGATGCCTACCTGATGGTGTGCACAACGGATCCAGAACTTGGGGAGGAGGGTGTTGCCCTCATTTACGTGCCCGGCGATGCCGAAGGCCTCTCATTCGGCAAGTTCGAACGCAAGGCCGGCATGGCCGCCGACCGGAACACCACGACCTACATGGAGAACGTTCGCGTTCCGCTGGGGTTCCGGGTCGCGGGCCCGGGCGAAGACGCGAAGTATTTTCACGCCAACCTCACGATTGGACGGCTTGCCAGCGCCGCAATATCGGTGGGTAATGCACAGGGTGCGTTTGAAGCCGTCCTGGACTTCACCGGCGACAGGGTGGTAGGCAGGACGCCGAAGCCGATAAGGGCACATTCGATTGGCGCGGGCATGCTTGCCGACATGGCCATCGGCATAGAGACAGCCAGGTCTACCTATTTGTCGGCCGCCTACCGGTTCGACCATCCCGAGGATTATGGGCCCATCGACTCACTCGACCAGCTTTCGTTTGCCAGCATAGCCAAGGTTTATGCCGCCGACATGGCGGTGACAGTATCGAACCGGGCAATGGAGCTCATGGGCAGCTACGGGTATGTCAGGGATTGCGATATCGAGAAATACTGGCGCGACTGTAAGATCATCCAGCTCTGGGAAGGCGGAGCCCAGCTTGGCCGCTTTGATGTGTTGCGCGCTTACTATGATCTCCCGCTCTGACATACCGGGGCCGTGAACGCTAGAACAATGCGCAAATATGCGAACTTCCTCCTTCGGGCAAGTACTGCTACCCTGCCGAATAAGGCTTATCGCCGCAATAACACGTTCTCCCCACTTAACCCGTTACAGTATGCCGCCCGGAATAACCGATTTTCCCGCTGCCGGCGTACTAAAGACATCTTGCAAGCTCCGTTTGCCGTGGTAGTATATAGCGCGGCGGTTTAAGTCCAGTTAATTAGTTGCGGGTAAGCTAAACTTCAGATAGCCCCCGGCTTGGCGCCGGTGCTAACCTGTTAACCTTCGTAATTGTTATACAGGTAGGCATGGGCTAAGTCCCCTGGAAAGGCGGCAACCAAAGGGAGTGCCCGTGCACGCGGAATATCGCGAAGATGAACAGATCCTGGCGGCGCAGAGAGGTGACCGAGATGCATTCTCCTCGCTTTACGAAGCAAACGTGGACAGGGTCTACCGTTATCTCGCGGCACGGCTTGGCCAGCCCGCCGACGTCGAGGACATTACGACGGAAGTCTTTATCCGGGCGATGCAGGCACTTCCCTCCTACAGGATCAGGGGGACTCCTTTCATCGCCTGGCTCTTCCGAATCGCACGAAACCAGGCAATAAACTATTTCAAGAAGCGAGAGAGGCGGCAGGAGCTTCCCCTGCCGGACAACATTAATGACGATCCGGAGGACCCGGAAGAGGAAGCGATGCGAAACATGCTGATTTCCGAGGTATCACGGGCGATGGATGACCTGACGGACCTCCAGAAAGAGGTTCTGAGTCTCCGCTTCGCCGCGGACCTTTCGGTGGCTGAAACCGCGAAGACGATGAACCGGAGTCTGAACGCGGTCAAGTTCCTGCAGTTCAGCGCATTACGAGCGCTGAAACGACGCGTTGAGGAGCTCGGGGGATATGAAGAATAGGCTCGAACAGGCACTCGAAGAATGCCTGCACTTGCTACGCCAGGGTGTGAGCCTGGAAGAGTGCCTCAACCGGTACCCTGAAGAGGCTGAGGAACTGGCGCCTCTGCTCAGGGCTGCGAATCTAACCAGGCAGAACCTGTCCTTCGATGTGCCGTCGGCAGCCCGGCTGCGCATGCGCGCCCGGGTGATGGATAAGTGGAGTCCGCAGCAGGCCCCGACACGGCCCATCTGGCGCATCCCTGCAATGTTTCCGCGCTGGGCGGCGGTTGCCGCTTCTCTGATCATCTTACTCCTCCTCAGCGGCATCGGAACCGTTTCAGCCGCAGGCGGCGCGATCCCCGGAGACTCCCTGTACCCGGTCAAGACGGGCATGGAGAGCATACGGCTCGCGTTCGCTTTTTCTGAAATGGCGAAAGCCGATGTTCACATCGACCTTGCTGAACGCCGGGCGGAAGAAATCGCCAGGCTCGCGGAGAATGAAAGACCTGAGCTCATTGAGGCAACGGCACTGCGGCTGGAGTCCCATCTCCAGGTAGCAAGCGGCGTTAAAGGGAACGGCGCAGCCATGACAAAGCTCAAGTCTCGAATCGAGAAAAGCGCCACGGCCCAGCTCGCGAAGCTTGAACACGCTTTGGCGGAAGTACCCGGCGCGGCCAGGGATGCTCTCAGGCAGGCGCTAGTCGCTCTTGGCGAACGGTATGCAGCAGCAATAGACACCATTTCCGGCGGCGTTCCGCCCATCGCGCCTTCTGAGAAATTCGGAATGATACACGTTTTCGTCACTGATCCACCGCGCCCGAATGTGGACCATGTATGGATAGAAGTCAGCGAAATATCCGTGCACCGCGCCGGAGGCAATGACAGCGCATGGGCCACGATCGTTGAGGAGCCGGTCAGATTCGATCTTCTGGCGGTTATCGGCATACACGAACTGCTGGGAAGCAGAGAGATCCCTGTGGGATTCTATACGCAGATGCGGATTACCATCACCGGCTGCACCATAATAACAGGGAATGAAGAGCATACCGCCCACGTGCCGAGCGGGACCATGAAATTCCCGAGGCCGTTCACAGTTGAGGAAGGCAAGCCCACTACTCTGGTCCTTGATTTTGACGGTGAGAAGTCCCTGGTCACGGCAGGCGCGCGGCAGTATGTGCTCAAACCGGTCGTCACGTTACTCGTCCCAGGGCGGGCCGGCGGCGAGGATGCCGGCCCGCCGGGAGGGGTTCATTCCCCGCAGGCCGGCACAGATTCTAACGGTAGCGAGGCAAACGAGGCAGGGCCGCGTGAGACCGGACCAACACACTCCGGTAAGAACCAGACTAATCAGGGCTCGGGAGGTTGATTATGCCTCTAAATCGCGCAATCGCGATAGCGGCGGCCATCATGCTAGTCTTCGCTGGCACATTGCCAGCATCTTCATGCGGCACGAGTCCTGCCGTCACGCCCACTCCCTCTCCCAAGCCTTCCACACCTGCTTCAGACCTCGAGCTAGAGATTATGATTCTCGAAGGGGATAGAGCGGTGGCAAGAAGCGGTGATTCCGTTGAGTTCACGGTCGCTACCTGGGGGATACCCATAGTGGGCGTAACCAGGCAGGATGCGATTGTGTCTGTCGACGGCAGCATCGTTGAGGTCAATGAGGATGGTCTTTTCGTCCACCAGGTCGACCTGCAGGACGGACCGAACCTGGTTGAGGTAGTAGCGAGCGACCTGCTGGGGAACCAGCGCACGACAAGCGTCCTCATATACCAGATTACCACTTCAGGCATCCCCCTCCACGTCATGTGGCCGGCCTACGACGCAATGGTGATCAGATCATCTATCCCGAGA
>JACUUS010000276.1 GCA_014859215.1 Dehalococcoidia bacterium | reverse complement strand
TCCCTCATCCATATACCGAGAAATTTGCGTACACCCAGCAGTTCCACATCCAGGCATTGCCTCAGTCTGCTCTCGCCGCGCGTGATATCCTTCTCCTCTATCCCGAGGACTTTGAAGGCCCTCTTGATCCTTGGTCTTTCTTTCGCTATCTCGTCTGGCCGGATATCGCATAGCTCAAATAGAATGGTATACATGGTTATTTCCCCTCTCTTACTTTGAGAGTCTCAACAAAGGTCTCAATCCTTGTCCTGAGAGGGCCCCTCTCGGAAACATCGTAGTCCGATTCAACCTTCAGCAGTGGGACATCAAGCTCTTTCCTCACCATTTTCTCGAAATAGAATGACTGGATGTCATAGCTGCTCCGGTACATAAGCTGGTACCAGATAATTCCGTCCACTCTGAACTGCCTGGCAAGCCCGATGAGGTAATCCAGCCTTTCCCTGGATGGTCTGAACCAGGCCGGTGGCATTCTTCTCCTGAAGTATCTGTCCGCCAGCGCCTCTACCAGATCGCTGCCAACCTGGACGTTTTCCCAGTAGTGCCTCATCCCTTCGGCGAACTCCTCGATGACCGTCGATGCCCCGGCTTCCTCCGCCATTTCAAGCACCTTGTAATCCCCCATGGCCAGGGTGGAGCCTGTCAGCAGGAGTCGCGGCCTCTTTGGGCTGGGTGAAGACTTCTCTTTCAACTCCTGGTGAATTGATTCGAGCGCTTCAATTAAAGCTGTCCTATCGGCGACAAATGAAGCGTGATTTAGTTTCACAAACTGCTGGCCGGTTATGGGCGGCTGGTCAGACAAACGTAGCAGGCTTATTTTCTTCAAGAGTGATCTCATCGTGTTGCACGAATCGATCGCTTCTTTCAGTTTCCCGTTCTCGATCTTGTTGCCGGTGACTTCTTCCAGCCTATCCTTAAGCGCATGCAGGCCCGCAAGATAGTAGTCGAAGGCGTGATCATCCTTCTGGTGAGGGACGCCAAACCTGAATACGTTCGCATTCGCGAAGAAATTGAAGCAGTCGGCTATGGTCTTGATGTTGTGGTCTGTTACGGGCACGACGAGGAGGTCTATCATCTGATAGAGAGGCTCCTCCCCCAGCATTCTGTATCCGATTTGGGCCCTGCAGAATGTGTCTATGAAACGGGGAACATACGCGGCGCTTTCCGCCACCGGCTCGGGGTCTCCGCCCCGGATGAGTCCCACCGGCACTGCGCCGCAGGCATACACAAGCTCCTCGGGCATGTATCCCCCGGGAGCATAGCCAATAACCCTGGTTCCGCTCTTTCGCAGCCGTGTCAGCTCGGTTGCTCTCGTTGACAGATGGTCAGAAAGCTGTTTCATCGACTTCATGGCCACTTCA
Organism: Dehalococcoidia bacterium; assembly: GCA_014859215.1. Taxonomy (GTDB): domain Bacteria; phylum Chloroflexota; class Dehalococcoidia; order SZUA-161; family SZUA-161; genus Kmv37. Next base: position 243 of record JACUUS010000276.1, on the reverse strand, counting down.
CCTCTGGCTCAACATGCTACCAGATGGGGTTTCCGCGGTCAATTCAGCTCGATGGACGGTCGTGCAGCTGTCGGTTGACATCTCTAGCGATTCCCCCGTGATCGCCAGCAAGCGGGTTGACAAATGCAGAACAGGGTAGTAATGTTTAACTCCCCACGACACTCGTGCAGGATGGTAATTGTAGTTCCCGTGAACAATTTGTTAAATTGTAAATAGGCATACGAAACAGGGGTCAGCCCAATT
>JACUUS010000087.1 GCA_014859215.1 Dehalococcoidia bacterium | reverse complement strand
CTCGAACACCTGTACGAAGCGCTTGTGCCGGGCAGAGCCGACGCGGTGCTGGCAGCCAGCATCTTTCACTATCGCACTCACAGCATCCTGGAGGCGAAGCAGTACCTTTCGGAAAGGGGAATCCCCGTCCGCCTTCCCGAGCCTCACGCGGAGGCCGGTTCATGAGCAATTCGTTCCAGCCCGACATACTGGTGCTTTGCTGCGGAAGCGCGCTGGCCGCGGGCAGCCTGCTGCCGGAGGGCTACAGGAACGAGGAAGGCTTCAGAGCGCGCTTCGTCCGTCTGCCGTGCGGGAGCAAGCTGGAAAGCGTGAACCTCGTCAAGCTTATCGAACGCGGGATAGACGGCGTCGTGGTAATCACCTGCCCCGAGGGGGCCTGCCGGTCAATTTTCGGAAGCGCGCGAGCCGGGAACAGGGTCAGGTATGCCGCGACCTGTCTCGAAGAGGCCGGGATCGGAGCGGCAAGGCTTGGCGTTGTCCACGGGCAGGGACTGGGAGAGAAGGAGATGATCGCCGTGGCGGAAGAGCGTGCCCGAGCGGTCCACGACCTCGGCCCGAACCCGATGAAGCTCGAAGTAGACACCATAGCAGGTGAGGAATATGCCCGGTAAGTATCACATCAATATCCGTACGGTGCCGCCAAGGTCCGGAGAGATCCCGGAGTTCTGCTCCATTGAGTCGGGGGCGTGCCTGCGCTGCAATAACTGCGCGAAGTATTCGGCCTGTATCTACGGCATACACCAGAAGCGGAGTTTCGATTACGTGCAGGTGCTGGATACCGGCGACTCCGAATGCGCCGGCTGCATGCGGTGCGTCCAGGAATGCAAGGCAAACATACTGACGCGCATCCGGAATTCCCGCTTCGACTCGCTGGGAAACGACTACTGGACCCCCGACCTTGTTTACAGGACGTGGAAGCAGGCGGAGACGGGCAAGATACCCGTATCCGGCGCGGGGTACCGCGGTCCCTTCTGCGGGCCGGGATTCGACCAGATGTGGACCGATATGTCGGAGATCGTGCGCCCGACCCGTGACGGAATACATGGCCGCGAATATATAAGCACGGTCATCGAGCTGGGCAGGAAGCCCGGGAAACTCGAATTCGATGCCGCAGGCAAGCTCCTCACGGTGCCGCCTCCTTTTGTGGAAATACCGCTCCCGCTGGTGCTCGATATCCCGGCGCAAGGGCTCGCGGCGAAGCCTGTCAGAGAGGCGACTGCGCGGGCTGCCGCGAAGCTCCGTACGCTCGCCGTGGCTGGCTGCGACGAAGCGCGGACCACGCTCGCAGCATACCGGAAAAATCTGGTTGTCAGGTTCGACCCGGCGAGAGACTCACTGGAGGGGCTTGAGGACGTCCCGGTGCTGGAGCTGGAGTATAGCGAAAACGTCCTGGATGTGATCGCCGGACTTAAAGAGAATAGGCCGGACATTGTTACTTCGATCAGGCTTCCTCTGGATGAATTTGCGAGCAGCCGTACAGCGGGCCTGGCGGAAGCAGGAGCAGAAGTCATCCACCTTCAGGCCGGCCCCGCAGGCAGGGGCCTGGGGACGCGGGGCGCGGAGTTCGTTACCGGGCTGGTGCGTGAAGTGCACCTCAAGCTAGTGGAAGAATCCCTCCGTGAACGCTTGACGCTGCTGGTCTCAGGCGGCATAGCGATGGCCGAGCACGTCGCAAAGATTATGATCTGCGGGGTGGATGGGGTAGGTGTCGACGACGCGCTAATGGTCGCGATGGAGTGCCGGATGTGCGGCGACTGCGACAACGGACATGTTTGCCCGGTGCGCCTCGACCGGGCGCCGGTTGAATATGGTTCACAGCGGATTGTGAACCTGATAGGTTCATGGCATTCGCAGCTTATCGAAGTGATGGGCGCCATGGGCATGCGCGAGGTGCGCAGGCTCAGGGGAGAAGTCGGCAGGGCCATGTTTTTCGACGACCTCGAAAAAGAGAACTTCGCGCCCATTTTCGGAGAAAGAGACGCCGCTAAGGCCGTTTCCGCCGGCCAAGCAGAGGACACCCCGGCTGAACCTCCGCGACCGGTGCTCACTCTCGATGGTGAAGCATGGTCCTATCCGGCGGCAAAAGACCTTATCGAGCCCTGCCCTTCCAGGTTCAGAAACAGGCTGTCCAGGTACCTGGTAGCCAGGACAGCCGCGTGCGTGTCATGCGGCAGATGCGCCGATGTTTGTGCCCACGGTGTCTTCACGAGGTCCGGCGGCCGCATGCCGGCGCCCAGGTCTTATCTGTGCGTCGGGCCCGAACTTTGCCGGGAGAATGGAGAGACCTGTTTTGACAGTTGCCCGCAGAAGGCGTTGCGAGTAAATCCTGACCCGGCATGGGAGACTTTCGGCGATCCTCGCTGGACTCCCGATCTGCTTGTAAGTACCTGGATGCAGGCCGAATCGGGAACGCCGCCTGATAACGGCCTCGAGTACCGTACGGGCGCATCCGGAGGCGGTTTCGACCGGATAGATTTCCTGTTCCCGGATGAGCCGTCCGCGTTCGCCCTGAAGCCGGAAGATATAGACCTGTCCCTTCCCCTCAACCGGCGAAACGACAGGAGACCACAGATAGAGATCGGCTTCCCCGTGTATGGCGGGGGAATGAGCTTCGGAGCGGTGAGCCTTCCAACGCTGGTCTCGCGGGCAAAGGCATACATGCTCTTCAATTCCTTCACCTGCACCGGCGAAGGCGGGTACCCGGAGGAACTCACCCCTTACCGCAACCACGTGATAACCCAGGTGGCCACAGGCCTCTTCGGCGTGCGGGAGGAGACCATCCAGCGTGCCCGCATAGTGGAATTCAAGTACGCGCAGGGCGCCAAGCCCGGTCTCGGCGGGCACCTGCTTGGAGACAAGGTTACACCCGCTGTCGCCAGAATGCGGGAATCGGTGGAGGGCAACGCGCTTTTCTCGCCGTTTCCTTTCCATTCGGTTTACTCGGTGGAGGACCACAAGAAGCACGTAGACTGGATAAAGGCTGTCAACCCGCATGCACTGGTCGCGGTCAAGGTATCGAGCCCAACGGATGTCGACATGGTCGCCGTCGGAAGCTATTACGCCGGTGCGCATATCATCCACATAGACGGCAGCTACGGCGGGACAGGCGCCGCTCCGGATATTGCCAAGAAGAACATAGCGATGCCCGTAGAGTACGCTATCCCGAAGGTGCACCAGTTCCTTGTGCAGGAGGGCATCCGCAATCAGATGACGCTGGTCGCGTCCGGCGGCATACGCACAGCCTGGGACATCGCCAAGGCTATCGCGCTGGGCGCCGATGCGGCTGTCATAGCAACCTCCGAACTGGTCGCGCTGGAATGTATCCGGTGCGGCCGGTGCGAAAGCGGCAGGGGCTGTCCCCGAGGCATCGCCACCACCGACCCCGTACTTTCGAAATCGTTCACAGTTGAATGGGCTGTTCAGCGCCTGGTCAACCTGTTTAACTCGTATTGTGTTCAGCTTCAATACATCCTCTGGCGCCTGGGACTGAACAGCGTCAGGGAACTGGCGGGCAGATCGGACCTGCTAATACACAGGGATTACCACGGCAGGAAACGTCCCGTACCGGAAATGGTCGAGGCCCGCTACTAAATTCACAGGAAAAGCTGCATGAGATTATCGGAACAGCCGGGCAGCATCGCGGAAGCGATAATCCGTTCGCGCAGGTGGCTGGTCCCGCGCGCGCAGGACGCTCCCCGCCTGCCAGTCGCTCAGGAGGGCGGTTGCGGGGTAGTCGGCTTCGCGGTCAACGTGCCTGTCCGGGGACGTCACATATTCGAGCCCTCCATCCAGATGCACAACCGGGGTAACGGCAAGGGAGGGGGAATCGCCTGCGCGTGCCTCAACCCCGAGCAACTGGGCGTCGACCGGAAGGTTCTGCGCGACGATTACATACTCCAGATCGCCCTACTCGACCGGACGGCGGAAAGCGAGGTCGCGGAGTACTTCGTAGACCCCTGTTTCAGGATCGACCACCGGACCGTGCTTGAGCCGCGAATGGACTGGCGCGACCTGGACCTGCCCGCAGAACCCCCCGCTATTGTCCGGTACTTCGTGCGGGCGAAGCCGGAAGCACTGCAGACGTTCGCTCGGAAGAACGGCCTGCCGCCTTTGATCAATCGCGACATCGAGGACGAGTTCGTATACCAGAACAGCGCTCGTCTGAACCAGCAATGCTATGCCTCGCTCGGAGAAAAACGCGCTTTTGTCCTGTCCCATGCACGGAATCTGATGATATTCAAGATTGTGGGCTATGCCGAGCAGGTGGTCCAGTATTACGGGCTCGAGGATCTCCAGGCCCGGGTCTGGATCGCTCACCAGCGCTATCCGACCAAGGGCCGGGTCTGGCATCCGGCAGGATCTCATCCTTTTATTGGCATGAACGAGGCGCTGGTGCATAACGGGGACTTCGCCAATTACCACAGCGTTTGCGAGTATCTGCGCCAGCATAATATCGCACCTCAGTTCCTTACCGACACCGAGGTATCGGTCCTGCTCTTCGACCTCTGGAGCAGGATCTATCGCTACCCGCTGGAATACGTTATCGAGGCGCTGGCTCCGACTACCGAACTGGATTTCGAACGGCTGCCAGGCGAGAAACAGCATATCTACAGGCAGATCCAGTCGCTGCACATGCACGGCTCGCCCGACGGCCCCTGGTTCTTCATCATCGCCCAGAGCAAACCCGACGAGGATCGATACAACCTGCTTGGGATTACGGACACAGCCATGCTCCGTCCTCAGGTATTCGCCTTCCAGGAGGGCGATATCACCATCGGGCTGGTAGCCTCCGAGAAACAGGCGATCGATGCTACTCTGCATTCGCTTTCGCAGGAGGACCCACGCTTCAGGCCGGTGGCGGACCGGTACTGGAATGCTCGCGGCGGAAGCCACACCGATGGCGGCGCCTTCTCATTTACCGTCACAGAAGCTAATGGCGAATGCACGGTGACCTGTGCCGACAAATTCGGCAAGCCGATCACTGCCCCGCCGGGCGAGTATCGGATCAACAGGAACGTAGTGCCCGAAGCCCCCGAGGGGGGCGGTGAGCTTGTGGGTCGGCTCGGACAAAGCATAAACGCCGGAAATCCGGATGAGCTATTCCAGAAAATCACACAAACAATTGCCCGGTGGAAGCTGGGCGGCCTTCGCTGGCTCATCGGGCAAATTGAGCTTACGGCGACGACGGATGATGCGCGAGCGCACGCCCTCGCCCTGCTGTCGCTACTCAACGACAGGCGTTATGACTGCGGGAACATGAGGCGGAGTGCCGTGCTGCAACTGGTGCGGGAAGCTACCGACCGGATACTTGACGCTGTACCCGCCATAGCGTCCAATGCTTCCGGCCGCTTCGCCCGAATTGAGTGGACGTCGAGAGATGCTCTGAGGGCTCCGAGGGGATCTGAAAAGGTCCTGGTAATTCACGCGCGGGATTTCCCCGCCGAAGGAGATGACTGTGATGCGCAGCTCTCAGTCAGAGCTTACGAACTCGGGTGGAAGAGCTTCGTCGTCTACGGTCTTAAGGGTCAGAGATTCCACGGGTGCGGGTTCGGGCCGTTTACCGGGGGCGTGCGAATGGATATTCACGGGAGCTCGGGAGATTACCTGGCTTCCGGGATGGATGGCATGGAAATTTACGTGCATGAAAACGCGCAGGACCAGGTGGGGCAGATAATGAAGTCCGGTCGCCTGGTCATATACGGCGATGCAGGACAGGCGTTCATGTACGGGGCCAAGGGCGGCGAAGTTTACGTGATGGGGAACGCAGCCGGCAGGCCGCTTATCAATGCGGTCGGAAAGCCCCGCGTGGTCATCAACGGGACTTGCCTGGACTACCTCGCCGAGTCCTTCATGGCTGGGGACCCTCACAATGGAGGCGGGTTCGTGATTCTCAATGGTCTCGAATTCGATGACCGGGGACGCATCCGCGAACAGCCAATTCCCTACCCGGGCTCCAACCTTTTCTCCCTGGCATCGGGAGGAGCCATATTCATACGCGATCCCCATCGCAGCGTTACGGAGGAGCAGCTCAACGGCGGCGAGCTTGCAGATTTCACCGAAGAGGACTGGCAGCTCATAACCCCGTATCTTGAGATGAACGAGAGACTCTTCGGCATTTCGATCGAGCGGGACATCCTGACGGTAGTCGGCGAGAAGCGCTCTCCAGGCGAAGTCTACCGCAAAGTGCGCGCGGTGAGGCTGGAAGTCCTGGCCCGGATCACGGTGCCCGAATAGTCCGCTGGCAGCAGGCAAGGCATTTTGTCAGGACTTGGGGTAGAATCAGAATATGTCATCCGCCTCGGTACTGTTGATCGGCAGCCAGGTCGAGCCTTTGAGGGAGCTGGGCGCGGCTCTATCGGAGAGGGGCCTTTCGTGCCGCACGGCCGCTGCGGGAGACCTGTCGAGCCTGAAGCTTTCCTCCACATCCCTTGACCTGGTCCTGGTGGCGGCGCAGACTAACAGTGACGGTCCCGCATTCGAGGCCCTCACCCGGAAGATCAGGGCAGAAAAGCGCGTGCCTCTCATCGCGCTCCTGGCAGGGGAAAACCTGGATGACCTTGATCCCGGTACATACATGGACGACTTCGTTATCAAGCCGTGGAATCCGGACGAGGTAGTCGCCAGGGTCAAACGCATACTCCGGCATAGAACCGGCCTTGGACGCGGCGAATGTATTACCTGCGGAGACCTGGTTATCGACCTCGATAACTGCGAAGTAACAGTGAGCGGGCATCTCGCTACTCTCACGTTCAGGGAATACGAGCTGCTAAAATTCCTGGCAAGGAACAGAGGCAGAGTCTTCACCCGTGATTCTCTGCTGAACGAGGTGTGGGGCTACGACTACTACGGCGGCGACAGGACCGTCGACGTACACATCAGGCGCCTCAGGGGAAAAATCGAGGACTCCACCCACGTCTTCATCGAAACGGTCAGAAACATCGGGTACCGCTTCAAGAAAGACTCGTAAGAAGCGGCTCCAGCAACATCCGCACCATACTCTTCCCTTTGCCCCGTAACATGACCGTAATAATCACGAAATCTTCCCGAAATATCCGCTTCCTACCCTGTTAACGTAAAGGCAAAGTCATGCAGGAGGAGGCATCAAAATGAGCGCGGGCGACACGGCCTGGATACTCACTTCCGCCGCCATGGTCATGTTCATGACCCCGGGCCTCGCCCTGTTTTACGGGGGAATGGTCAGGCCCAAGAACATCCTGTCAACTATGATGTTGAGCTTCTCAGTCATCGGCCTCATCGGCATCCTCTGGGTGCTCTACGGCTACAGCCTTGGCTTCGCCCCGGACATGGCGGGGATCATCGGCAAGCTGGACTTCGTCTGCTTGACGAACGTAGGGCAGGAACCATCCGGGACCTATGGCTCGACTGTGCCGCATCTAGCCTTCATGGCGTTCCAGGCAATGTTCGCGATAATCGCCGTCGCTTTGTGGACGGGAGGGGTGGTCGAACGCATCAAGTTCAGTGCCTTCATCGCCTTCGCCGTCCTCTGGTTCACCCTTGTCTATTGCCCGGTGGCCCACTGGGTCTGGGGTGACGGAGGCTGGCTCGCGCGCATGCGCGTACTCGACTTTGCCGGTGGGGCTGTTGTCCATGTGAACGCGGGAATGACGGCGCTCGCATTAGCTCTCCTCCTCAGGCCTCGCAAGGGCTATTCTGACGGAGAAATCATGGAACCGGGCAGCATACCGCTTGTCATGCTGGGCGCAGGAATACTGTGGTTCGGATGGTTCGGTTTCAATGCCGGCAGTGCCTTGATATCAGGCGGGCTGGCCTCAAGCGCGTTCGTCGCGACCCACCTTTCCGCTGCATCAGGTGCTTTAACCTGGATGGTTATCGGCTGGCTCCGGCGAAGGCCTTCCGCACTGGGCCTGGCTACAGGCGCTGTCGCCGGACTGGTGGCTGTCACGCCTGCGGCAGGTTTTGTACCTCCCCTTGCCGGCATCCCTATTGGAATAGGTGCCTCCGTGATCGGGTACTGTTGCATACTTCTTCGGACAAGGCGAAGGGTAGACGAATCCCTGGATGTATGGGCTATTCACGGAATGGCGGGGCTGTGGGGAGCCATCGCTACCGGCATCTTTGCCAGCCTTGCAGTAAATTCAGATGGAGTAAACGGGCTAATTTATGGAAACGCGGCACCCTTCCTCAGGCAAATAGCGGGTACTGCGGCCGTGGCAGCGTTTGCCTTCGTTGCCACGCTCGGCCTGGGCAAGCTGCTGGACGTGACGATCGGGCTCAGGGTCAAGGTTGAGGAAGAGACTGTGGGACTGGATATTTCGCAGCACGGTGAAAGGGCCTACGGAGGCATCCTCAGATGAAGAAACTTGAGGCAATCATAAGGCCGGAAAAGCTTGAAGCTGTCACCGCCGCTCTGGCGGAACACGGAATACTTGGCCTGACCATAACAGAAGTATGCGGGCGGGGTCGTCAGCGCGGTATCGGCCTCCAATGGCGCGCCGGTGAATACAGGGTGGAATACCTGCCCAAAGTGAAGCTTGAAATCGTGGTATTGGACGAGGATCTGGGAGCTGCTTTGAACGCGATAGTCAGGAAAGCGCGAACAGGGGAACGAGGAGACGGGAAGATATTCATCTTCCCCGTTGAGAATGCCGTACGCATCAGGACCGGTGATGAGGGAGTCAATGCGATCTGACCGCACCTGCGTAATCTTCTCGTAACAAATATCCGGTAGAGTGGTTGAATAAACGGGTGGCTGCAAGCGGAACACAGTACAGAGGAGACCAGGGAATACAGAAAGCAACCCTCGCATACGGCAACCAAAGAGAAGGAGGTACAGAATGGCCAGAAGCAGGGATGAAAGCAAGGAATATGTCAAGAAGATGGCAAAGGAGCATGACGTCAAGTTTGTAAGGCTGTGGTTCACGGATATCCTCGGAGTCCTGAAGAGCTTCGCGATCACAGTCGAGGAGCTGGATAACGCGCTGGAACAGGGAATGGGGTTCGACGGGTCATCCATACAGGGCTTCGCACGCATCGATGAAAGCGATATGCTGGCCCTGCCTGATCCCGACACTTTCCAGTTGCTCCCCTGGAGGCCGAGGGAACACCATGCGGTAGCGAGAATGTTTTGCGACGTCGTGAAACCGGGAGGCGAACCCTTCGAGGGCGATCCCAGGTTCGTCCTGAAGCGGAACCTGAAGCGGGCCGCCGACATGGGTTTCACCTACTACGTGGGGCCGGAGCTGGAGTACTTCTATTTCAAAGACTCCAGCGGGACCGAGTTCCTGGATTACGGTGGATATTTCGATATGGTGCCGCTGGACGTTGCGACCGATTTGCGGCGGGATACAGTTCTCACGCTGGAGCAAATGGGTATCGCGGTTGAGTATTCCCATCACGAGGTGGCCCAGAGCCAGCACGAGATAGACATGAGATACACCGATGCCTTGACCATGGCTGACAGCATCATG
>JACUUS010000086.1 GCA_014859215.1 Dehalococcoidia bacterium | reverse complement strand
TTACGAAGTTATAAAAAGCGGGAAGAAATTGTAAAAGAAATCTCACATTATTCGTTGGGCTGTCTCGGTATCACCGGAATTAGGCGTCTAGGTCGAAAGCTGACAGCTCATTTCAGGGGCAAACTAAATGAACCCGAATGCTTGCGATGATCGGAATTCTCGTGCGGAATTATCTCATATTACTAGATCAAATGGTTGAATGCAGGGTATAGTCGTAATAGAATAGAAAAAAATACGTATTTCCTTAATAGTCCGAACCCCGATTGACAGAGCGAGGAGGGTGCCATGGTTCACTCCATCCAAGCGATCAAGATTGAAAACATTAAGCTGAACTTGGAAAACCCGCGTTACGACCCAACTAGTAGCCAGCAGGAAGCACTGGGTACCATTATCCGTAAACAAGGTCGCAAGCTGTTGAAGCTGGCGGAGGATATTGCTGAAAAGGGCTTGAACCCGAGCAAGCTACTAATGGTCACGACCACTGATGAACCAGGGACATTCAAAGTCATTGAAGGTAACCGCCGCTTGGCTGCCCTGAAAATACTCTCTTCGGGTCAGTTGCTCATGGACCTGGAACTACCCCCATCACTGGTCAGGCAGTATAAGAGATTGCAGGGGCAATTGGATGGCTCCCCACCTGCAACGATCAATTGTTCTGTCGTACCCGAAGAAGAAGCAATTCACTGGATGAGGCTTGAGCACACTGGGGAGAATGAGGGCGTGGGGGTTATTTCGTGGAACACGCGGGCAAGACATCGCTTCCGCGATTCATCGCCTGCCCTGCAGGCAATAGAGATCATCGAGAAGAGCCGATTCCTAGATGCAGAATCACGGGCAGGATTGGAGAACATAGCGGTGACCAATGTCGAGAGAGTATTGGGCACTCCGGAGGCCAGGAAGCTCATCGGAGTGGAGCTGAAGCATAAGAAACTGGTTCTTAACTCGGAAGATGCGAAAGGACGCTTGGCTCTCCTAATTGGCGACGTCGCCAAGAAGGATATTAGAGTCAAGGATGTAATGACCCTACAAGAACGAGTGAATTATGCAAGAAGACTCGCGTCCCGGCCACTTCCAGAGGCAGTCATTCCAGTGCCAACAAAGGCTGGCAGCAAAGAATCTAAGCCAATGGGCAGAATTAAGGCCTCCCGGGAGACACTTATACCTAAGGGATTAGAATTGACTATCCCTCTGGCGAGAATCAACAGCATCTACATGGAGCTCCAACTCCTAAAAGTGGAACAATTCACCAACTCATGCGCGGTGCTGTTTCGCGTTTTCCTCGAAATGAGCGCAGACGATTTTGCCAAACGCAATGGAATTTCCTTCAAGGGTGCTGGAGGAAACGATATTAAGCTACGGAAGAAACTTGAGGCGGTTGCCAATTTCATGGAGCAAAACGGCTTGAGCACCAGGCCCCAGTTGCATGGAGTGAAGACATCTATTTCGCGCCGGAACCATGTTTTCTCTGTCGACAGTTGGCATGCATATGTCCATAACCAGTACTACACACCAAGCGCCTCCGATCTTAAGAACAATTGGGACAGCATCCAGAGTTTCTTTGAGCAGATGTGGAAGGCGTGAGGCCTGTGTCCATCGCTGCCAAACACGGTTTCACAAGCCCGCTGAGATACCCCGGAGGCAAGGGAAGGCTCGCACCTTTTTTCAAGTCAGTGATTCGCGAAAACAATCTGTTAGACGGCGACTATGTGGAAGTATATGCAGGTGGCGCGGGTATTGCTTGGCCCTTACTATTCGGAGAATACGTACAGCATATTCACATAAACGATATCAACAAGTCAATATATTCGTTTTGGCGTTCTGTTCTTCAAACACCGGAGGGTCTTTGCAGGCTCATATATGATGTACCCGTAACGGTTGAAGAGTGGAAGAGACAGCGCGCTATCCAACAGGAACCCGCGAAATATACCCTACTGGAACTTGGTTTCAGTACATTCTTTCTCAATCGGACAAATCGTTCAGGCATCATCGGAGGCGGGGTCATAGGAGGAAAGGCACAAGCAGGTGAATGGAAACTGGACGCGCGCTTCAACAAACTCGACCTCATCAGGCGTATTCAGCGTCTTGCCCGGTACGCCGACCGAATCAAGGTCTATAATATGGACGCAGCCAAGTTCATGGCTGAGGTACTTCCCAAACTGCCCCCTCGAGCATTGGTATACTTGGACCCCCCCTACTTCGCGAAGGGCAATGACGTTTATGAAAATCATTACGCGCCCGAAGACCATTCGGCCATTGCAGCCCTAGTGGCGAAACTTGCCCACCCCTGGATAGTATCCTATGACGATGCACCTGAAATAGCCAATCTGTATAGCGATTATCGGAAAATGGATTATCGAATTCACTACAGCGCCCAGAGCCGCTACTCGGGCGCAGAAGTCATGTTTTTCAGCCAGAGCTTAGTCATTCCTCGTCTGGCGGGGAGAAGTCGCTGCCCAAGTTCGCCAGATGCATCAAAGCTTGAAACGGGCAGGCACCAATGCAATCCTTGATTTTCAAGTCTGTCTCCAAGGAGCAGTCAGTGCTTCACGAACTAACCACATGCTGGCATAATCCTGCAAGGGTCGTGGTCGGAGCATGCCTCCAATTCGCCAGTTGTGACCGTTACATTTACACCCCTAAAGGAATTCCTTCAGAAGAGGCTCCACTATTGACGGGTCCAGCTTCTGCCGGACCAGCGGGCCTTCTTTCAGTGCAGGGTACATGTCCTCGAAGCTTGCCCGTTCCTCCCTGTAGACTATACCGAGCGGTATGCGGTCTCCCCATTCCAGGGCCTTCCGGTAAGCATCGACCCTGGTGTGCGGCTCATAGTCCGTATCTTCGAGTTTGTAGACCCGGTCCTTATACCATTTCCACGTGTTCTTGCGATTGAACGTAACACACGGCTGGAGGACATCGATCAGCGCAAATCCCTTGTGCCTGACTCCGCTCTTGATCAGCTCGACCAGATGCTCCGTTTCGCCGGAGAATCCCCTCGCGACAAAGGTGCCGCCTGCCGCTATGGCCAGGGCCGGGCCGTTCACCGGCGTTGGAGCGCCAAACGGAGTCGTTTTGGTGACGTATCCCTCGTCGCTGGTAGGCGATGCCTGCCCCTTGGTAAGACCGTATACCTGGTTGTCGTGGAGGATGTATGTCAGATTATGGTTCCGGCGGACGGCGTGCAGGAAATGGTTGCCACCCTCGCCATAACCATCCCCATCCCCACCCACAGCGATCACCGTAAGCTCCGGATTGACCAGCTTGGCAGCGGCGGCAGCCGGCAGCGTCCTGCCGTGAAGCTCGTTAAGGGTATTTACTCTGGTATAGTGAGGCAGTTTGCCTGCCTGTCCGATTCCGGACACCATGAGCACCTCGTACGGCTTGAGGCCCATTTCTGAGAGCGCCCGCCTTACAGCCGTCAGAATGCCGAAATTTCCGCAGCCGGGGCACCACGCGGTAGGTTTTGCAGGAAAGTCTTTCGATGTAATCATGCTGCGACCTCCTTCTTCACCTGACGGGCTATCTCCAGCGCGGAAAAGGGGCGGCCGTCGAACTTGTTTATGCCCCCGCTCAGCTTTATGCCGGTCTCTGCCCTGATTAACCGGGCGAGCTGCCCGGTGGCATTGTTTTCCACGACGAGAGTCTTCCGAGCCCGACCCAGGAACGGCGCCACAGTCTCTGAGGGGAAGGGCCATATCTCATTCATGTGGAGCACGCTGACCGTAACCCCCTCATTCTCCAGCAAACCGGCAGCCTCCATAATCGCCCCGTATGTACTGCCCCAGCCTACCAGCATTACATCCGCATTCTCCGGCCCGGAAACACGGGGCGGGCCCATATCCCTGACAAGCCCTTCCCTTTTGCGAAGACGCTTACTGACCATTGCTTTCCGCGTGGCCGCATCCTCGATCAGGTGGCCCTCTTCGTCATGTTCGTCAGAGTCCGTGGCCACAATCGCCTCCCCTTCCATGGGTATAGCGCGGGGAGACACCCCGGAAGCAGTGATAAGGTGCCTCTTGTAGTCGGAAGCCGCCTCTGCGCCGGTGAGCAATTCGCCCCTGTTTATCATTACCCTGGACAGGTCGAATTTGTCGACGGTTGCATAGGAGCTGGCGATGTACTGGTCCGTCAGGATGATCACCGGAATCTGATACATTTCGGCCAGGTTAAAGGCTTTGACGGTCAACCAGAAACAGTCCTCAACCGTGGCAGGCGCCAGGACGGCTCGGGGAAACTCCCCGGGGGAGGTGTGGATTACGAAAGCGAGATCGCCCTGCTCGGTCCGTGTGGGCAGGCCGACCGCCGGACCGGGCCGCTGCCCGTTCACGATCACAATGGGTGTCTCCGTTATGCCCGCGAGCCCCACTGCCTCGACCATGAGGGCAAAACCGCTTCCCGAGGTCGCCGTCATCGAACGGGCTCCCGCGAAAGCCGCGCCGACAGTCATATTGACCGCTGCTATCTCGTCCTCAGGCTGGACCACAACCACACCAAGGTCTTTCCCTTTAGCAGCAATGTACTCAAGAATCGATGAAGCCGGAGTCATTGGATAAGCCGCCATGAACTTGCAGCCGGCGGCAAGGGCGCCCAGGGATACGGCTTCGTGCCCGTTCAGAAACATTTTGCTCACTTCTCCAACAGGCCTGACCAGGAAGTTCATCTGACCTTTGAAGTTGTCTCTGGCGAATCGGTAACCCGCCGCGGCTGCCCTGATATTCGCATCCCCGATATCTCCACCGTGAAAATTCTCGTAGACCACCCTCTCCAGCGCGGCGAGATCATAGTCCACCAGCGCAAGAGCGGCTCCCACGGCCACCGTATTTGACATCAGCCGGTTACCGGCGCTCTCCATCGCGATCTGATCGAGCGGTACGCCGAACACGTTACCATCTATGACACCTTTCTCTGTCCGGCCTTCATCGGTAAGGATAAGCCCGCCGTTCACGACTCTGTTCCGGTGGAGCTCTACCGTCTCCTGATTCAACGCGACCAGCACCTCGATGGAATCTCGCAGTGCTCGTACTTCAGCGTCACTTGCCCTGACCCGGAAGAAGTTGTGCCCGCCCCTTATCCTTGATTCATAGTCCTGGTCGGCGAATACATGGTATCCGCCGCGAGCGAGAGTCTTACCAAGAATGAAGCCGACAGATTGCACGCCCTGGCCCGCTTCCCCGCCGACCAGAAAATTGATGTCTGTCGCCATCTGTCACCTCCAGGATAGAGTCGAACGGACTAAAGAAAGGAGACTGCAGAAAACCGGGGGAAATCAGCGCGGGGACCCAGGGTTCAGCGGAGGACGGGAATCGATGCTTCATACCGCAGAAGCGACCGGTCGCCGCCGGCTGCTTCCCCGGCCTCCCGCAAGCGGGCCTTAAACGATATTCTTGATACCTACCCATGTCTCCGATGAGCACCTGTAATGGACCCTCAAGGCCTCGATAATCGCCTTGTTAAACCGGGGTATGTCGGCAGGTTTTCTAGATGTAATCAGGTTCCCGTCCTGCACGACAGGTTGATCAACCCAACCAGCGCCGGCATTCTTCAGGTCTATGGCAAGCGACGGCCAGGAGGTAACCCGTTTGCCTCCAAGGATCTCCGCTGATATCAACAGTTGGGGACCGTGACAGATCGCTGCCACCACCTTGCCCAGCTCATTTGCCTTACGCACCAGGTCGATCATCGACTGGTACATGCGCATCCGGTCGGGCGCGTACCCGCCCGGGATGATGACAGCATCGAAATCCTCGATTCTCACCCTGTCAGCACTGGTATCCGCCTTGATTACCACCCGGTCCCTTCTCCCGGTATAGCTCTCCTGGGAACCGCTGCCGACGATGATGACCCTGGCGCCGGCGTCCTTGAGCGCCCTCAGAGTGCCCTCCAATTCGGAGTCTTCGAAACCTTCCTCGGCCAGAAGGACAATACGCCTGCCCTCAAGCATGCTGTAGCCTCCCCCACATTTTCGAGCCGCTTCTCCATTGTCGTCATAGGAGCCTTGACGGCATTCTCGCAGTCAATGATATGCGGGGAGCATGAAGAAGTCATAAAATGATTGAGAAAAAGTTAAACTATTTATTACATTGTACATCCGGCTAATGGGAGGGAAGGTCCATGATGTAGCCGGTCTTGGGGATAGTCCGAATCAGCCTGGCGTTATTAGGGTCTTCACCAAGCTTGTACCTGAGCCTGCTGATCCATGTACGGAGGGTCTGTACATCGTCGCGGTACTCGGGGCCCCATATTCTCGTCAGCAGTTCCTCGTAAGACATGAGGCAACCCGCGTTTCGTGCAAGCTCACTGAGGAGCAGCCACTCGATGCGCGTCAGATGTTCTTCTTTGCCGTTCAGGACCACACGGCGTCCTTCGAAGTCCACGGTAAGATCACCTATCGTGAGAGCTTCGGCTGTCCCGCGCCTTTCTGGTGGTTCCAGCCTGCGCCTGACCGCCTCGATCCTCGCAAGCAATTCATCGGGGTTGAAAGGCTTTTGCAGGTAATCATCGGCGCCGAGACCGAGCCCCTTGATCCGATCAACGTCAGCTCCTTTGGCGCTGAGCATGATGACTGCCGTGCCCGAGAAGCTGCGCAGTTCCTTCAAGGTCTCGAAACCGTCCATTTTCGGCATGAGCACGTCGAGCAAGAGCAGGTCCGGTTCCTGCGCATGCACCTGTTCCAGGGCTTCCACTCCGTTGCCGGCAGTCAGGACTTCGTACCCGGCGGCCTTCAACTTCACACGCAGAAAATTGAGGATGCGGTCATCATCATCAACTATGAGGATTCGGAACTGCTTCATCGAAGTTAACCTGACTTACATGAGGAATGTCTAGATGATAACTTCAGATAGAACAAAAGTCAAAATGGTGCAGACTCGCGCAGACAGGCTCCGCTCACCACTCACGGTCATGTTATTTGCAGGTGCGTCCTGTATAATAATGATAAGCCGGCGTAATCTGAGTTCTTCTACCTTGTCCGGCGGCGGTCCGGGTAGGACATCGGGAGTCCGCCGGGCGGTCCTGTTTTCGTCCTGACTCAGTCAGGAAATCCCCGCACAGAAAGCGTAATATGTTCCCTCTTTCCGATCCCGACCTCAAGCGTTGCAGGCGCCCGATCGTAAACGTGCTAATCATCGTGCTGGCAGCGGGAATTTTCGGCTACCAGGTCGCCATCGGTGAAATAGGGCGGCTGGTGCTATTCTATCAGTACGGACTGATACCGGCTGAGATCGCACGGGGCATAGAATTTGGAAGGCTTATCCTGCCGCAGGGCACCTTCGATATTACGACCCCTTTCCCCACCTGGTTCAACCTCTTCAGTTCGATGTTCCTGCATGCCGACTGGCTCCACTTCGGGGTCAATATGCTTTTCTTGTGGGTTTTCGGAGACAACATCGAGGACAGACTCGGTCATGTGAAGTATCTTTTGTTCTACCTGGCTGCCGGGGTCGCAGCAGCCTTTCTCCAGGTTGCGGTCAACCCTGATTCAGAGATTCCAATGATCGGCGCCAGCGGGGCTATAGCCGGCGTGCTCGGCGCTTACTTCCTGCTTCATCCCTTCAGCCGTGTACGCACTCTGCTGATAATCATTATCATTCCCTTTCTCGTACGCATACCGGCCGTGCTGCTGCTTGGCTTCTGGTTCTTCATCCAGTTCGTAAGCGGAGTCGGCACGCTCGTACCGTCCCAGGAGCTGGAGGGCGGGGTTGCATACTGGGCCCACATCGGAGGGTTTGTGTTCGGGATCGTTACGATAGTGGTGTACAAGTTGGTGACCCGCGAGAAAATCTGGCCTGGGCGGCGGGATGGAGGGGGAACGGGTATGCCCCCTGTACAACGCGACTTCCCGTAGTCAGGGACGGAGGGAGAAATGCCTGTCACAATTCTCTTCAGTGAAGACCTCAAGGAATACGATTTCGGCCCCGGGCACCCTTTCCGCGGCGACCGCTATCTCAAGTTTCTCAAGTTCCTGCGGGAACACTTGCCGGAGGACAGCAGCTACCAGGTGAAGGAAGCTGATTATGCGAGCGAGGAGGAACTCCTGCTCATCAGCACGGAAGACTACATACGGTTTACACGTGATTACTACAGGGCCGCGCACATGGGGACGAGCTATCCCGGACCTTTCTTCCAGTACCACAGCGGCGATAACGCGGTAGCGGGAAGGCCGGGCAGACTGGAAGAAGCCGCAAGGCTGGTGGTGGGCCAGGCGAGGACCGGCTGCGACCTCATCCTCTCTGGTGAGACAGACAAGGCTGTTTCCATCGGCGGAGGCCTGCACCATGCGAAACCGTCTTATGGAGAAGGGTTCTGCCTGTACAACGACGTCGCCTTCGCGGCAAGCTACCTGATCCAGAAGTACAGGCTTGATAGAATTCTCATACTCGATACCGATGCCCACGCAGGCAACGGAACCGCAGAGTATTTCTACGATAGCCCGAATGTCCTGCTGATCGACCTCCACCAGGATCCCAGCTACTTATACCCGGGAACCGGGTTCGTCCATCAGATAGGCTCGGGTGCAGGAAAGGGCTTCACTATCAATATCCCTTTGCCCATGTATGCGGGTCTTGATTCTTACCGGGCGGTGTTCGAGGAGATCGCGGAACCGGTGACAGCCGAGTTCAGGCCGCAGATTATTATCAGGAATGGAGGATCGGACCCGCATTTCGGGGATATGCTCACCAGTCTGGCCCTGCCCGTTGCAGGATTCCGCATGATCGGCCGGAAAGTGAGACAGATGTCTGAGGTTTGCGGAGGCAGGGTCCTCGATCTTATCGCTTCAGGCTATAATATGGATGTACTGCCGTATGCCTGGCTCGCCCTTATAACCGGGCTGGCCGGGCTCGATACGGCGGTGGAAGAACCGGGAGGCATCCCTGAGCGGTTCAGGGCTGACAGCGCATCAAGCGAGACTGCCTCTGTCATAGAGCAGGTCAAGAGGCACCACCGCCCTTACTGGAAGGCACTGGAGGAATGACAGTCGGCAATGTGGTCCGCCAGGAGGGGCAGTTATCTCTCCCGCCGGTAGGCGTTAATGAAACTCTCAACTGAACGATCGTAGGTCCGCTCTACATCTTTCGGGAATAAGCATCCGGGAATCTCGCCGGACTTTCTGTGGTACTCAACGCACTCGCAGCAAAGGCCCTTTCTGCTGCAGGGCTCATAGGTGCATGTGCACCTGCTCTTGTTCTTCTCGACATTGCATTCTCTCATTGTAAATCCTGCTTCCTGCGAATCATATTTTCCGCTACCCCATGCCGTGCCTCGGCGTCACCGGAAAACGAAGAGCAATGAGCACCAGTACCGCCGTAGCGACGCCGGGGAGATAAAGGCCTGCCCCGACTGCAACTCCAACAGCAGCTATCGCCCAGATACTGGCTGCCGTCGTCAGCCCCACTATTATGCCCGGCCCGCGCAAAATTGTGCCCGCTCCCAGGAAACCAATCCCGGTGACCACGCCGGCTGCGACCCGGGACGGGTCGCTGAATACCCCGAAACCATTCAGAGACACGAA
>JACUUS010000085.1 GCA_014859215.1 Dehalococcoidia bacterium | reverse complement strand
CTATCTGTACCCCTGTTCCTGGTCAGGCCTCAGGAATAGTCCGTTGTCCGGATATGTCATGGTGGAAAACCTGCCGCAATATCTGATCTGGACCCGAATCCGGTGAATAGTCCTTGCCCGCGGCGAAGGATGCGTGGCAATGGATGCACGTATCATGCTTTGTAAGAGCTACCCCTGCCCGCCGCAAAGCGCTGCCAGTGACGCCGGACGCGGACTCACCACACGCTCCAGCTCGGGAAGAAACGAGGCTTGTTTCTCGTGCTCCTCCATGCCCTGAAACCAGATGTACGGCGCAGACTGTCTTATAACAACCCGCATTTTCCTTAACTGGTTAAGCGAGAAGATGCTGTGCTCCCCGCGCGCTTCGATTATCCTCCTGGCTGAAATGGGACCGATGCCGGGCACACGCAGCAGCTCGGGGTAGCTTGCCCGGTTAATATCGACCGGGTATAGCCACGGTTGTTTCGCGGCGATGACCAGCTTCGGGTCCTTGCTCAGCGAGAGGTTCCCCCTGTCACCGGCTGCAAGCTCCACTTCCTGCAACGAGAAGCCGTAGACCCTGAGCAGCCAGTCCGCCTGGTAGAGTCGGTGTTCGCGCCCGGGGGAGGCGGGTCCGAGCCCTTCCAGCGGCGTCTGCCTGACCGGTCTGAAGGCGCTGAAGTAGACGCGCTTGAGATCAAGCTCCCGGTAAAGGGCGCCCGTAGTGCGCAGGATATCCCGGTCGGATTCACCTGCCGCCCCTGCGACGAACTGGGTGGTCTGACCCGCTGGAACCAGCCCTCGCCCGCCATCCGCCAGATCCTTTATCCATCGCATGCGTTCCACTATGCCGTGATACAGGTCTTTTATCGCGCTGAGCCTGGCAAGGTGCGCCGCCGTAGGGGCTTCCATGTTGAGCGACACCCTGCTCGCGATCCTGCATGCCTCCTCCACGCAGTCAAAGGGAGCACCGGGGAGGATCTTGAGATGAACATAGCCCCTGAATCCGTGCTTCTCTCTAAGGATCTCTACGGTCCTTATCATTGTTTCCTGCGTGCGCGCGGTGTTCTCGGCCACTCCAGAAGTGAGGAAGAGGCCCTTGACGAGCTTTTTCGAGTGAAGGTCCATGAAAAGCTTCGCAAGTTCATCCGGCTGAAACGAGTAGCGCCTGCAATCGCGACCC
The DNA here is from genome assembly GCA_014859215.1 of Dehalococcoidia bacterium. Taxonomy (GTDB): domain Bacteria; phylum Chloroflexota; class Dehalococcoidia; order SZUA-161; family SZUA-161; genus Kmv37. Next base: position 8,392 of record JACUUS010000085.1, on the reverse strand, counting down.
GCCCGGTTCGCGCAGTAAGCGCAGTCATTCATACAGGCGTTGGTAAGAAGGACCTTGAAAAGCGGCACGCTCTGCTTGCCGGGAACCGCGGCATGGTGAATGAATCGCGTCAGCGAGCCTGCGCAGGCGGCCGCGCGCCCCGCATCAAACCCGGTTACATCGAAGTCAGCCCCGCCGACCAGTGTTTCCAGCCTACCTGCGATCTCCACCATAAACGTAATATACCAACACGGCCTGCGGTCGTCAAAGAGGGGGTTTCCCGGTTGGATCGAGACCAGTAGCGGCAGAGCTCTCAGGAACGCCGGGCGTACGCAAGTAGCAGCCCGGCGATGCTCTTCGCGTCGCAGATTTCGCCGGACGAGATGAGTTCCGGCGCTTTGCTCAACGGCAACCGGACTACTTCGATATTCTCATCATCATCCGGCTTGCCTGCGGCGGCGCTCAGGTTAGTGGCAAGAAAAACGTGCATGTATTCTGTGCAAAAGCCGGGGCTCGTATAGAAACCGGTAAGGCGCTCCCAATTCTGCGCGGAGAAGCCCGTCTCTTCTTCGAGCTCGCGGCGAGCGCTTCTCAGCGGCTCTTCGCCTTCCTCAATTCCGCCCGCAGGAATCTCAAGAAGATTTCTTTCGGCAGCCTTCCGGTATTGCCGTACCAGCAGGACATTCCCTTCGCTGTCCACCGGTACTATGGCCACAACCTCAGCGTGCTCCACAATCTCACGTTTTGTGGTCCTGCCAGACGGAAGTTCGACAGTGTCCTGCCTCAGGCTGACTATCCTGCCTCGGTAAATACGCTCAGTGTGTGTTGTTCGTTCCGGCATCATTCTCGTCAATCAGGGATCTTGCGGGGCCCAGGTGTACTACCAGCGGGACCTCGTCGCAATCCGGGAATTTGGGGCACTTGTAGCATTCTCCCCACACCTTGCGCGGGAGCATCGTCTTGTCGACAAGCTCGAACCCGCATTTCTCGAAAAAAGCTGGCTTATAGGTGAGGCAGAAAATTGTTGAGATGCCGAGCTCCATTGCCTCGTCTATACATGTCTTCACCAGCAATGTGCCGATACCTCGCTCCTTGCAGCCATCGGCCACAGCCAGGGATTTTATCTCGGCCAGGTCCGACCAGCTGACGTGCAGCGCCACACATGCGATCACTTCCTCACCGTTGCGGACCACGAAATAGTCCCGAATGTTCTCGTAAATCTCGCTTAAAGCCCGGGGCAGCATCTCACCCTGGGCGGCGAACCTGTTGATGAGCCTGTGCATTTGCGAAGCGTCGCCTATCTTCGCCTTTTCAACCCTCATAATCTCCTCATTCCGGCACAGCCAGCTTCTTGATTAACGTCTCATAGAACCGGGGCCGGCTGCCGCGAAGCATCCTGGTAACACGCGGACTCCGTTGCACGCTAACGATTGACCCGTCCTCAAGCGGGACTTCGATCTGCCCATCTACAGTCAGCGAAGCTCCGTGCGTGGTGCTCACCTCGAGCTCGATCCTGCTGTCCGGAGGCAGTACAAGCGTCCTGCTAAGGCTCATATGCGCCGCAATGGGCTGCAGCAGCAGTTCGCGCCCCTCAGGATGCAATATAGGGCCGCCTGCAGCCAGTGCGTACCCCGTGCTGCCTGTTGCCGTCGCGACAATGACGCCGTCAGCCTTGTATATCGTGACACGCTCCCCATCTACCGATGCCGCTACTCGTACCAGCCGGGCCTTTCCCGCCCTACCCACTACTACATCATTGAGCGCATGGTACGTACCTCCGCCCGGGCCGGCCATGCTCGCCTGGAGCATGGTACGTTCCTCCATGTATCCATTATCACCAACAAAATCAGTTATCCGGCTCAAAGCGTCGGCGGCGCCCAGCTCAGTCATGAACCCCAGGCGTCCAAGATTAACGCCGACAATCGGGATTTCCTTCCCATCGACAATACGAGCCGCTCTCAGGATGGTCCCGTCACCGCCAAGGCACACAACAAGTTCGGTCCCGTCGGTGAGTTCTCGCGCCCTATCTTCATCCCACGATGAGCATACCCAGACTGAGGCACCAAGGTCCGCGATTATTCTCTCGAGCTTCACGGCCATTTCTCCAGCCGCCTTGCTCATCGGTTGGAACAGAATCCCGACCTTGTTTCTCAATAGATACCTTCTCTTTGGGCCGTTCTACGATTTCTGCAGGAGCACGAGAAACTCGCGATTGCCCTCAGCACCGGCAACCGGAGAGGCTGTCAGCCCTCGCAGCCTGAATCCGTTATCAACCGCCCAGGTGATGAACCGGCCCAGAACCTCGGCATGCACCTGGGGGTCCCTGACAATGCCCCCCTTCCCAACCTGCCTCCGCCCCGCTTCAAACTGCGGCTTCACAAGGCTGATTATGAACCCGCCGTCTTTGACCAACCGGGCGACATTGGGCACGACCTTCTCCAGTGATATGAATGACACATCGATCGTCGCCAGGTCAACAAGCTCCGGCAATGGGAATGGGTGGTGCGCATTGACCCGCTCCATAACCACCACCCGGGGATCTTGCCTCAACCGGAATTCGATCTGCCCGTAGCCTACATCAACGGCATATACTCTGGCCGCGCCCCTCTGAAGAAGACAATCTGTGAAACCGCCGGTGGACGCGCCCACATCAAGCGCAATCCGCGATCCAACGTCGATTTTGAACTGATCGAGGGCATAGTCCAGCTTCAGGCCGCCTCTGCTCACGAACCGAGGCCGTTCGCTCACTTCTATGGCGGCATTCGGGCTAACGAGGGTGCTTGGCTTTACCACCTGCCTGCCTTCAAGCAGAACTGTCCCCTCCATAACCATGAGCCTGGCTTTTTCTCTGCTTTCGGCGAGGCCCCTGCTTACGAGCACGGTATCGATCCTTTGCCTGGCCACAGATTTCTAGAATAGACTTGGGGGAATGGAAAGTCAATAATGATGAGGTTCTCCTCCCTTAGGCTGGAATGTCTACCTCAACGAGTGTTATGATAACGCAGAGCTGAACCGGAGGTGTTGCTATGGCGCCCGCACTCGAAGGCATAAGGATCCTCGACCTGTCACGGACCATTCCCGGACCGTTCTGTACCATGATCCTGGCTGACATCGGCGCGGAGGTTATAAAGGTCGAGTCTCCGGATGACCCTCTCGGGATGCTGCCCGGCCAGGAAAAACGCGCCGCCTTCGATTTCCTCTCCCGCAACAAGAAGAGCATCGGGCTCAACCTGAAGTCGCCCGAAGCCAGGGAAGTATTCTACAGGCTCGTAGACGGCGCCGATGTTGTTATGGAGGCTTTCCGCCCCGGCGCCGCAGCCAGGCTGGGAGTTGACTACGAGACTTTGTCTCACCGTAACCCGGCTCTTGTGTACTGCAGCCTCACGGGTTTCGGGCAGGCAGGCCCCTACCGCGATCTGCCGGGCCACGACCCGAACTATATTTCAATCGGAGGCGCGGTGGCGCTTACCGGCGACAGGAACGGTGAGCCGGTACTTATTCGCGCGGCCCTCGGAGATATCGGCAGTTCTTTGCACGCGGTCATAGGCATCCTTACCGCCCTCATGGCCCGTACGAGGACCGGCAAAGGGCAGTATATAGACGTATCTATGACCGACAGCGTGCTCTCTTTCCTCACCCTGAGCCTTCTACGGTACTTCATGGACGGCTTTGTGCCCAAACGTGGGTTTCCCTCCCTCTCGATAAACATCTGGCGGACCAAAGACGGCAAGTACGTTTCTACGGGACTGATCGAACCCCATTTCTGGGAACGCTTCTGCCGCGCCCTGGGGAGGGAGGAGCTTATTCCCTATCATCATGCTAAAGGGGAGAAGCTCGGCGAAGTCCACGCCGAAATCCAGGACGCTTTTCTATCGAAGACCCGTGATGAATGGTTCGAGATTATGAGGCAGGCCGATACCTGCGTCAGTCCCGTGCTTGAACTTGACGAGGTCGTGAATAACCCTCATTTCGCAGCCCGCGGGATGTTCCCCGCGTATGAGCACCCTTCCCTGGGCAGCGTGACCCAGCTGGGGTTCCCCATCAAGCTGTCAGAGAGCCCGGCGGAGTTCAGGAATTTCGCTCCGGCCATCGGCCAGGACACAGACGGGATAATGCAGAGACTTGGCTATAATCCAGAGGAGATCGCCAGTCTTCGACAGTCGGGCGCCGTTAAGTGAATGCGCCGATCTTGGCCGCCGCAAGCGCTTCAGGGCTCCAGCCCGTGAAGGGGGAAGATGAGCTTCCGCACAGCTGAGACCTTCTCTTCCGCGAATCGCCGGGCCCTTTCGACTGTTCCGCCCTCCCTCCGGCTCTCACCGTCTCTGAGCGTTCGAAGCCCATAGACTTCCCGGAAATCAGCCGGGATATCATCCGGCCAATCGACGCCCATCATGATACCGTAAGCCAGGGTCCAGCACCGGGTAACCACGCTCGGCTCGTATCCTCCACCACCGAACGCCACCCATCTTAACTCCAGGCTTTTCAACTTCCGCACTATCTCCTCGTATCCTCTCGTTGTCAACCTGAACTGTGTCAAAGGGTCGAGATAATGCGTGTCGCAGCCGAGCTGAGTCACGAGAATATCGGGAGCAAATCTGTTTATCAGCGGGGGCACTACCCGGTCGAAAGCCCACAGATATATGGCGTCATCCGTGTACGGAGCAAGGGGTAAGTTGACCGAATATCCTCGTCCGGCTCCGGTCCCTGCCTCCTCAACCTCGCCCGTGCCGGGAAACAGATATCGCCCGGAACCGTGCAGGGAAATCGTTAGCACCCTGTCCGTATCGTAAAAAGCGTTTTGCACGCCGTCGGCGTGATGCGCGTCCACATCCACGTAACCGATTCTCAGACCACGTGAGACCAGGAACTTAATCGAGATCGCCACATCATTGAAAATGCAGAAACCCGAGGCATGATCTGGCGCAGCATGATGGAGGCCGCCGGAACTGTTGAAGGCGGTGCTCGCTTCGCCGCCGGCTACCATCTCCGCCGCGTGCAAGGAACTCCCCACAACGAGTGTCGAAAGCTCATACATGCCCGGATAAACAGGATTGTCGCCCGTTTCGCTAAAGTTGAAACGCAGCGGATTGCCGGCCTCCTGACCGTTACTGAGTTTCCTTACCGCAGCGACATAGTCAGCCGTATGAAAAGATACAAGGTCAGTTTCACCAGCCTCCCGGGGCGGCTCAAGGACAGAGCCGGGCATCTTGAAAGCTCCATATGATTTTAGCAGTTCGTAGGTGTATTCCAGCCGCGTTGGTCCAAATATCTCGTCGGCCCGGCTGTCCCGTCTTATCAGATCTTCTCCGTAAAGAAAAGCTGTCTTCATCAAGCGGGCTCCGCCGCGGCCTCAAGTTCCTTCACCATCCGCTCCCAGTGAGTGCCGCGCCAGTATACCCTGCCGCAGTCCGGGCACTGCATGTACTGTTCATGTGTCCTGTACACGTACGGGGGTACCAGGCCCCCCACCTCATCCTTAAGCTTTGGCAGCAGGGATGTATTGCATTCGGCGCACCTCGAGAAGGGCCTCATAGCAGCGGAAAGCTGAAGCGCCGAGAATACCTGCCTTAGCTGGGCTCCTGTACCGTCACGATCAATGAAAACCACCCTGAGCCGCCCACCAACTGCGACCCGCCTTTTCAAAATACCCCGATCCCGTGTAAGGAGGATGCGGCCCTGATCAAGCGCCAGCCGCACCAGCCTGTTATCGTCCATATTTCCGGCGTAAGCAGCGTCGAAACCGGCGATCCGGAGCCACCTTCCCAGCTTCTCGACGTTCGAATCAACCACGAACCTCATACTTCGATTCTAACATATAAGCACCGGGCAGAAGCACCGGTGCCATCTTCGGACAGTGATATAATGTCGAGATGGCCCACTTTGAGATCATAGATCATGCAGCCGATATAGGTCTGGCAGCCTGGGGCGAGACGTTCGAAGAAGCTCTCGCCGGCCTGGCCGAAGGCATGTTCAGCATCATGGCCGACCTGGGAACGATCGAGGAACGTCTCTGCCGCAAAGTCAAAGTTGAGTCCCCGGACCAGGAGTCGCTTGTCGTCGACTGGCTTAACGAGCTTCTTTACATCGCTGATATTGAACGATTGGTCTTTTGCCGGTTCGAAATCACAGGACTGGCGGGATGCGGCCTTCTGGCTGAATGCCATGGAGAGCGAATCGACCCCGCGAAGCACCGGCTCGGCCCGGCGGTGAAGGCGGCCACCTACCACATGCTCGCCGTGGAAAGGGGAGACTGTTACAGGATCAAGGTAATTCTCGATATCTAGAGGTGGGATGTGCCTGACAAGAAGGGTAGACTCATCAGGCTCGATGAATACCGCTGGGAAATACCGCCATCGTTCAAACCGGGGATGCGGGTGAGAGGCCTGGTTTATGCCGACCAAAAGTTGATAGACGAAATCGGGGCTGATGATTCGCTTGAGCAAGTAGCCAACGTTGCCTTCCTGCCCGGAATTGTCGGCAGCTCGCTGGCTATGCCCGATATACACTCCGGGTATGGTTTTCCCATAGGAGGAGTAGCCGCCACCAGGATATCCGACGGCGTTGTTTCGCCCGGCGGTGTCGGATTTGACATTAACTGCGGTGTGCGTCTTCTCAACACTTACCTTACCGAGAGGGAGATAAGGCCGGGTCTTGAGCGGCTCATGTCTCACCTCTTCGCCAGCGTGCCTTCAGGATTGGGTTCGGAGGGCAAAATCAAGCTGAAGAGCCGCCAGCTCGACCGTCTGCTCGTCAAGGGAGCGCTCTGGGCTGTAGAGGCCGGATACGGAGACAGGGAGGACCTTGAGTATATCGAAGAACGCGGCTGCCTCACTGGAGCAGACCCGGATACGGTAAGTGCCCGAGCCAGGGAACGGGGCAGCTCACAATCCGGCACGCTCGGTTCGGGAAACCATTTTTTGGAAATCCAGGTTGTTGATGAGATATACAATGAAGCCTGTGCGCGGGCATTCGGCATCGAGGAAACAGGCCAGGTGCTGGTTCTAATTCATACCGGCTCCCGCGGCTTTGGGCACCAGGTATGCGAGGACTACCTCAAGACCATGCGGGAAGCGGTGAGAAAATACGCTATCGAGCTTCCAGACCGCCAGCTTGCCTGTGCCCCGGTGCAATCAGCCGAGGGGCAGTCCTACCTGGCGGCAATGGCATGCGCCGCTAATTATGCCTGGGCCAATCGCCAGTGCATTACGCACTGGACCAGGGAAGCGTTCTGCGCAATGCTGGGCAAGACCCCTCGTGAGCTCGGTATGCGCGTGGTCTATGACGTCGCCCACAATATCGCGAAGCTGGAGAAGCATTTAGTAGACGGCAAGAAGACAACGGTGTGCGTCCATCGCAAGGGTGCCACCAGGGCCTTTCCTGCCGGACACCCGGACCTGCCTGGGGCATACCTGAAATCAGGACAACCTGTCCTCATCCCGGGCGATATGGGCCGGTACTCCTACATCGCCGCAGGGACCGAGAAGGCAATGGTAGAGACCTTTGGCTCGACCTGCCATGGCGCAGGCAGGCTCCAGAGCCGTTCCGCCGCCAGGAAAAGCGCCCGCGGCGCAGATGTCGCGGGTGAGCTCGAAGCCAGGGGGATAGTCGTCAGAGTCGCCAGCATTTCCGGGCTTGCGGAGGAGGCTTCCGCCGCATACAAGGATGTGGCCGGAGTCGTGGATGTCACGGATGCGGCAGGCATTTCCTTGAAGGTGGCCAGGGCCAGGCCGATAGGCGTAATAAAGGGTTAACGATACGCAGGGCGTGGTTGCGGGATATTCGCCTTGGCACTATAATTGATAGAAGGTGGGCTTATTGCCCCCGCGGCGAGAATTTTTTCTGATAAGGAAACCTTAATTGTCGAAGGCAATAAAGCGGCACCTCAAAGTCGGCAATGCACCGCAATATGACGAGGCCCAACTACTGGTAAGGATGCATCGTGACGACCTGCCGGGAGGCATCAAGTGGAACAGGTTCATCCGTCTTTCGACTGGAAAGTCGAAGATCACGTGTAAGGTGCGTAATAATGAATTAGCGGAGGTCCCGCGGCCAAGGGTCCATCAAATAAACATTAATAAGAGCCTGCGAGAGCTGCTTGGAGTCAAAGCGGGGGATTTCTACGACTTCTACGTAAGCAAGGCCCCGTCCTGGGGAGCGCCCATATATGACCTGCGGTTCAACCCGGACCGCACAAAGAGACGGAAGGCGCTGGTGACGACTCTGGTGATTGCTGTTGCGGTTCTTGGCGCAGCAGGCGGGGCTCTATACTACTTCCTGTAGGGAGAAACGCAGGTGACCCCGGACCGCTCCGGCGGCTACACATGAACCCTCCCCGGCAATGAACCATAGTTCTCAACTTCGCGGTTGACATTTGGAAAATATGTACCATACAATTGATGCAATTGCCCGCCGG
>JACUUS010000084.1 GCA_014859215.1 Dehalococcoidia bacterium | reverse complement strand
GCTCTGTCATAGTCGTACATGGCTTCCTCGACTGTCACGCCTGCATACCGGAGGGGAAAGAATTCAGCATCGGGGACAATCGGTATCCTGTCCGGCAGTACGAGACGCATGGCGTCCTGGACCCTTCGTTCCCTTTCCATGTATAGCTCTTGAGGTGTCTTCGCCATCTCACTCGCCTCCTACCCACTTTTTTCCTATGGAGACGGCCGCGACGGCGTCCCTGCCATAGGCGTCCGCGCCGGTATATCTTCTTACCTCCTCGTCTATCAGACCGCCGCCTACCATAATCTTGACCTTGTCCCGCAGACCCGCTGCCTCTATAGCCTCCACTGTCTCTTTCATGGAGTCGAAGGCCAGTGTCAGGAATCCGCTTAGACCTACTATCCGCGCGCCTGTCTCCTTTATCTTGTCTACAAACTTCCGGGGCGGCACGTCGACGCCCAGGTCATGTACCTCGAACCCGCTCACATCCATCATGAAGGCGACTATGTCTTTCCCTATGTCGTGGATGTCTCCGGCCACGGTGCCCAGGACGAATTTGCCCATGTACGACGTTCCGGCGGCCCGCGCCAGCTCGGGTTTAACAATGGCGGTGAGTTCCTTGAGGATTTCGCCCGCATAGACCAGGTCGGGAATGAAGTATTCGCCTTTTTCGAAGCGTTTGCCCACCAGCTCCATGCCCCGCCTGGCATCCTCCATGATCTTCAGAGGGTCGTCGCCCTTTTCGAGCCTGCCCCGTACAGTATCCAGGACTTCTTCTTCCCTTAAATCGGACAGCTGTCCGGCAAGATCCCCGCCCATCTTCATCCCTCCTTTGTTCCTGCTGCTCACGATCAATGTGGCAAGAAATGAAACGCCTTCGAAGCCAGGAACGGTGCTCAGCCGCGAAACGGTTATGGAAATGGTAGCAACTCATTCATGCAAAAGTCATAACATATTCCGGCAAATAATTGAAAAAGTATCACAATATGTGCCCGCAATCGGCTCGGGGAAGCCGGCATGACCCTGACGCGGCAAATGTAATAAGTATTCAAGGTTTTGGCTCGGGATTTTATGATTTCTTGAGCGTGCATTGCCTAACATGAGCAGAGGTCAGCAGTGTCTCCGCCTGCAGGCGTTATCCGGTTCAAGCACGGCGGTCTGCCCGCGCAGAAGTCAGTAGCTGACATGATAGGAAGGCTGCGGCCGGCGTTCTCACTGCAGTCCTTTGCGGCGAGTAGCTGTGAACCTGCCGCAGGACCTGGTCGGGCGGCTTATCGGTGAGATTGGCTCGTCTCAGAGTGATGATCTACGGCATACGTGCCAGAGTGGACCGCGTTCAGGCACGGGTGCTGCGGGTCTTTGTCTTCCGGCTGCTGTACAGCGCCTTCATGAACCTGGGGCCGCACAACGGCTCCCACATGGCTGCCGGGATAGCCTACTATGTTATCCTTTCCATATTCCCGCTCCTGCTGGCCCTTATCGGTCTTCTCGGATTCTTCCTGCCGGCGGAAGAGGTACAGGAGCAGCTCTTCGAGTTCTTCGAGGCCAATATTCCGGGCGCGGTTGACGCTCTCGAACAAAATATCGAACAGGTTATCCAACTGCGAGGGACCCTGGGAATACTGGGTATTCTCGGTCTCCTGTGGTCCGCCTCGGCGATGTTTGGCGCGATTACAAGGACCATCAACCGCGCATGGGGGATTGAGAAGCTGCGACCGTTCTACATCAGGAAGCTGTATGAGCTGGGAATGGCCCTCGGTACGGGCTTGCTCTTCATTCTCTCGCTGGGGATCACTGCCTTCCTGTCGATCCTGGAGGATATCGGCTTGCCTGCGAGAGGCATTGTGGCGGAAATCATCGGCAGGTCCATTTCCCTGGCGCTCACGTTTGCCATTTTCCTGATCCTCTACAAGTACGTGCCAAATACAAGGACCTGCTGGAAATATGTCTGGCCGGGCGCACTGGCAGCCGCGATTCTCTTCCTGGCGGCTCAGGCCGGTTTCGTGCTTTACCTTGCCCATTATGCCAACTATGAGCTTGTTTACGGCTCGATAGCATCGCTAATCGCCTTCCTCGTATGGGTCTACATCTCGGCTTTTATTCTCGTAATCGGCGCGGAAATCGCCTCGGCTTTCGCGGATATGCGCCAGAGTCCCTCGACGGCAGAATGAATCGCATGCGCACGTACAGGTGCCTGTCGCGGCGCCGGTGACCCGTGTCAGGCATGGTCAGACAATGTGAGTTCCCGCTTTTCCCGGCTCACTCATGCAGTCACCGAGAAGGGAAGCCCTATGCCGATACCCGGCTTTAACCCTGGAACAGGGGGATGAGGAGCAGGGCATGGGGGAAAGGAAATGGCACATGGACAAGATCAAGAAGCAGCGCATCCCGGACCTCTCTGAACGAGAGAAGTTGCTACACCAGATTGAACGCATCACCGAATTGCCTCTGCTCATTCTTGCCTTCGCCATGGTACCATTGCTTCTGGGCCCGGTGTTGTGGGAACTTTCTCCTTCACAAGAAGCGGTATTCCTCGGCCTCCAGATTCTCATCTGGGCGATATTCGCTGTGGATATGATAGTCAAAGTCCTGGTTTCTCCGCAGCGCGGGGCCTATATAAGAAGTCACTGGCTGGAGGTAATAATCGTAGCTCTTCCCCTCTTGAGGCCCTTGCGGTTGCTCCGTCTTATCGTATTTGGCTCACGTGCCTGGGTTGGGGTCAGGAGGCTTGTGCACATCGATTTCTTGTTTGTCTACGGAATAGGGCTGGTCACCATCGCATCCACAGTCGTTCTGGCGGTTGAACACGGTGTGAACGTGACTATTCAGTCTTTCCCCAATGCCTTGTGGTGGGCAATGGCTACAATCACCACGGTCGGCTATGGCGATGTCGTTCCGGTTACCGGGGCGGGACGAGCCGTGGGCTTTGTCTTGATGCTTGGCGGAATAGCTTTCTTCAGCGGCATCACCGCGAATCTGGCTTCTCTTCTACTCAGGGAGCATGACCCGCGCTTCAGGGCGATTGTGCACCTTACCGAACAGGTGGAGGCGCTGCGAAAAGAGATGTCGGTTCTGCACGGGCGTTCCGGCCCGGAACCACAATGACTGTGCCGGTGTCCGGCCTTTCTAAATCAGCGGGCGCTTCCCCGCCCACCGCCCTGATGAGGGCATCATGGGGCCGCTAGATCGCCAGGGCAAGACTCAGGTAAAGCTGGGCTGCCTGGACCAGCTGGGAGTATGACATTGATTCGTCCGGGGTATGCGCTTCCTCGAGCCGTCCCGGCCCGAGTATGATCGGATCGACACCGGAAGCCCACAGCACGTTTCCGTCCGAATGGCTGCGGAAATCCCGCGGTTCCCACGGCAGAGACATCAGCTCGTAGACTTTCTTAAGCTTGCGGACGAGCGTTCTTTCCTCCGAAATGCGGTAGCCCGAGTACGTTTCTTCGAACCTGATATAGGCATCCAGGCTCTTGATTGACGCCCCCGCTTCTTCCACCAGATGCTCCAGTTCGGTCTTTAGAACGTCGATCCTCGAGTCAGGCGGAAGATGGAGGTCCAGCCATGCCTCGCAGGTGTCCGGGACCACGAATTCCCCGGGCGGTCCCCACAGCTGCCGGATACTGTATACAAGACCGTGGGGCAGGGTCGTGGTGTACTCGGTAACCTTGAGCAAGAGTTTCAGCATGTTCTCGATGGCATTCTGCCCCAGCTCGGGCATGGATGAGTGAGCTCGCTTCCCGCGTGTGCGCAGGAGCACTTCGAGATAGCCGAAATGGCCCAGGCAAGGCACAAGGTTGGTTGGTTCGCCCACCACGGCCCAGGGGAAACTGTATTCGCGCATCAGGGTCTTTGCGCCGTCGCTGTCTTCCTCCTCGCCCACGACAAGGGCCAGCCCGACCGCGGGTGAGGGTTCTTTTCGCTCGGCGAGCACGGTGAAAGCCTCCATCATGGCGGCGCAGCCGGCCTTCATGTCCGTACACCCGAGGCCGTAGGCTGTATTATTCTCTTCGGAGAAGCCGAAATCCTCCAGGTCATAAGCTGTTACGGTATCAAGATGACCGACGAAGCACAGGTCTACCTCGTCGGTCTTCTCCGGAAGCACTATCAGGTTGCAGCGGTTCTCATCAACTTCCTGCTTCGACACGTTCACGCCCTGGGCTTTCAAATGTTCATAAGCGAACTCCAGTATCTCTTCTTCCTTGCCCGACGGGCTGTAGATATCGACAAGTTCTTTGAAGAGCTTCTTCAGTCTTTCCGCCTGCACCCTGGCCGAGGCGTCTACGATTCTTTTCATGATATTGGTCCTTCCGAGTGGCCGTCTTGTCCAGGAGGCTATAGGGGTCCCTGTTTATGTGCCGGACGTCATGAACCGGTCCGGGCAACCTGTTCTCTCTCTTCGGCTCTCCCGGGGGCCGCCGCTTCCTCGATCTCTTTCCGGCCGGGCTTCCGGGGCGGCCGGCGGAGCGTTTTCGAGAGCCAGATGTGCTCTGCGCGAAGGCTGAAATTGATGGCGGTGAAGAAGCCCAGCGCTTCTCGGTTATCGCGGTCCGTGTCGGCGATAATCATCCTCACTCCGGCGTGGAGAAGCTTGTCTTCCAGTTTGCGGTAAAGGCGCGTAGCCACATGCGCTCTCTGGAAATTCTCGTCAACCGCTATCCAGCTCAGGTACCCGTACTTCTTCCAGGCCGTGCCTTCCTTCTCTATAGTTGTCGCCAGGATGAAACCCACGACCACTCCGTCGGACTGGGCGACCAGGCAGTATTCAGGGTCCGAGGTATAGTGCCCGGTTACCTCGTAAGGGTCCCACGTCCGGTAGAGAATGGGAGCCTCTTCGCTCGTAAACAGTTTTTCCCCCAGGTGGTAAACAGATGGAATATCATCTATCTCCATCTGGTTGATATTTATCTCCCGCCTTTTCTTGCGCTTTTTCTTTCCTTCCGAGACCATAACCTCCCCCTCATCAGAGTCGCTACAATTCCATTCTAGCATCTAGTCCTGCGCGGCGGACAGTTTATCGGCAGGCCTGACGAGGAGGACCGAGTACCTGGAGAATCTTGCCACCCGCTGAGCCACGCTGCCGAGAAGGAAGGTCTCGATGCCGGTTAGCCCCTTGGCGCCAAGCACTATCAGGTCCGGGTTGAGCGTCTTCGCCGCGAGGAGTATCTCTTCGGCCGGATCGCCGCGAAGAACGAGAGACTCAACCTGGTACCCTTTCTCATGTAGCTGACGCTCGGTCTTCGCCATGAGACTGCGCGCAGCCTGCTCCTCTGCTGCCTGGAGCTCGGCAAGCAGTTTCTGGTTTGTCTCGAGGTCCAGCGTGGGCATTTTCATAAGCGCGCCCACATAGGACTGGAGGGAAGTGACGAGGATAATAAGGCTCTGCCGTGGAAGAGGCAAGGTGAGAATAAACTTCGCCGCTGCTTCCGCGTGCCGGGACCCGTCTGTGGCGAGAAAGACTCTCCTGGCCCTCGAAGTGCCTTCCCGTACCAGCAGGACGCTGGTGCGGGCGTACTTCATTACCTTGTGCGAGACCGACCCTAGCTGGAAGCGGGGCGAGGAATCGGTCCCCTTGGCCCCCACGACGATCAGGTCGGCGCCCATCTTGTCAGCTTGCTGTATGATAACCTCCGCTGGCCTGCCGCGCTCCACCAGCGTCTGTACCTGGAGGCCCGCATCGCGCAAGGAACCGGCTGGCCCCTCGACGAGCCTGGAGGCTTTTTCTTCCTGGCTGGTCCGGGCCCTTTCCCGCATGGTCGCTTCACGCCTGAAAGCGTGCAGGGTCAGCCCGCCGAGAAAGGTATGCTCGGAGACCACTGTCATGACCGTGACCTTTGTCTTCGAGGGCAAACCGAATGCTTTCAGCGTTTTCGCAGACATCTCGGAATATCGCGAGCCATCCACAGCAAGAAGTATTTTCAAGGAACCGTCCTTTCTCTCCTCCACACAACCGGCAGAAGACTTGCTCTGACTGTCTACAGTGCCTGAATGCTAATCTTAAACTGCAAACGTATGGTTTTCAATAGATGCCTGGCCGGCAGTATGACGGGTGGCAGAGGAGGGCTGCCGGCTGAATAGAAGGTGCCACCGCCGACAACTTTCGCAGGTGCTCGAGCCGGCAAGGTCGGGTACGGTAAGGCCGGTCCTGGTAGCCGCAGGTTGGGAAACCTGCGCTACGCTTTCTCAGGTACAGGCAGTCGCCGTTTGTGCGCTACGGCAATCAACGGTTTATGCGGTTGCGACCTTCGGGGAAGAAGCTTATACTATCGCCGGGCCGGGGAAGAGGTTCACCCGGCACCCCCGGCGGGGCATTTCGTACTTCTCTGGACGGCAAGTCTCATGCAGGAAGAGCGCTTCATTGAGTCTGAGAGGCTCAGGGACAGAAAGTCCTCTCTGGTACAGTCGGCCAGAGCAGGCGATATGCATTCCTTCTCTCAGCTTATCGAGGTCTATATCGGTAGAGCATATCGAATAGCTTTCGCCGTTCTGGGCAGCCGTTGTGATGCGGAAGACGCGGTGCAGGAAGCATGCCTCAGAGCTGTCCGTTGTCTGAACCAGCTTGAGCAAGATGATCGGTTCGAATTCTGGTTTGCCCGGATAGTGGCGAACTGCTCGCGAAACCTCCTGCGTCGATCAAAGCGGCGAAGGGCAGCGGGTTCCGTGCCAGTGGAAGAGGCTGCGAATTTGCTCGCCAATGATGGCGGCGTGAATTCGGTCGAGTGCTCGATGGACCTTCGTCGCTGTGTGTCACAATTACCTGAACTGCATCGCCTGGTTGTTCACCTTCACTACGCCGAGGAATTGACAACCGGGGAAATAGCCTATGTACTTAGCCGCCCACAGGGTACAATAAGAAGACTGTTGAGCGAGTCCTACGGCATGCTGAGACACTCCATGCGAGGCAATGCGTGAGACACACCGAAGTAAGAAAGAAGTTGTTCGACTATCTTCAAGGGATGCTCGACAAGCGAGATAGGGAAAGGCTCGAATCCCATATCGCTGGTTGCCCGGCATGCAGACAGGCGGTAGAGGAGGCGCGAGAACTGGACCTGCTTCTGCGCCGTGAGATGCCGGAGGCTCGAGGACAGATGCTGGTGCCCACAGCTTTCGAGGCCCGCCTGAAAGCGTTCTTGCACTCTGCGCCGTCGCCCGGACCGAGATCATTGTTTCCCCCCATATTTCGAAACAGGTACGTGTGGGCGGGAGTTGGGCTCTGCCTGGCAATCGCGATTATTCTTGGTGCTCTCTTGAGCGGCCCCGGCCTGTTTGTGCCGCCGGAAGGCGATGGCCCATGGGGTCTTCCCGGCCACCCGGGAACCGCAGCGAGATACATTTGGGCTGGGCTTGGGCTCTGCATGGCCATCGCCATTATCCTCGTGACATTCCTGGCCAGAAAGCGAAATAGGCTGTAGTTATCGAGATAATCCGACTCCGATCTCTTCTGATCCACCCTTCCCCCAAATCCGACTCCCTCAGAGTTTGACCGAGCAGATAGCGCGCTCGCGTTGTCTGTATTAGTAAGGGAGAAAAAAGTCCCATTTCTTGAGAATCAGCGTGGAGGTGCATATTGGGATGACATAAGACCTGGCCTGCAATCCCTATTTTCACGAAAGGAGTTTCTCAGATTTGCGCATACCAAATCAGCCCGGCTTGCTGAAGTCTTGGGCTCTCCTATTGCTTGTCCTGTTGATGGCAGCCACTTTCCCCGCTGTCGCCGTGGCCGATGATCGGGGACAGGGTGATTTCGCCACTAATATGGCCCTGTACAGGGCGGAGCGGTCCAGGATAGACTCTATAATCAACTCCGTTGCTCTGGCGCCTGGCCCGGTCCGGAAAGACCTGATCGCACGCGGGCTGATTATTGAAGAGAAGGACGTTAGCGGGGAGACTGTTGGCGGCAGCATATGGTTCAACAGGATAGGGGATTTAATCGGGGACGGTACCTATCATATCAACTTAGAAGGAGCGCTGCGCTTTGGGCCTGCTCCACAGTCTAACACCCTTATTGACCGGGTAGATATAGAAACTGCATGGTACTACAAATGGGCTCAAATGAGGACCACTTATAGCTGATTTCGGTTCTTAGGAGCCACTTTAATGTCAGGCACGCTCCCGAACTGGCGTCGATTTAGCCAAGGAGGTTTGCATGGCTACTCAGAAAGTGGGTATGGTGGTTATGTGCCTTGCAGTTATCACCGCTGCTTTTAGCGCTGCGGGGTGCGGCAACACGATTGCCAGCAATGAAGAGACATGGCAGGTCAGCGTTGAGGAGGCCACGAGCGTTCTGAACCAAGCGGTGGCTTACGCCCAGGCACGGAATCTTGAAAAGCTAGGTGTCCTGGCTGATGATAAGTCAATGACTCGTGGGAATTGGGAACGCGCAGGTGGATGGGAGGCAGTCCCTGTAGAGCCCCCTGAAATCGTTGATACTTATCTTCTGCCTACGAAGCATTTAGAGAATGGATATCAGGCGATTGGCGGCCGGGTCCTTGTTCTTGAGGGAGTCGATGGCATGGGCAGGCACTATCGAACGGAGTTTTTGGTATTCCGCACAGATGGCCCAAGTTCTAAGCTGGCAGTGATCAATGTGATTTACTGGTCTGGCTCTGGCATCGGTCAATGGAGTGAAGGCGGCTCGGCGACGACGCAGCTACGCCCAAGGGATTCGGCTTCTAGACTCAGTCAGTCTTCCTGCCGGCAAGAAGATAAGGAAGTGAGAATCCCGAAACTTCCAGGTGTCGGAAGATGGACCAAAGACGAAAGGTCGTAGGGAAAGGAGGACAAGTTGAAGGCTTCGGGCAAACTGAATACATCACTAATGGTGGCCGCCCTTATCCTGGCAGTGTCTGCATCGGCCCTCGCGAGCGATTCCAAGGATAACCCTCCTCTTCCAACTTCTGACGACGGCCAACCCGTGTCAATAGAGACGGACAGCGTGCCTGTCATGTGCGCTCTGGACGAGACTGACTCAGCAAGCTATTCCTCGAGCAGCTCTTCTTTTCCAACGGCCGTCGACGGCCACCCTCTGCCAAAAGAGATAGGCGGCATGCCTGTCATATTCGTCCACACGGCTGCTAACACCGGGGGATTACAGCCTGGAGAGGTGCGCATAGCTCTTCTGGACACTGCCGCCAGTCCTGACGACTCGCCTGAAAACGTATCTGTGCTTGATTTCATGCAGGAAGCTCCTGAGGGATGGACAGTGACCGTTGTCTGGGGGATCTCCGAAGCAGAGTACGAAAGGCTTAGCGCAGAAGCCAACGAGTTCTATGAAAAAAACGGACCCGGTCCAAAAAGCAGCACAGTGTCAATAGAGTCTTCGCCCGCCACAATGAGTGCAGACTAACCGCAGGAAAGTGATCTCCATGTGGAAAGAAGAGAATACCTGTCGTGCTGCTGGTAGCTATGATTGCCGTCCCGATACTGGTTACCACAGACGCAAGTGGAAACAGTTCCCCTAGGCTCGGATGGGCAATACGGGATCAATGTGCAGTTGGGCTCGTGGCTACGCGGACTTGGTCGTCCAAATCCGATGATCCAGCAGTATCGCGCTCGGATCGGGCGTTGTGGGATGCTGT
>JACUUS010000275.1 GCA_014859215.1 Dehalococcoidia bacterium | reverse complement strand
GCAAGGCCCTGGTCAAACTGGAAGAGCGCGGGGTCTTGGACCTGCCGAAACCAGCTAAGACTTACGCTTTCCAGCAACCGGCCGTCAGCAAGGAGTACCCTCCGGTACCCGAACTGTGTTGCAGCCTTAAGGAACTGGGCCAGATCAGCGTTTATCCCATCAAAAGCCGTTATTCCAAAGAGTCAAAGATATGCTCCGCTCTTCTTGACCGTTATCACTATTTGGGAAGCGGGCCCATATGCGGCGCCCAGATCAGGTACATAGTCAAGTGTTCTCAAGGCTATCTAGGGACACTGGTCTTCAGTTCCGCCTCTTATGCCCTCAAGTGTCGGGACAGTTATATAGGCTGGACGGACGGCGCTAAACGGGCAAACCTGGACCGGGTCGTCACCAACAGCCGATTCCTCATCCTGCCCACCGTGCGAGTTCCACACCTGGCCTCCCATGTCTTGTCACTGGCCCTGGCCCGTTTGGTGCAAGATTGGCAGATGCGCTATCAGATTCGCCCTGTTCTGGTCGAGACCTTTGTCGATCCAGCCTTCGCAGGGACATGCTACAAGGCAGCCAATTTCGTTGAGGTGGGCAAGAGCGCGGGGCGCAGGGACGGGAAGGCCAAGAGGGTTTTCTTGTATCCCCTCTGCTCGCGGTGGAAAGAAGCTCTTCTCCCCGAACCCGATGTTCCGATGCCCCGTCCCGAGTCGCCAAAAAGTTGGGCTGAGGAGGAATTCGGCACTGTCCGCTTCTATGACAACCGGTTGAAATCCAGGCTTTACACCATTGCCCAGGACTTCTATGATTGTCCCGAAGCCAACATTCCGGAGGCCTGTAGCTCCAAGGCGCGTACCATGGCGGCTTACAGGTTCTTTCAGAATCCAAAGGTGACTATGGATACAGTGCTGACTCCGCACACCGAGGCCACGGTCGAACGCATCAGGGATCATAAGCTGGTATTGGTGCCTCAGGACACCACCTCTCTCAATTACAGTACTCACCCCATGACTGAGGGACTGGGACCCATAAGAAACGCCAGGGACAAGACCATCGGACTTCTCCTTCATGATGCGCTCGCTTTCACAGAAGAGGGGACGCCCTTGGGAATAGTGGATGCCCAGTGCTGGGCGAGGAGTACCGAGGAAAGGCAAAAGAGTCTGCGGCGAAAGACTCTGCCTATTGAGCAGAAGGAAAGCATCAAGTGGATCAAGAGCTTCAAAAAGGTGTCCAAGATACAGAAGCTCTGCCCTGAGACCATGCTGGTGAGCATGGGGGACCGGGAATCGGACATCTACGATCTCTTTCTTGAGGCTGACAAGAAAGGGGCGGCCAAGCTATTGATTCGTGCCGAAAAGGGCAGGAATCGTCAGGTAGAGCAGGATTTTCTATGGGACTTCATGGCCAAGCGGGAAATCGACGGGTTCTTTGATATACACATTCCCCGCCGGGGCAGTTCGCCGGCCCGGGATGCCAGGCTGGACATCCGCTTTGCCGAAGTGAACCTGCAGCCTCCCAAAGGCCACGAGAAGGTGATCAAGGTTTGGGCGGTGTATGTAAGGGAAGAGAACGGGTCCCTGAACTGGATGCTGTTGACCACAGTCCCCGTAAGGAGCTTCAATGATGCCCGGACAA
>JACUUS010000274.1 GCA_014859215.1 Dehalococcoidia bacterium | reverse complement strand
GGGGCGGCCTGGCAACAGCGCTGCGGGCCCCGGATACGAGGATATTGTGCACGGTCCAGAGACCTTCGACGGGTGGCGGCCCCTTGCGGCGTCGAGGATCGCGAAGGCGGGCTCCTAACACGGAATCAACGTTGAGGTCGACGATCAGTAAATCCTCCTGGAAGCTTCTTGCCCTGGCTACAAGCCTGCCTTTTTCATCTAACACCATGCTGCTGCCGTCGAAAACGAGCTCATCCTGGCCGCCCACAAGGTTCGTGTGAGCAACAATCGCGACGTTGTCGGCGGCCCGAGTACCCAGCATCCGCTTCCGGAAGTCGCCCTTGCGGAAGTGATAAGGTGAAGCGCTTATGTTGACCAGTATTTCAGCGCCATGATGGGCCTGCACTGTCCCCGGACCGGACTCGTACCACATATCCTCGCAAATTGTAACTCCAGTCTTCACGCCTGCGATGGTGTAAATCGGACATCTCGTACCGGCTTTGAAGTAGCGGTCCTCGTCGAAAACCCCGTAATTGGGCAGGAGTATCTTATGGTAGACGTCCACAAGCCTTCCGTCATGAATGATAGCGGCCGCATTGTAGATGTCATCCCGCTGGTCGACGAATCCGACCATTACTACAATGTCGTGTGAATTGCCGACCACCTCGTTGATACACTTGAGGTTCCGCTCCAGGAATTGAGACTTGAAGAGAAGATCCTCAGGCGGGTAACCGCAAACGGCTAGTTCAGGGAAAGTGACGAGGTCGGTCCCGAAAGACCTGGCCTCGTCTATCGCCTTCAGGATCTTGGCGAGGTTCCCCTCAAAGTCGCCAACTGTGGTATTTATCTGCGCCATACAGAGACGGAGTTGACGCATGGTTCAGCCTCTCAAGGAATTGGCCTGATCTGGCTATAGTATCGGCAGGTATCTTTTCAACTCGTAATCAGTAACCTGGGCCCGGTAGAGTTCCCATTCGATCTTCTTGTTTTGAATGAAGGCATCGAAAACGTGCTCGCCCATTGCCTTCTTCACAACTTCGCTCTTCTCTGTGAGAATGATCGCTTCCCAGAGACTGCCCGGCAGGGTGCCTATATCCCTGCTCTGTCGCTCTTCCTCGCTCATTTCGTAGACATTCTCCTCGACCGGCGGCGGGGCCTCGTACCCTTTCTCGATTCCCTCCAGGCCTGCAGCCAGCATGGCGGAAAAAGCCAGGTAGGGGTTGCAGGCGGGATCCGGGGACCTGAACTCGATGCGCGTAGATTTCTCCTTCCCGGGCTGGTATTCGGGTACTCTTATCAGGTCGGAGCGGTTACGGCGCGCCCATGAGAGATATACCGGGGCCTCGTAGCCGGGGACCAGTCGCTTGTATGAGTTCACCCACTGGTTCATTACCGATGTGATTTCGGGGGCGTGCTTCAAGAGGCCCGCGATGAAAGCTCTAGCCGTCCCGGAAAGATGGTATGAATCATGCGGGTCAAAAAAAGCGTTCTGGTTGCCCCTGAACAGGGACTGGTGCACATGCATTCCGCTTCCGTTTATACCGAATACGGGCTTCGGCATGAAGGTCGCGTAGACCCCCTGCTTGAGAGCGATTTGCTTGACGATCAGGCGATAAGTCATGACGCTGTCAGCCATGGTCAAGG
>JACUUS010000083.1 GCA_014859215.1 Dehalococcoidia bacterium | reverse complement strand
AAGGAGTGTGATCACGGTGTCTGAGCGCCCCGATGTCCAGGCATCCAGACAGCTGGATGTTTTGCTGGCGGGGTTCTCGTTTGTCTCTTCTGAAGCTTATTTCTGGAGGAACAGATGTCTGAGTTGACGCCGGACCAGGTTATCCGGTTGTGGCACCGGAGCTATTCAACGGTGGATGGGCTTTGGTTCATGAAAGTCGAGGAGAAGTACGGGTTCGAGGCCGCATTGGATATTGATGAGGAAGTCTGGAAGGTACAGCCCAAGATGCAGGCGCGGCTGGTGAAGTCCATGCTCAATCTGGGCGCCGGTGTGGACGCCTTGCGTGAATGCCTGACAGCTAAATTGAAACTGGAAGAGTACGATTTAAGCACGGAAGAGATAACGGGTAAGAAGGGTTTCCGGATCGTGTACAAACGGTGTCCGTGGCATGAATTGATGGTCAAGTCCGGCCGCGAGAGCCTTTCCGGCAAGGTCGGGACGAGGATATGCAACACAGAGTACGCGGTCTGGGCCGGGGAATTCGGCAAAGATATCCGATTCAAGATGCAGGAACAGATATGCGCAGGGGGCCGGTCCTGCATCCTTGAGTTCTCCACTTAGCAGAGGTCCGCTCATGTCAATTCCGGTGCGGGGATTGCGAGTATAAAGGGTACCGGTCAATGAGCTCAGCCCTGACAATCGTTCGGGAAGACAGGTACGTTCGAACAGCTTGACAAGTAGTGCAACTTGGCCTAGAATCGAGCAAATTCGGCGAACCGTCAAATCCAGCTTCGCTTCCTGAGAGAAGCGAAAGGAGGTGGATTCCAGGATTATTGTCTCGTTAGAATCCGGATACATCCCGGAAGCCCGGAGCGCGTAAAGGAGGACTATGGCTACCACCAAAGAGAAAAAGAAAACAGGCTACATAGTGTCCATCGTAGGTATCCTTTTCATCATCCTGGGCGCCCTGTGGGTAACGGTTATATTTCCATCGCTGGACAAGATGCCCGCGGATTACGCCCGGACCTACTATTTCGATGGGACCTTCACCGTCCTGGACCCTGAGACACAGGCCCCGATGACCTTCCCTGTGGCCCAGGAGCTAGTGCAGGAAGCGATCGGCACGGTGAACGGCGCGATAAAAATAAGTGAGGTCCGCAAGGTCACCAATGCCGTTACCGGCGATGTCCTCGCCCAATATGGTGACAGCAGTGTCCTGACCGTCGACCGAAGGTCGCTCGAATATGTGCCAGCGCTTGACGAGCGCGGACGTTCGGGACGGTGGGGCCCGCCCAGGCCTCTCGGGATTGAGACTACCTTCGGTCTATACAACCCTGGAGTCAGGCAGCCTCTGACGGCAGCTTATTCCTATTCGGAGTCTTTCCGGGGACTTAATGTGTATGTATTTGTCATAGAGGAGGCGGACCTGCCGCTTGGCAAGCATCCACAAACCAATGCGGACATGTTCTACTCCACGACTATCACGCTCTGGATCGAGCCGTCGACAGGCGCGGTGGTGAACCAGACGGCGGAAACTACCACGACGATGGATATGCAGGGACAGCGCATTCTCGTGCAGTCCTCGACCATAAACTATGCTGACCAGACTGTAGACGAGTTGATGGATGTCGCGACCAGTTCCCGCACTATGCTGATGTGGTTCAAGACTGTAATACCGTGGCTCCTGATCGGCCTGGGAGCCGTGATGGTCCTGATCGATGTGCTGATACTGGGGCGCCGCAAAACGGCGTAGCCCGACCTCCGGACGGTGTCTCAGCGCCTGAGTGCACCTCAGGCGCTGAGTCTATGTATGGCTGACCGGGGATATGAGTAGATCTTGAAAATAGTTGCGCCAGTGATATTATTGGAGCGATTATTCGCGTGAGCGTATTCTCCGGGACCCGCGGCGGAGCGCCTGTTCCTGAGTTAAGATCTTTGGCAGCCCGGCTGACCGGCTTCAGGGCGGCCTGAAAATACGGTGCACAGATACTGGGGGGGAAGCGCTTGATGGACACCTCGATTATCTGGGAATATATCTGGTCACCCATATCAGCCGTTGTTCTGGCGCAGTTTGCGGTCGTGGGCTTACTCGTCGCATCCATTTTCGTTAAGTCAAGGAAGCGGAAAGTGCTGTGGGGCAGTTCATCAGTGCTGATTGCCGGTCTGGTCACCTGGTACTTCGTGATTCCCATTATTCCGGTCCATTTCGAGCCCAACCACCCGGACCCTGCATGGGACAACGGAAAGGTCGTCCACATCCTCCCTGCGGTGAATGATTCTCGAATCCTGCTGAAGACCTCTTTCGAGGAACCCCTGGATAGCCCGCGCTTAACGGTTAACGGCAATCTAACGGTATCAGGTACACGGACGGATACGTACGGATACTTCTGGGCGTTCGATGTCTCCGGCCTGCAGGCAGACACAGTCTATCAGCTACAGTTGCACGACTACGAGGGGCACCCCCTCTGCGACCCCTGGCCTCTCAGAACATTTCCCGCGCCGGACAGTGAGCCCGAGCGACTCCGGGTACTGGCCATCACCTGCCCGGGCGGGCATGACGCCACGCGGTCCTGGTTCGGGACCGGACAGATGCCCGTCGAAATCCGTCAGCAGCTGCTCAATCACGCTCTCTCGTTCAACCCGGACGTGATGGTAAGTACCGGTGACCAGATTTACTGGGATATCAAGTACGGAATAACCCCGCAGCATATGGGGAAATCGCGCCGCGCGATTCATTATGCCGGAGATTTCGACCAGAATATAGCTGTGATGGGGACTTTCAACGAGGAAGTCTTGAAAAAAGCCGTCGACCCGCAGATAGCCTATCTCTACGGAACGGCCCTCCGGTCAACCCCGACTTACTGGATTCTGGACGACCACGATTATTTTATGAATGACGAAGCGATAGAAGGGGATTACCGGGACTGGAAATTGCTCCTGTCATGGGTAAGTCCGCGCGTGCAGGGGGGAGTCTCATTTCCTCCTGAACCCTTCATGATCGAGCTGGGCCGCACGGCGCAGAAACTGTACCTGCCCGAGTTTCTCCCCGATGAGAACCGCCCACAGTCGCTGCCGGGAACAGGGGCGCCGGACCGCACTGAGGGCGTATCGGAAAGCTTCGGCACCCTGCGATATGGTAATCTGCTTGAAGGCCTGATGTACGATATGCGCCGTTATATCACCCTCACGGGCGCGAGTGCCGCATTCTTTCCCATGGACGCTGAGCAGTGGCTCGTAGACCGTATGGAGGCGGAGGACACCAGGTACCTGGTGCACTTCTCCCCTATCGCCGTCGGCTGGTCTGCGGGCAAGTGGCTTGAGTACTATCCCGACGTCAGAGCTAAAGCTCCCGACGGCCCGTACCTGACCACAGAAGAGGAGAAATACATGTGGCAGGAAGGCTGGTTTGAGCAGCACAACCGCATTCTGAACGCAGCTTATTCAATGCAGAGCAGCCAGCCGCTGTTTGTCTGTGGAGACATGCATACTCAGGCCGCCGGCTGGATTCATGGGAGTGGCAAGTTGAGCTTTGCGGATAAACCTATCCCATCCCTGCTGACGGGTGCATTGGGTGTGGCCAAGGGCGGTTACCCCTCCGAGGGCCTTCGGGGCATCGAGGCACAGCCCCCGACATGGCTCACGGTGGAGGAAGAGCTGCCCAGCTACGAGAAGGCAGGCTTCGCGGTTATCGACTTCAGCCGCGAAAAGACAACTGTGCAGTTCTTCGGCTGGAAATATGGTGAGGATTGCGTATCTGACATATCGACATTAGAACCCCACTTCGTTTTTGAAATTATTCCATAAGAACGGGCCGTGCGGCGGCACTGCGGAGAATGAGCGTAAAGGGCTAGTCGCGGTCCCGTTCTGGCATTCAATACATGCTCTAGATTGGGAGTACTGTAATTGGGGCATGTGTGTGGTTTTCGTTGAATTTTCGGCACTTTGACCTAGAATCTGCGAACTCGCTCATCCTTCGCGAGCCGTCACCCCGGCGATGGTTGTCCGGCGCTCGGCTGGAGGAGGTGCGCAGCCCGAAACAAGTCGCTGTGCCCGGTAGAGTCATACAGAGAATCAAGGAGCGGAAAGGAGAAAAATGGTCCCGAAAGGCAATAAGGGGAAGGGGTTCATTGTATCCGTTTTCGGCCTGCTGCTGGCTGTACTTGGAGTCATCTGGATAGTGGTGATATTCCCCTCGCTGGACAAGATGCCCGGGGACTACGCACGGACATTCCACTTCGTTGGCGAGTTCTCAGCGATGAACCAGCAGACGCAGCAACTTGATACCTTTCCGGTGGAACAAAAGCTAACCCAGGAGGCGGTTGAGACCCTGAATGGCGCCATCAGAATCCACGAGGTCCGGACGATCAGCCATGCTCAGTCGGGTGATGTTCTCCCGCAGTACGGGGACGAAACCATACATACGATTGATCGCAGAACGCTCGAATACATGGCCAATCTTGATGAACGAGGTCGGACCGGAAACTTCGGTCCCGTCAGGCCTTGCACGGAGGATGCTACGTTCGACCTCTGGAACGCCGGAGCGAATGAACCACTTACCGCGAGCTTCTCCCACGCCGAGGAGTTCCGGGGACTGAAAGTGAATGTCTTCGAGATTGAGGCGGCTGAGATACCTCGCGGCAAGCATCCGCAGACTGGCGCGGACCTCTTCTTCGCCATCAATTTGAAGCTGTGGATAGAGCCTTCGACCGGAGCGGTGGTAAACCAGATGTCCACGTCCACTACCAGCATGGATATGATGGAAAACTCGGTACCCGTCCAGATATCAAAGATCCAGTACGCTGACACCACCGTAGAGACTATGGTCGACTTCGCCGGGACTTCCCGCAACCAGCTTATGTGGTTCAGGGACATTCTGCCCTGGGTGCTTATCGGAGTCGGCGGCGTCCTGGTCCTGCTGGACGTTCTCGTCATCGGCCGACGGAAGGCTTCAGCTTAACGAACGCAGCTTAGTTTACGAGTAGAAAGCGCCTGGGGTACGCCTCAGGCGCTTTTCCTTCCTCCACTTCGGTTTCAGGAGAGGTCCCTGATCTCCTCCTCCAGTTTTCTCCTGAGTCCAACGGCGTCCATGAATCCCAGGGTCCTGTACGATTCGGCGCTGCCGTAATCCCGGGTCCTCACCACAACCGGCATTGGCAGGGCGTGCCCGAAAATCAAGGCCTGCTGCGTCGCCTCCAGCTTGGAAAGGACCGTCTTGAGCTGGGTCTTGCCTGAGACACCCATCAGCACGCTGTCGACATCATTCTCATTGTCAAGGAGATAGGTGGCCTTGGTGCCGAGCTGCGACATGACCTCGTCGTCTATGCTGCTGGGCCGCTGGTCGATTACCAGTAGCGTCACGCCGTATTTCCTCATCTCGCGGGCTATAGTGCCGAAGATGGTCTGGGACGCCACTTCCCGGTTGAGGAACTTGTGGGCTTCTTCTATGGTTATGACAAGTGGTTGGGGCTTCTCGCCGCCCTCTCCCTGAACCCTTTCGGTCCGTTCCCTGTACTGGTCGTAAATGCGGCGCGTCAGTATATTCGCTACAAGCACGTAGACGGTGATGTCGGTGTACCTGCCGAACTCGAGAACGACGTTCTTGCCGCTGTCGAGGTAGGCGAGTATGCGTTTCACTGAATTGTCCGCCGCGTGAGGCACGAGGAAAGGCAGCCTCTTCAGCCGTTCGAGGCCGCGCCGGAGGTTACGGTAGCTGCTTTCATGCACATTGAGCCTTTTCAGGACTTCGTCGGTATCTTCCCCTTCTCCAAGGCTGAAGAAGCCCTCCAGCCATTTCTTTTCGCCGAATTCACGCTGGAACTGGTAAACAGCCTCCGCGGCATGCTCGGTCAGGTTCAGGGTGTCTTTGAGGAGGGCGATATCCTCGGGTTCAATCTCGTCGTACCCGATCTCTACCACGTAATCGGTGCTGGCCTTCCGCCGGCGGGCGCTTTGCTCATCGAGCGTGAAGAGCGCTACCTGGGCAGGGAAAAGCTGTTTCAGGCCCTTCACGGAGCGCGCGTTTTCGCTCGTTCCGGCCCAGCCGTACTCGCTGTGCATGTCAAAGATGAGGTTCACCGCATCCCTTTTCTGGACTATGCCGATCAGGAGCAGTCGGGTGAAAAAGGTCTTGCCGGTGCCGCTTTTTCCGAAGACGCCGTTCGACCTCTTGACGAACTCGCGGGTATTCAGGCAGACCCTGGTTTCCATATCGAGCGGGGTGCCCACGTAGAAGTGCCTCTCGTCCTCCTTGCCGAAGACGAGCTCCACGTCGGCACTTGACGCCTCGTACACCCCGGAAAAGTGGGCGGGCACCGTCTTCACGGGATGGGGTCCCGCCAGCATGCTCGCCGCATCGCCGCCGATGGTCAACAGGGGGACTACCTGCAGGATGCCGTACGTGCCCGTGCCGGCGATAACCTCGGCGATGAAAGGGTCCCCCGTATCAGGCGGAGTGATGGTCAGCCGCTGGTCGATCGCTCCCAGTTTGATATCCGAGATCATGGCGAAGAAGCGGCTTGTCTGGCCTTCAATCACCACGTAGCGCCCGACAGCCATTTCCTCCAGGGACGCCGCGCTGTCCAGCTTGACCTCGATGCCTCCGGTAAGGGAGCCGCCTGTCACTATGCCGAGATGCTGCCTCGCCTCATTCACGGTCTGATCCTCCTCAGGATGGCGTTGAGCCGGTTCAGTTCACCGCTCAGGAGCAGAGCGAGCTCCTTTCCGGCCCCTATCAGGAAGGCACGCGGGTCCTCATGGGCCTGGCTGGCCCGCCGGAGGCAGGCAGAGACTATGTCGTCAGCCGGCCCTTCCGTGGCCCTGAGCAGCGCCGGGAGAAAATCAAGGGAACGCGTAAAGGCGCTTATCTCGCCGGGAGAGCAAATGAACACGAAATCGTGAATTCTGGGAGGCCTTGGCGATATATAGTGGTGAATATCTCGACCCTCGCTGTAGCCGGTAATCACGGCTTTGAAAGTGGTGCGCAGCAGCCTCGACAGCTGGGGGTGCTGCTTGTAGATGTCGTCTGCCTCCGCTTCATCCCGGCCCCGGGCCAGTGGGCGGCGTGCCGGGTCTATGCCGCTCGTGCTCGAATTGCATACTATCCCGTAGATTTCGGCATCCCGCAAGGTCGTCTTGACGAGAGCGCCCAGCGGAGGGGGTTCATGGAGCTCATAGCACTCCGCAAGGAACTCCGCCGTGCTTGCTTCGATTACCTCACCGATTCTGGATGCCAAAGCTTCTTCCCCTGTTTCTAAACCCATCTCGTTTGCTTGCTCAAGCTTTTCTCGGAATGGACTGCCCGAAGGTGGTGGCTGCTCAGTGAGGCTTCCAGCAGCTGCCGGAATTGCTCACGGTCGGCGGCCGTTACGACTGCCTGCTCATGGGCCTCGGCAAGGGCAACGGGGTATCCTCCACCAAGGCGGCATTGTTCCAGGACCAGAGTGTGGACGAGGTCGAGGCCGCCGTCCTCTTCCACCCAGCGAGGTATCTCAACGCGGGCTATCTCTTCGCATGTGTTAAGGTAGAAAAACCGGACCTGGTGGGGCCCGTAATGCTTCTCCACTATGGAAGAGGCGCTCGTGAAGGAAGCGGACCGTTCGCCTGTTTCAAGGAGGGCTGAGAACAGGTCCCGGTCCTGGATACCCGCAAACATATCGCATTCCCTGGCGGCCGGCGCGGAGCGGGGGCAATTGCGGTCGCAGTCCGGTTTCTGATGAGGGCATACCGCAATTCTCAAAGCGTTGACGATATCCGTGCTGCGCGGGAGACTAATATAGCTTGCGAGGGCAGGCCCTCCCTGCCGGCTCAACTCTCTCAGCCTGTCAAGCGCCGGCAGGAAGCCCTTATCGAGTAGTGCGTTGCGAACATATTCGGGAAATGCATGCCCTGCCAGCCCCCACATTATGAGGGTGCCGTCCATAAGGGCCAGCGAGGGCAGGCCGGCAGGGGACTCTGCGGCAAGGTCCGCGAGGCCGGTACATTCAGCGACCGCGCGTTTGAAACCCAGGAGGCCTCTTTCGACGGGATGCTCCGCGCTGCTCGCCGGGTCGGTGATGACGAGGTCGTCGTTGCCGGCATACAGCACAGGATCGCTGGTGAGGACAGCGCCCGGGTGCCCGCCGTAGCGAAGAAGGACGCTTCCCGTGTTTATAACGTAACACCTTGCGGGACCATGCCTGTCGACCTCGACCTGGGACCCGTCAGTGGCAAGCACGGCAAAATCATGCGGGCATGGAACGGGTTTGCAGCTGGTATTCAAGCCGGCGGTTATCCCGGCGACCAGCCAGGAGGTCTTTGCGTTCGCGATTTTAGACTTAAGAGAATCCAGGTCCGCTGCCTGCTCATGGAAAACCGCGACCGCGCGTTGAAAACGGCGATTCCAGCCTTCGCGTTCGGCCTTGAGATCGACGGCCATCTGTTCTACTTGCTCGGCTAACCGGCTCAGGTCAAGCGACATCTCAACCGCGAGTATAGCACATGGGGTTCTCCCGGGACAATTTGGCGCGCCGCGCATCTCGTTATCTGCGCAGGGGGAGTCTGCCCGCTCGGCTTTGTTTATATTCGAATCTGTTTCTGGTATAATTACGAAGGGTGATTGCACCCAAGTGAGTTTTTATGCCTAGAATCTCTCGCAGTCTTATAATCTGGATCGCGGTCCTGATTGCGGTCGTCGCCGTCTTCTTCCTCATCATCTCGCCAAGGGGAGGACCGCCCCATTTAAACACGACCCAGATTATCCAGAGGCTGAACGAGAGCGGGGGGGAAGTCACAATCAAGGGTACTTCCATGACCGCCGTTATAAATGGAGAGACCTTTGAAACTACGGTGCCGGAGACCTTTGACGCCTTCACGACCTTCAGGGAAGGCATAGACGCCGGCACCATAACGGTGAACTACGAAAGCCCGGGCACCAATTTTGGCGGCCTGTTCCTGAGTTTCCTGCCAATACTGATCTTTGTCCTCCTGATCCTGTTCCTGTTCAGCCGGGCGCAGGGAGGCTCAAACCAGGCAATGTCCTTCGGCAAGAGCAGAGCGCGCCTGGCAAGCGTCGACAAGCCCACGGTTACGTTCGCCGACGTGGCCGGCGTCGAGGAATCCAAGCAGGAACTGCAGGAGATAGTCGAGTTCCTGAGGTATCCTGAGAAGTTCATTGCTCTCGGCGCGCGCATACCGCGCGGGGTGCTCCTGGTCGGCCCGCCAGGAACGGGCAAGACGCTGCTGGCGCGCGCAGTTGCCGGAGAAGCGGGCGTGCCTTTCTTCTCCATCAGCGGCAGCGAATTTGTCGAGATGTTCGTGGGTGTCGGAGCTTCCCGCGTGAGGGACCTCTTCGACCAGGCGAAGCGGAATGCCCCCTGCATCATCTTCGTGGATGAAATTGACGCGGTCGGGCGCCATCGCGGTTCGGGGCTGGGCGGTGGCCATGACGAAAGGGAGCAGACCCTCAACCAGATACTGGTGGAGATGGACGGTTTTGACTCCAGTACCAAGGTGATAGTAATAGCCGCCACAAACCGCCCGGACATCCTGGACCCGGCCCTGCTCCGACCCGGCAGGTTTGACCGGCGGGTAGTGCTCGACCAGCCGGACGGCCCGCCTCCAGCATGGCGTCAGCGAGAAGGACCGGAAGCTCGCCGA
>JACUUS010000082.1 GCA_014859215.1 Dehalococcoidia bacterium | reverse complement strand
AACTAACTAGAGTCCGAGGCCGGTACCGTCAGGGTCTGGCTGCTGGTCACGGGCTTCGAGGAGGGACAGATGGGTAAACCAGCCCTGGCGGGCGTCCGGGTACTCGACCTTACCCACTTCATTGCCGGCCCATTTTGCACCAAGCTCCTGGCTGACTATGGCGCTGAGGTCCTGAAAATCGAGAAACCCGTTTCCGGTGATGGCGCGAGGAGCCTGGGGCCCTTTCCGGAAGACAGGTCTCATCCGGAGAACAGCGGGCTCTTTCTCTATCTGAACACCAATAAGAAAAGCGTCACCATTAACTTGAAAGATCCCGCGGGCGCCAAGATCTTCAAGGACCTTGTTAGTGATTCCGATATACTGGTGGAGAACTTCAGTCCCCGTGTTCTGCCTTCCCTCGGCCTTGATTATGAGGTCTTGAAGGAAGTAAATCCCGGTCTGGTAATGACCTCCATTTCGAATTTCGGCCAGACGGGGCCTTACCGGGATTTCAAGGCCACTGAGCTCACGATATGGGGATTGAGCGGCCTTCAATACGAATGCGGTGAACCTGACCGAGAGCCGCTCAAGGTAGGCGCCAATGTACCCGAATACGTTGCCGGGCTGTACGCCGTATCGGTCACGCTGGCGTCCTTTTACCACCGCCAGAAGACAAACGCTGGTCAGCATATTGACGTCTCTATCTGGGAAGCCTTCCACACCATGCAACCTTCGATGACCCTGGTCTTTTCATATGCCGGGTTCGTGAGAAAAAGGGCAGGCATTCATTTCCCCTGGGGTATTCTTCCCTGCGAGGACGGGTATGTCGGATTTTTCCTCCCCACTCAAAGCCACTGGGAAATGCTGTGTGCGCTTCTGGAGATGCCGGAACTGAGAGATAAACCCGAATATGAGACTCCGATGATGCGAGAGGAGCGCCGGGACGAGATCACGGGCATCATTCTCTCCTGGTTAAGGAATAAACGCATGGAAGATGTCTTCCATGCCGCTCAGGAACTGAGGCTCCCATTGACCATGGTACCTAACGCGGAGCAGATTTTTTCCATGCCTCAGCACCAGGCCAGGGAGTACTTTGTCAGTATAGACCACCCGGTAGCCGGAAAGCTGACTTACCCGGGAGCGCCGTTCATGCTCAGTGAGACTCCCTGGAGCCCCGGGCGAACCCCGCTCCTTGGCGAACATAACGAAGAACTCTTATGCAGCCGCCTGGGTTATACCAGAGATCAGCTAGCCGATCTCAAGAGGAAGGGTGTTCTCTAGCAGGACGACGATCAAGTAGGGAGGTAGATCATGTCTTCGCTGCCACTGCACGGTGTAAGGATAATCGACACTTGCATTTACTGGGCAGGGCCAATGGCTACCATGATACTGGCGGACCTTGGAGCCGAGGTGGTAAAGATCGAGTCCATCCAGCGCCTGGATTACCTGCGCTTGCTGGGCGGGTGGCCCAGCCCGGACGGATATGAATGGTCCGCAGTCTTCAACGGCGCTAACCGCAACAAGTATGGAATCACCCTCAACCTAAATCATCCGAAGGGTAGAGATATTTTCAAGAGCCTGGTAAAGACGGGCGACATCGTTACCGAGAATTTCAGCCCTCGTGTAATGGAGAACTGGGGCCTATCTTACAATGATCTGATCAAGATCAATCCCCGGATTATTATGCTTTCCATGCCCGGTTTCGGCACAACCGGGCCGTGGCGCAATTATGTCACTTTCGGACCCAACGTGGAAATGGTATCGGGAATGCCGATAATAAGCGGCTACCCGGACGGCGGTCCCGTGATGACCGGGTATCTGGCTGATCCTGCTGCGGGCCTTGTCGGAGCCGCTGCGGTGCTGGTCGCTCTGCAGCACAGGCAGCTGACAGGTCAGGGGCAGCGCATTGACCTCTCACAGATGGAGGCGATAACCAGCTTCATGGGCGAGCCTATAATGGATTACGCGATGAACAAGAGGATAAGACCCCGTGCAGGTAACCGCCATCCTGTGCATGCCCCTTACGGGGTCTACCGGTGTTCAGGTGAGGATGAGTGGGCGACGATCAGCGTGACGTCGGAGAAAGAATGGCAGAGTCTCTGCGACGCCCTGGGTAAACCGGGCTTGACCAGAGAACCGAAGTTCTCTGATGCGCCAGGCCGTCGGAAAAACCATGATGAGCTTGATACTATTATCGAAGCCTGGACCAGGCAAAGAGATAGGTTTGAAGTCATGCGCGTTCTACAGGAGCATGGTGTCGCTGCCGGACCTGTCCTGAATTACTCCGAGGTGCTGAGTGATCCCCATATTCAGGACAGGGGTTTCTTCCAGGTAGTAACCCGGCCCGTTACGGGTACTCACCCGCATCCGGGGTTCCCAGCCAAATTCACCGAGACGCCTGTCTCGATTCGCCGACCGGCACCTACGCTCGGGCAGGACAATGAAGAGGTCTTGAAGAGGCTGCTGGGAATGGGAGACGCTGAGATTGCGGAACTGGCCCGGGAGGAGATTATCGGAACAAAGCCTCACGGCTGGCCCTACAGCATGGACGCGGAAGAGGCCATCTCGCGTCTGAAAGCCATACACGCCGAGTCCGAGCAGGAAAGCAAGTAATCCCGGCAGCAGAGCAGGTCTAACTTAGAACCCAGCCGAGCGTGTAACCTGCTGCAAAAGGCACGGCGCAGCAGAATCCAAGCAAAGCCAGGCGGCTGGTGAGGAACCACGCAGCCTGCTGGACTAGCCTCCTGATGGGTACGGTTCCCAGTCTGTCCCTGAAATTCATTTGACCGCTTGCCAGACTACCTTCGTTTATGTATAATATCAGACGGGTAGTAGGAAACGAAACCCCATCCGGGTTGTTGCGTTAGCCTCGGACCATCTGGCACGTGAAGCCAATTTCGCTCCGCCAAAACCCGAGCTTCCGTTCTTTCCTGAGACTGTTTTTGGGGTCTTATTACGTCTTCGTTCTAAGGAGAACCGCAGAAGTACACGGGCATGGTTGCAGGAAAACCGGAGTTTGTCGTAGTCCACATAGCGCAAGGCGAGTATCAAGCCGGTATCCTGAAAGCGCACCTTGAAAGCGAAGGAATACCGGTTCTCATTCAGTACGAGAGCGCGGGACGGGTTTTCGGGTTGACGGTTAACGGCCTGGGTCAGGTGAGTATTTCGGTGCCCCGCGAGTTCGCCGAGGAGGCGAAACGCATAATCGAACCCGGCGTGGTCGGGGAAGGTGAAATTCAGGACTAGTCGGGCCGAATAGCGCGGGAACCCGGGTCAGGGATGTTCTGGGGCGAATGGGTTGCCAGTCACCAAACGAGAGTACGGGAGCCGCGGCACGTGTATGGTCGGAAGAGACTATGAAGCGGCCACTCGGAACTCTATTGACATAGAAGGAGCATTCCAGTATACTCAGAATTTAGCGCCTAAGCCATTTAGGAGGAAGGGTTTTGCCAACAATCAATCAGCTCGTGAGAAACGGGCGCACGAAACTGAAGAAGAAGGTTAAGGCGCCGGCTCTTCGTTTCACATACAACACGCTGAAAGGTACCGGCGAACAGGGCAAAGGCTCGCCCCAGAAGCGCGGTGTCTGCCTTCAAGTCAAGACCGTGACCCCTAAAAAGCCGAACTCTGCTCTGCGAAAGGTCGCACGAGTCAGGTTGACAAATGGCATGGAGGTGACAGCGTACATACCAGGAGAAGGACATAACCTGCAGGAGCACTCGGTAGTACTAATCCGAGGCGGCAGAGTAAAGGACCTCCCCGGCGTACGTTACCATATAATACGTGGCGCTCTTGACTCGATGGGTGTTGACGGACGTCGGCAGGGTCGTAGTCTATACGGCACAAAGAAACCCAAGGCTGGGACTAAGTAAGAGTTTAGCCGGGTTTTCGACAAGTGAAGAGCTTCTATTTATTAGAAGCTCTTTGATTGAGTAAAAGGTAATACGAGAGAAGAAAATGTCGCGAAGAAGCAGAGCAGAAAAAAGAAAATTGACTCCTGACAGCAAATACCAGAGCGTAGAACTTGCCCGCTTCATAAACAAAATGATGATAGGCGGAAAGAAGAGCACGGCCGAGGGCATAGTATATGACGCTTTGGAAATTGTCGAAAGAGAAATGAAGAAGAATGCTCTGGATTTGTTCGAACAGGCACTGAAGAATGTCACCCCGGTAATTGAAGTCAAGCCCCGCAGGGTCGGCGGCGCGACGTATCAGGTGCCTGTAGATATAAGGCAGGACCGTCGGGTAGCGCTGGGAATGCGCTGGCTGCGGGCGTCCGCTAAGGGGCGCAAAGGTAAGCCTATGGCTGAAAGGCTGGCGGCGGAGCTAATGGATGCTGCCCGTGGGCAAGGGATCACAGTCAAGAAACGTGAGGATACACACCGTATGGCTGAAGCCAACAAGGCTTTCGTTCATTACAGGTGGTAAGAGGTTTGAGCATTTTGGGTGCACAGAAGGGCTTGCTGGCCGAAAAGGATCAGGCAATGGCACCGGGACTCCTGTTGGAGCAGGTACGCAATATAGGTATCATCGCTCACATCGATGCGGGTAAGACGACCGTTACCGAGATGATGCTTTATCATACCGGCCGTACTTACAAGGTCGGGCAGGTGGATGAAGGCACGGCGGTGATGGATTGGATGCAGCAGGAACGTGAGAGGGGTATTACTATAACTGCGGCTGCTACCAGTTGTGAATGGCTTGATCATCAGATCAACATTATTGATACGCCCGGGCATGTGGACTTCACCGCCGAAGTCGAGCGCAGCCTGAGGGTTCTTGACGGAGGCGTGGTAGTCTTCGACGCGCTTGCCGGCGTGGAGCCGCAGTCCGAGACTGTTTGGCGCCAGGCAGACAGCTACCGCGTGCCCAGAATATGCTTCATTAATAAGATGGACCGGATCGGAGCTGATTTTTTCAACACGATCAAGATGATCAAGGAGCGCCTGCGGGCTAATCCTGTCCCCCTGCAAATTCCGATAGGGTCTGAATCAGCGTTTGAGGGCGTTATTGATCTGGTTGAGATGAAGGCCTGGCTGTACCCGGAAGGCAGCGATCTCGGAATCGAGGCGCCAATCCCGGGCAGTTATAAGGAAGACGCTTCAAAGTATAAGGAAGAGCTCATAGAGAAGGTTGCCGAAAACGATGAGGAGCTGATGAATGCCTATATCGAAGGGCGAGCGATCAGCGGCCCTCAGCTCAAGGCCGGTCTGAGGCGGGCAACCCTCGCTTTCCGGCTTGTACCTGTTCTCTGTGGCAGTGCTGTCAGGAACAAGGGCGTAGAGCCTGTCCTGGATGCTATCATCGATTATCTTCCCTCCCCGCTCGATGTCCCGCCTGTAGCAGGACTCGATCCTGGCACCGGAAAAGAGATCAAGCGCGAAACCAGTGAAAAAGCCCCCTTCGCGGCCCTGGCTTTCAAAGTGGTCTCAGATCCTTTCATAGGCCGTCTGGTCTATTTGCGAGTGTACTCAGGGCGGACCCGCGCGGGGTCTCAGGTCCTTAATGCCACGAGGGAGCGCAAGGAACGGTTTGGGCGTTTGCTCCAGATGCACGCCAACCGGCGTGAGGAAATCACGGACGCCAGTTGCGGCAGGATTGTGGCCGCAGTCGGACTAAAGAACACATTCACGGGAGACACCCTGTGCGACCCGTCAAGGCCTATCATACTTGAAGCGATCAAATTCCCTGAACCAGTCATAGCGCTGGCAATTGAGCCTCGTACAAAGGCAGACCAGTCCCGAATCGGCGATGCCCTTATCAAGCTCGGCGATGAGGACCCTACCTTCAAGAGCAGCTACAGTGAAGATACAGGCGAGACGATCATTTCGGGCATGGGTGAGCTTCATCTTGACATAATCGTTGACCGGCTGGTACGCGAATTCAATGTGAATGCGAAAATAGGGAAGCCGCAGGTAGCTTACAAGGAAACAATAACAGTCCCCGTTAGTTCAGAGGGGCGGTTTATTCGGCAGACCGGCGGCCATGGCCAGTATGGTGTGGTTACGCTCAACCTCGAGCCTGTCGAAAGGGGCGGTGGTTTCAGTTTCGAGAACAAGATACCGGGCGGAGCCATACCCAGGCAGTTCATTCCTGCTATCCAACAGGGCGTCAAGGAAGCAACTGAAAATGGCGTTCTCGCAGGGTATCCGCTGATAGACATCAAGGTCACCGCGCTGGACGGCAGTTATCACCCTGTAGACTCCTCGGAGCTTGCTTTCAAGATGGCGGGCTCTATAGGTCTGCGGGAGGGCGTAAAACGGGCCAAACCGGTGCTGCTCGAGCCCATAATGAAGCTTGAAGCTGCGACTCCAAAGGAATTCCTGGGAGATATTATCGGCGACCTGAATGCTCGCAGGGCAAGAGTCGATGCTGTCGAGTTGCGAGCATGGACTCACATTGTTCGTGGTTATCTGCCGCTGTCCGAGAGCTTCGGCTATGCTACCGATTTGCGATCGATCAGCCAGGGCAGGGCCACCTATTCCATGGAGTTTGACCATTATCAGGAAGTACCCAGGGACAAAGCTCAGGAGATAATCGCGAGGATGAGGGGCTAAATGCCGAAGCAGAAAATAAGGATTAAGTTGAAAGCATTCGACCACCGCATTCTTGATCAGTCCGCCGTACAGATCGTGGAGGCGGCTGAGCGCACAGGGGCAGCAGTTGTGGGACCTGTGCCGCTTCCTACCCACATAAGGAAGTTCACGGTGATCCGGTCTCCGCATGTGGATAAGGACTCGCGGGAGCAATTCGAAATCAGGACCCATAAGCGGTTGATAGACATCCTGGACCCAACCACGAAGACTATTGACGCGCTAACCACTCTGAACCTGCCGGCGGGTGTCGATATCGAAATCAAACTCTAGGTAGGCTGCGGGAATGGTTAAGGGACTAATCGGGCGCAAATTAGGCATGGCTCGAGTATTCACTGAGAAGGGCGTTGCTCAGGCAGTAACTGCCATTGAAGCCGGGCCCTGCACAGTCACGCAAATCAAGAGGCCTGATAAGGAAGGGTACGGCGCAGTACAGGTCGGTTTCAGGGAGGCTAAGAGACTGAAGTCGCCTGAGAAGGGACATCTCGGAAAGCTGCCCCTGTTCCGGTACCTCCGTGAATTCCGGGTCGAAAATCCTGCCGAATTTGAAGTGGGGCAGCGATTCGACGTCAGTATCTTCCAACCGGGCGACAGAGTGGATGTGGTGGGAGTATCCAAGGGGCGGGGATTTGCCGGTGGAGTGAAACGGCATCATTTCGCGGGTGGTCCCAAGACTCATGGGCAGTCCGACCGCCACCGGGCACCGGGCTCAATAGGGTCCGGCACGACTCCCGGCCGCGTACTCAAGGGCCTGAGGATGGCAGGGCATATGGGAGACGAGAGGGTTACTGTTAAGAATATCGAGGTATATAAGATTGACCCGGATCGCAATGTTATCCTGCTTAAGGGAGCTGTTCCGGGCGCCAAGAATGGCTTACTGGAGATCAGGAAGTCGAAGAAGTAATTCCTGGCCGGGGAGAATATCTTGCAGATTCCAGTCAGAAATATAAACGGCGAAGCAGTTGGCGAGATAGAGTTAGACGAGGCGGTTTTCGGGATTCAGCCTAACGAGGCGGTAGTCCACCAGGCGCTTGTGAGGCAGCGGGCCAATGCCCGGGCCGGGACGGCGGATACAAAAACCCGAGGAGAAGTCACTGGCGGCACCCGCAAGCTTTTCCGCCAGAAGCATACCGGATTCGCGCGAG
The DNA here is from genome assembly GCA_014859215.1 of Dehalococcoidia bacterium. Classification (GTDB taxonomy): domain Bacteria; phylum Chloroflexota; class Dehalococcoidia; order SZUA-161; family SZUA-161; genus Kmv37. The sequence goes on along the minus strand of JACUUS010000082.1, from coordinate 1,979 downwards.
CCGGAAGCAGACGGTCGCCTCTGAGGCGTGGTGGCGGTATTGTTTTCGGCCCAACTCCAAGGGACTACAGGCAGGCTATGCCGAAGAAAATGAGAAGGCTTGCTTTGAAGTCTGTCCTGTCGTCGAAGGTGGCCGACGGCGAGTTGCTGGTCATAGATACATTTCAAATGAGCGAGCCGGCCACAAAGAAGGTTGTGAGTATGTTCAAGGCGCTCGGTGTGCAGTCATCGGCTTTGCTCGTTACAGCTGAACCAGATATGAACGTGGTCAAGTCCGCGCGCAACGTTCCCAGGACAAAGACGTTGACTGCCAATATGCTGAATGTTCTTGATCTATTATCATGCAGGGCTGTGATTATCACGGTTGACGCCGTGCGCCGGGTCGAAGCAATTTGGGGTAAGGCGCCTGCGGTCGCTGAAGCCCAGGCTTGAGGGGAGAAGGATGCATATCTACGAAATACTGCGGCGTCCGATTGTAACCGAGAAGAATACCGCAATTTTGGAGCAGAACAAGTATACTTTTGAAGTGGCGAAAGATGCCAATAAACCTCAGATCAAGGAAGCTGTTGAGAAGGCTTTCAAGGTCAAGGTAGTCTCAGTCAATGTTATGTCCGTGCCGGGCAAAATGCGGCGTGCGGGCAGGCGCCGGGGAATGACTTCTCCCTGGAAGAAGGCTGTAGTTACGCTCGAGGAAGGCAACAAGATCGAGCTCTTTGAAGGCGTCTAGGCAGTGAAGGAAGAAAGAGGAGTCGGGCTTTGGGAGTGAAACAGTATCGACCTACATCACCCGGACGCAGGGGTATGGATAGTCTGGATTATTCGGAGCTTACGAAGAAGAAGCCGGAGAAGTCCCTGCTTGCGCCGAATAAGAAGAAGGCAGGAAGAAATAACCAGGGCAGGTTAACGGTCAGGCATCGCGGTGGCGGCGCCAAGCGCCAGTACCGGATCATTGACTTCAAGCGCGATAAGATCGGCGTGCCTGGAAAGGTTGCTTCCATTGAGTATGACCCGAACAGGTCAGCCAATATAGCCCTGGTCAACTATGTTGACGGCGAGAAACGATATATCCTTGCGCCGTTAGGAATAAAAGTCGGTGACCCCGTCCGCTCGGGGGAAGGTTCTGATTTCAAGCCAGGCCATGCATTGCCCCTGAAAGCGATTCCTCTTGGCACAGCTGTACATAATATAGAGCTGAAGCGAGGGCGCGGAGGACAGATCGTACGTGCAGCCGGCGCGTCCGCGCAGGTTATGGCGAAAGAGGAGCACTATGTCCTCGTAAGGCTGCCTTCTGGCGAGCTTCGCCGTGTAGACGAAGAATGCATGGCCACCATCGGACAGGTTGGCAATATAGACCATGGGAATATCAGCATAGGCAAAGCCGGCCGCAAGAGGCATATGGGCTGGCGCCCGACGGTGCGCGGCTCAGCTATGACTCCTCGCGATCATCCGCACGGAGGCGGCGAGGGAAGGTCTCCCATCGGCCTGCCAGGGCCTAAAACGCCCTGGGGCAAGCCTGCCCTCGGACACAGGACAAGGCGCAACAAGCGCAGCGACAAACTGATTCTGAGAAGAAGGAAATAGTTCAGGAGGCTAAGAGAGAGTGTCTAGGTCCACCAAGAAAGGCCCTTTCATCGATCCCAATCTTCTTAAGAAGGTCGACGTTCTTATCCGCACCGATCAGAAGGCTGTAATCAAGACCTGGTCCAGAGCTTCGACCATTCTTCCGCAAATGATTGGCATGACCATCGGAGTCCATGATGGAAGAAGGCATGTCCCGATCTTTATAACAGAGAACATGGTGGGCCATAAGCTTGGCGAGTTCGCTCCAACGAGGTCGTATAGAGGACACTCTGCCAAGTCTGAGAAGATAAGCCGGGTACGTAAGAAGTAGGCTAATGGCGAGGTCAAGAAAGTGGAAGTTGCAGCAAGCGCGAGACAGATAAGGGTGTCGCCCCGAAAAATACGACTCGTACTGGATAA
>JACUUS010000300.1 GCA_014859215.1 Dehalococcoidia bacterium | reverse complement strand
TGCTGATGAAGTCATGGACCAGTCAGAGGTATAGCAAGAATAGAGAATACTCTAGGGGGGCAATACCACGCAGAACTTCGGCTACAGAGTCAAGTCTGGCAAAACTCACTGCCGGGACCTCTGCCAAGGGGTTTCTCGATAACACAGTATGCCGATCCCCGTAATCTAGTTCTTTGTATCTTGTGGCTGGAGGATCCCTGTGTATAGAAAATCTTATCTATTGTACGCGCCTGCACAGCTATACGCTCTCCCTTGAGCGCGGAGCCTTGTTCATAGAGAGTCGTCAATGACGTGGATTTCTCCTCTCCTCTCCAAATCCCCGCAAATATCGACAACCAGTTCTAAGTCGAGCCCTAATTCATGAGCTATGTCGGAGTAGTACAGTGGCTCTTTCATCGCAAAAAGGTCGAGAATATCCTTTTCTGCTTGTTCCCGTGAAACATCGCGGATCACGGTTATTTTGACTTCCGGGAGCGTGCTTTCAACGGCTGAACATCGCTTCTCAAGTTCCTCCAACCTGTGCTGGATCATGTTGATATGTACGCCAAGTTCTCTCAAATATTCCCGATCCGAGGTACTGAATTCGCCATGTGTGGAACTGCTGGCGGAGGCATACAGCCCGGAATAAACACCATGTAAAAGCATTCTAGATGTTAACCCAAGTTCCTCGATAGATTGTCCAACAGATTGAATGTCTCTTGTGGCAGGATCCTCGAACAGCCTATAAGCTTCATGTCTTTCCTTCAGAAGCCTATTAAGATTCCCTCCGTTAGTTCCGCGCTCATCTCCAGTTTCAGTCATTCCTTAAACCTCGCAGAATGAATTCAGCTTTCTCAATAACCATCGGCTGCTGCGATAGTCTGTCCAACAACTGACCCGCATCTGCCACATCGGAGTGGAAATTGAATCCAACAAGATACCTGGGTTGCCTGACGTAGATCGGTTTAGCCGTTAAGGTTACTTTGAAATCCCCAAACGAGAATTCAAATGTAGCTCCAAAAACAAAGTCCGCGGAAACCAGTTCACGGATTTTCTCAACATTGGGAACTACCAGCGCGCCCAGATTAGTATTCCCATCCGTTAATTCATACCTATAATTTAAGCCTACGGCCCTATACGGGGTCTCGGGCAGAGCGCGAACGAATGCAATCGCTATATCCACCATTGATCTCAAATGTTTTTCGGTGATTTGTTTGACCCCGATTTGAAACTTGCCTTCGTCGACGGTAAGATGGTAGCTTTCATTTTCTACCAGAGAAAAAGGGGGAGCATGAAAGAAATTAGAAATAGGCTCAGTGAATATATCCTTCTTGAGAAGCCACTCTTTGGAGATGATTGATGGATTATAGTTCGAGGCCAAGATCACTATATTCGCACTACTGGGCAAAATGATCCTGGACGACTGCATTTGGAATCCCTTCATTTTTTAGATTCTAGCATATGGCCGCAACTGCCTGCAATCCGCTCGATCCAGCGCCGATGATTGGCCTAACCGAATCAAAATATTGTTCAACTCTCCCAGTAGTTAATCTCTTGCAGGGTTGGGGGAGAAGTCCTACCGTCCGCCTCTCCTCGGGCGGCGGGTGGACTGGGGCCTGTCCTCCTCCGGGGGTATTGACTGGCTGCGGTAGTCAGGGGCGAATATGGGGATGACGTTGCTCAGCCGCGGGTCCATCAGCCTCGAGCTCAGCCGCCCCTCGATCCTCTCCAGAAAGCCCGCGACCGTGATTACGGTCGGCAGCCGGGAGTTGTACCGGTAGTTCAATATCTGGTACAGCTTCTCCTGCGCCCAGGGCGTGCTGGACTCGGTGCCAAGATCGTCGAGAACAAGAAGCGGGCTGGTCTTGACCGCTTCGAAAACGCGGTCGTAAGTGGTACGGCTTTCGGGGCCGAACGTGGAACGCAGGTGGTCCAGAAGATCAGGCACCACCGCGAAGAATACGGGCCTGCCGGCTCTTACCTGGTAGTTCGTTATGGCCGCCGCGAGGTGTGTCTTGCCGCAGCCGTGCACTCCGAGGAATACGAGCCAGTGCTCCGGCGATTCGGCGAACAGGCGGGCTGCCCTCAGCGCCGCATTGAGGCTGTCCCGGCCCTTCTCGTCGGCGTTCATCCCGCGGGCATCGAAGTTCTCAAACGTCTTCTCGCTGATGAACTCCATGCTCAACCCGCCGATTTCCTGGAACAGCGGCGCCTGTACCACTTCGAGCTCAAGCTCCTCCGCTATGGCCGGGTCCTGGAGCCTTGCGGCCAGCCTCTCGTCCAGCCTTGCCAGGTTGTTTACTGTCACCACGGTCGGCAGTTCCGCATTGAACCGGTGATTGAGTATCTGGAAAAGCTTCTCCTCAGCCCAGGAAGTGCTGCTCTGACTCCCAAGATCATCCAGCACCAGAAGCCGGGCCGTCTTCACCGTCTCGAAAAGCTCGTCATAGGTTACATCGCTGTGCGGACTGAACGTGGCGCGCAGGTGGTCCAGAAGGTCGGGCACGACCTGGAAGAATGCCTGGTGCCCTTCCCTTATCCTGTGGTTGGCGATCGCCGCCGCCAGGTGCGTCTTTCCGCAGCCGCTGGGACCTTTCAGCACGAGCCAGCCCCGGGGCTGGTCGGCAAACTGCCTGGCCCTGAGGAGACCTTTCTCGAACCGTTCCTGGTTCTGGGGATCGCTGCTCCTGCCCCGGGGGAGCACATTCTCAAAGGTAAGGCGCCTGAGCGGGCCCAGGTTGCTGTACCGTTCGAGCCTGGAATGCTGTTCCTGCTGGAATTCCGCCCTTGTGCATTTGCAGGGAACAAGTTTCCCGAAATCCGGATGGTCGAAGGGGACATCGTAGCGGAGCCACCCGCGCCCCCGGCAGACAGGGCATTCGGCTTCATCCTCATCGAGGACGATGCCGTCATTTCTGGAGAAGATGCCCGTATCTTCTCCTGAACTCTTCGGGACCGCCGCCCGTTTGAGAATGTCTCCTATGCTCTCCATTAGCCTTCCCCTCTGCGGCCCACCGCTCCAGGATTCGCGAGATGTACCTCCAGTTGCGCTTGTTGAGCTGGACCGCTTCCTTGAACGCGTCCTCCACCCATGATTCGGGGTACGCCCGCTCGGCCTCCTTAAGCTCTTCGGCTATTATGGGCGAAAGCATGCCGATGTTCTTCTCGTAAAGCGCGAAGATGTTGGGCTTCTCTCGCATCACGGCCGGGTCCGGCCGCGGCAGGCCTCCGAGCTTTAGCTCGCCGCTGTTTATTCTGTCCATCGCCCTCCGGTCCGGTTCCGTGTTGACGAAATAGAGATCGTTCTTCTCCCCGTCCCTTTCGAGCGCCGTGTGCAGGAGAATGCCGTGTTCCACCGCCTGCTCGAGGGCCGCTTGCAGGGTCTGCGGACTCCCGGGCCCCAGCGCCCTCAGGAGAACGCTGTCCGCGGCGAGTTCGTTATGCGTCACGAAACGGGGATAGCCCTTCTTCCGGTATATGGCCCAGAAGATATGCAGCACCACCTTGATCTCGGCGATATCATCCATTTCGGGCAGGAGAGAGGTGAAGAAGAGGTCGGGAATGGGTGTAAACCTCGTCCTGTCCGGGAAACCGCTGAACTCTCTCATAGCAGGCTCGGTGTGCTGGTATCGACCGGCTCACAGTTTTCGAACTTCGCGATGCGGTCCCGGAAATAGAGGCGTATCCTGCCGGTGGGACCGTTCCTGTGCTTGGCAATGATGATTTCCGATATTCCCTTGGGATAGGGTTTGTCAGGGAATTTGCTCTCCCAGTCTTCCTGCGTGAAATAGACATCTTCACGGTATATGAAAAGGACTACGTCCGCGTCCTGTTCGATTGAACCGCTTTCCCTGAGGTCGGAGAGCATGGGCGTGTGAGGATGGCGGGCCTCGACGGCGCGGCTCAGCTGGGATACGGCCAGTATGGGCACATCAAGCTCCCGGGCCAGCTCCTTGATCGAATGTGAGATATCGCTCATTTCCTGTACCCGGTTATCGGTGTGCCTGCTGGAACGCATGAGCTGCAGGTAGTCCAGGATTATCAGGTCTATCCCCTTCTCACTTTGAAGGCGACGCGCCTTGCTTCTCATGTCGGAGTCCCTCAGGAAAGGCGAATCATCGATGTAGATAGGAGCTTCGGAGAGGACCCCGATAGTCTCCATTAGCTTCTCACGCTGACGATCGCTTACAAGGTCCAGCCTGACCTTCTGCGCGTCTATTCCCGATTCGCAGGACAGGAACCGGTAAGCAAGCTCCATCTTGGACATTTCGAGGCTGAACAGGGCGACACGCGCCCCGTGTTCCAGAGCAGCGTTGCGTGCCACATTCAGGGCCAGACTCGTCTTGCCCAGGCTGGGCCTTGCGGCAAGCACGATCATGTCCGACCGCTGCAATCCCCCAAGAATTTTGTCCAGGTCGATAAAGCCCGTGGGTACATGCGCAAGGTATCCCTCCTGCGCGGCCAGATTCCGCTCCTCGAAGTACTTGTCGAGCACCTCGCTAATATGAATAAAATCTCGCCGGCTTTGCCCGTGCCTCAGGTGGAAGAGTATTCCTTCCGCTCTGTCGAGTGCGTCGTCCGAGTCCGGCGGGGATTCGTACGCTATGGCCGCGATCTGCGCTGAAGCTGCAATGAGCTTGCGCATCATGGAAAGCCTCTGTACTATCCGGGCATAGTATTCCGCGTGGACCGAAGTGGGGACCTGTGAGACCAGGTGGCTGAGGTAAGCTGCTCCGCCTGCCGCCTCGAACTGCTGCCGCCGCGCAAGGTCATGCCCGACCGTGATCTGGTTTATGGCGTCCTTGCGTTCATAAAGCTGCAAGCAGCTGTCATACGTCCAGCGGTGTTTTTCACGGTAGAAGTCTTCGGGTTTGAGAAGGGTGACTATCTTGAAAATGGCTTCGGGGTCGATAAGAAGGGAGCCGAGAACCGCCTCCTCGGCATCCAGATCATGCGGTGGAAGCTTGATGGCTGAGAGGGTTTCACCGCCGGTCTCGTACATCTCTATTTCTTTTCTTTCTCTTTGGGCTCCTCTTCCCTCTCCACTACAACAGTGACATGTGCCGTCACATTCTTCGAAAGCTTTACCGGCACCCGGTATGTACCAAGCTCCCGGATCGGCTCGTCCAGCATTATGTCGCGCTTGTCTATCTGATTGCCGCTGAGCTCCTGCGCCTTCCGGGCAATATCGGCGCTGGTGATTGACCCGTAAATCCTGGTTTTCCCGCCGGTGCGCGCCTTGAGGTTAACCGTAACCTCGCTCAGCTCCTGTGCGATTTTCTCGGCTTCCTCTTCCACGCGTTCCTGCCGCCTGGATTCAGCCTGACGGCGCTGCTCCGCCTTTTCCACCTCCACCTGCGTGGCTATCGATGCGAGCTTCCTGGGAAAAAGGAAATTCCTGGCGTAGCCGTCGGCGACATTCTTTATCTCGCCCGCCCCGGCCACGTCAGGAACGTCCTTCAGAAATACCACTTTCATGTTTTCCCCCTCATTCTATCCTTGACCGACTTCGGGCGGTCAAGGCCCTTATCCACGTACTTTTCAACAAGTTATCTACACCATGGCCCGCTGGAGCCCGTTCTTCCAGGAGTCCGCCATTTGAGCAAGGTCTAGCTCCAGAGCGTCCTTGATTGTCAACCGCCCGCCGCCGGTCACGCCAAGCTCCTTCAAGGGGACCCGATGCTGCTCCGCCAGAGCCCGGAGCGCTTTTGCCGAAGGCGGGGACACCGATACCACAATCCTTGACTGCTCCTCGCCAAAAAGCTCCGCGTCCAGCCTTCCATTCGTCTTCCACTTGCCCCGCATGCCCATGCCCCCGGCAATGCAGCTTTCAGCCAGTGCCACTGCCAGTCCCCCGTCCGAGCAGTCGTGCGCGGAACGGATGATTCCCGCTCTTATGGCCTCAAGGCAGCACTGCTGGACCTTCTTCTCAAGGTCCAGATCTATGAACGGCATGCCGCCCACTTTGCCGTGGACCAACTCCAGGTATTCGCTGGCGCTGATGTCGGGCCTCCCGGACCCTCCCAGCAGGAAGACTGTATCGCCCTCCTGTTTGAAAGCCATTGTGCAGAGCTTATCGACATCCTCGATCAGACCGACCATCCCTACCACCGGGGTCGGGTAAACCGGCTCGCCCCGGGTCTCGTTGTACAGGCTGACGTTGCCGCTGATCACAGGGATGCCGAGCGTCTGGCAGGCCTGCGTCATTCCCCGGATGCTCTGCTCGAGCTGGTAATAGACGTCGGATTTCTCCGGGTTACCAAAGTTGAGGCAGTCCGTTATCGCCATCGGCTCAGCCCCAGAGCATATCAGGTTCCGGGCCGCTTCGGCGATCGCTATGGAGCTGCCGATACGGGGTTCGAGGTAACAGTAACGCCCGTTGCCGTCCACCGTGAGAGCGATGGCTTTCTTCGAGCCCTTGATCCTGAGGACGCCGGCATCGCTTCCCGGCGGCACTGTGGTATTCACCTGCACCTGGTGATCGTACTGACGGTATACCCACTCTTTGCTTGCTATGTTTGGGGAAGCTAGAAGCTCAAGCAGGACCCGGGCGGCTTCTTTCTGCCGGTCGGGGATGGCGGTCAAGTCCAGCTTCTGAAGCTCGACCAGCCATGCCGGCCGCGCCGCCTTGGGCCGGTAGAGCGGCGGCGTGGTCAGCAGCTTGATCGGCACTTCCGCTACTACGCGCTCGCCCTCCTTGATGATCACCAGGCCGTCATCGGTGATCTCCCCGATGATGTCCGAGCGAAGGTCCCACCTGTCGAAGATGGCCTTGACCTTGTCTTCGCACCCTTTCTTGACTATGGCCAGCATCCGCTCCTGAGACTCCGAGAGCATGACTTCGTACGGAGTCATTCCCTCTTCCCGGCGCGGCACTCTGGCAACATCAATCCTGATGCCGCTGCCTGATTTTGAGGCTGATTCAATCGACGCGCTGGTCAGTCCCGCCGCGCCGAGGTCCTGGAGCCCTACTATGTAATCGGTCTCCGCGAGCTCAAGGCAGGCTTCCATCAGGAGCTTCTCGAGGAACGGGTTTCCAACCTGCACTGTCGGCCTCAGCTCTCGTTCCTCCTCAAAAGTCCGCGAGGCCAGGCCGGAGGCCCCGTGCAGCCCGTCGCGGCCTGTGTCCGCGCCGACCAGCATGAGGAGATTACCCTTTCCGCTTGCTTTTGAGCTTACCAGTTTGCGCTTTTCAGCAATTCCAACGCACATGGCGTTGACGAGAGGGTTCGCGGAATATGTCCGCGAGAAGTAAATCTCTCCCGCCACGTCCGGTATTCCCATGCAGTTGCCGTAACCGGCAATGCCGCCGACCACGCCGCCGAACAGGTACCTGTTCCGGGGTTCGCTGAGAGGACCGAAGCGCAGGGAATTGAGCAGGGCTATCGGCCTCGCGCCCATAGTGAAAATGTCGCGGACTATGCCGCCCACGCCTGTGGCCGCGCCCTCGTACGGCTCGATGGCTGAAGGGTGGTTGTGGGACTCCATCTTCATTACGACGCACAGCCCGTCCCCTATGTCGACTGCGCCTGCGTTCTCCTCGCCCGGGGCAACGAGCACGCGCGGCGAGGAGTGCGGAAGCATCTTGAGCAACTGCTTCGAATGCTTGTATCCGCAGTGCTCGCTCCACAGACTGCCGAAGAGCCCTATCTCGACCAGGTTCGGCTCGCGTCCGAGCTGCTCGACGATAAGATTGTATTCTTCTTCGGTAAGCGCGACTTCGTCTAAGACCTTCTTGGATATTGGCATTTCTCTAACCTATCTACTTATTCACGTGGCATGGATGCCTCGGCAGGGGATTCCAGCGAATACTAGCACAGGTGTTCTAGCCCGTCAAGAGTCAGGCAGGCTTCACGCAGCCCATTCTCCGGGTCGTCACTTCGTCAATGATTGACTCGAATATGAGATTTCCATCTACCCCGCCCAGCAGCTCCTCGCATGCCCTTTCAGGATGCGGCATCATGCCGAGAACATTACCGGCCCTGTTCACGATACCCGCGATGTTATTCAGGGAACCGTTCGGGTTCGACTCCGCCGTTATCTCGCCGGCCGGAGTACAGTAGCGGAAGATCACCTGATTATTGGCTTCGAGCTCCTGGAGCGTCGCATCGTCGGCATAGTAGTTGCCGTCGTAATGCGATATTGGAACCGCGAGCACCTGCCCCTGCTGCGCCTTCAGGGAGAAGGGGACCTGGTTATTCTCCACGCGGAGATGCACCCACTGGCAGCGGTACTGCAGATGACGGTTCTGCATGAGGACTCCTGGCAGCAGGCCGGACTCGCATAGTATCTGGAAACCGTTGCAGATGCCGATTACCAGCTTGCCTGATGCCGCAAACTCCTCCACGGCCGACATGACTGGCGAGAAACGCGCTATGGCCCCGCAGCGCAGGTAATCGCCGTAGGAAAACCCTCCGGGCAGGATAATACAGTCGAAACCAGAGAGGTCCATGTCCTTGTGCCATACGTATTCCACTTCCTGCTTCAGCACTGTGCCCAGCGAATGATGACAGTCCCTGTCGCTCCACGTGCCTGGAAAGACCAGTATCCCGAATCTCATTTCAAGCCCCTTCTGCAAAAAGCGAAAGGGAACAATCTGACAAGTCAGTCACTTGCTCCATTGTTCCCTGTCAAGATATTTCTTATCCTGTGCGGCCGCCGAGTAATTCCGTAACCACCTGGTTTATTTCGCGTCCTTCAGCCTTGCCTTTCAACTCGGGCATGAGCTTCTGCATGACCTTGCCTTTGTCTCCGGGGCCTTTCGCTCCAACCTCATCGATAGCCCGGCGGGCGGCAGAAACAATTTCGTCGTGAGACATCTGCTGTGGAAGGTACTCGAGGAGGACGGCAAGCTCCGCCTCCTCTTTTTCAACCAGGTCTTGCCGGTTGCCTTTCTTGAATTCCTCTATGCTTTCCCTGTGCTGCCGGACTTCCTTGTTTACCAGGTCGAGAACGGCGGCATTCTCTAGAGGACGCCGCTGAGCGATCTCCGCGTTCTGAATCCTGGCCCGCAGCATGCGAATTGCTGAAAGGCGTATCTTATCGCCACTGCGCATAGCTCCCTTAAGATCGGCCATCAACTTTTCCTGAAGCATTTGTTCTTCTCGAGTCATCGTTGATTACGAACTCCGGGAACTCTTGCGCCTCTTGGTGGCTTCTTTCTTCTTCCGCTTCACACTCGGCTTCTCAAAGTGCTCCCGGCGCCTGGCCTCAGCGAGAACGCCGTCCTGCTGCACTTTCTTATTGAAGCGTCTGAGAGCACTCTCAAACGGCTCGTTATCACCAACCACTACATCAGTCACTCACAAAACACCCCCTTTACAAGGCCTCATCAGCCCTGATTATATTCGCAGGCACGACTGGGTGTCAAGTTATACGATAGTCAGCGAGAGGGCGGAGGAATGGATAGAATCAAGCGGTGACAAAGTCCGCTATTCTCTCCACTAAGGTTCTGTTATCTCGTCACGGTCCTGCGCCGGCTTCCTGGTGCGCCGATCAGCAAGGACTTTCTTCGCATGCTCTATCTCTTCAGCCGTCACCTTTTTGCGCATCTCCTCCAGGTTGCGCATAATCTGAGCGAACCTGGGGCCCTCTGCGGCGCTGATCCACTCAAGCTGGAGCCGCTCGGGCCGTATTCCCAGCTTCTCCATCCGGGTCCAGAGCTTCTCGGCGCGCCGCTTGGTCCAGTGGTTCGCGTCTATGTAATGACAGTCATTGATATGGCATCCCGACAGGAGGACCAGAGGAGCGCCCTTTTCGAAGGCGTGAAGGATGAACCTCTCATTGACCCTCCCGCTGCACATGGTCCTGATGAATCTGTTGTTCGGCGGGTACTGCAGCCTGGAAACCCC
>JACUUS010000273.1 GCA_014859215.1 Dehalococcoidia bacterium | reverse complement strand
ACTGACATTTTCCCTGATCAGTTAACTACTGACAAAATCGTAGACCATTAACAATTCTCAATCTGAATCTTGACACCCGCCGGTCAAAATAATAGGCTTCATTCGGGGTTCGGTCGTGATAGAAATCAGCCGGTTCGAGGACGTCAAGCAGTACAGGATGGGCCGCGTACTGGATGACGCGGAGGCATGGGGCTTCTCCGGCAAGGTGCTGTACTGGGTGGCCTCTTACCTGGTGGACGGATTACTCGTGGACACCGGTTGCCCTCATACCGCGCACGAGCTGGCGGCCGCCCTGGAGGCGGAAGAAGTAGCTATCGCCGTGAACACCCATTTCCACGAGGACCACGTAGGCGCAAACCGGCTCCTCATGGACCGGGGCGTCCGAATATTTGCCTCACGGCAGTCCATCCCTTTGATCGAACAGAGGCCCGTGCTCGAACCCTACCAGGAGCTTGTCTGGGGATACCCGGAACCAACCACGGTCGAACCTTTGCCCGCAGTGGTCGAGACTGAACGCTGCCGGTTCGAGGTAATCGACACTCCGGGGCATGCCCACGGGCACATGGCGCTGGTAGAGCTATCACGGGGATGGTGCTTCTCCGGCGATCTCCTGACATCGCGCGAGCCGAAGGTGCTGCGCGCCGACGAGGATATCTACGAGATTATGCGGTCCATGCGAAAGCTAATCGACCTTGATACGGAAAGGCTGGTCCTGTTCACCGCCCTCGGGAACATCATAGAGGACGGGCGCGAGGCGCTGCGTTCATGTATTGCCTACCTGGAAGACCTCTCCGGACAGGCCGGGCTGCTGGCCGGCGAAGGGCTTTCCGCACCCGAGATCATGCACCGCGTATTCGGAAGGGACAGCGTCCTCTCCGGCCTCACCCGCGGCTCGATTTCCTCGATTCACCTGATCCACGCCCTGCTGAAGCCTCCCGGCGAATAATCCCGGTTTCCACTTCACTCGTAATTTCGGGGGATCTACTCCACTCACTTTTCTTGATCTTCCTTTAACGCGGTGATAATCTGGCCTCGCGGGTCACATCATATCGGCGACAGCCCGGAAGGGCTGCAGGCCCGCCGTGATCACGATAAGACGACAGGGGGTGAGAGGATGACACTACCGGAATACGTTTCGAAGGACGAGGTCAGGAAGGTATCCGAGCAACTCGGCATCAGGGACTGGTCGAAGCTCACCGAACCAGAGGTCTCGGAAGAAGAGGCTTCAAAGATACTGAAAGCGATCGACGCCAGGGAAATGGACATACCCCTCGAGGACTTCAGGCGCGGCCTGGAGGTGGAGCTCGAGCACGGGACCATGTTCGCGGATGCCAATGTGACGAACAACCACCCGGTGCTAACCGGCAAGATCGTCCTGGCGCACCTCAAGGAGACTATGGACTACTACAAGCGCCTGGAGGTCGTTGAGCTGGAAGGCGACCTGCTGAAGGCTGTCGCGTCGAAGAACATGGCAAAGATCGAGTCAAAGTTCAAGAAGCTCGTGCAGGCCAGGGAGGAGCTTGCCAGAGCAGAGCGAGAGGCCTTGAAGTGACAGGGAGGAGATTCTTCGCCCCGACACGTCGGCTCAGAATGACATGTATTGGGAGTTGCAGTGCTAATGACGGGGAGATTGCCGCGTCGGCCCGATTTCATCGCGGCCTCCTTTGAATGAACCC
>JACUUS010000081.1 GCA_014859215.1 Dehalococcoidia bacterium | reverse complement strand
CTGGGAGCGCCTGTCTCCGGATTGCGGACGTGTATGTGTGCTATCGCTGCGCCTGCTTCATAAGCGCGCACTGCCTCGTCAGCTATCTGTTTCGGGGTGATTGGAAGGTACGGCGACATTGTGGGAGTGTGAATGCTGCCGGTCAGAGCCGCGCTTACGATTACCTTCTCCATGAGGTCCTCTCCTTAATGCCTTGACTCCGGTATATAAGTGCGAATACCGGGAGTGCGTTTCTGCGGAATGGGTATACATGCCCGATTGAGGTCCGCGAGAAGCCAGGAACGAGCCAGAGAAAAAGAACCGATGGTAGGGGAAAAGTTGAAAGACCGCTGCCTCACTGCCCCACAAGCCTCCTTCTGCAGGGTACTCAGTGCGAAAGCAGGGGGCTTCTCCCCCGCGCGAGAGCCACGTGCCGGTCTGGTGCCGACATCCTAACCCAGAGCAGAGTGCATGTCAATTCTTGCCGCCGACATTTTTGCGAATTGGAACCTGCTAATGATGCACGGTTTCACATTCCAGAAACGTACGAAAAGTCTATCTTTTGATAATTCGGTAATTGAAAATACGATGCGAGAGCAAGACCTACGCTCGAGCAGGGTGGTGTGCTTCTCTTGATTTAATCGATTGTTGATTGCCCGTTGGGCGAGGATTCTGCTTGACAAACTGGCACAAATGGTTTAATAAAGGCACACTCCCACTGAATCTTCAGTATCCCTGGTATGCAAGGGCGTAGTGGATCTTGGAATACAAACATAGTTCTCTTTCCTGGTTCCTGGCTCAGCGACGTTTTATTGACGAGACGTATCCTGGGGGTAGACAAAGTGCGTCCTGCGGGAAGTCCAGAATTCCTCAATTCGAAGGAGGCAAAGAATGCCGGTATTCAACAGCACAGAAAAAATGTATGAAGTCCTGGGAGACCTGTTCCGGACTCTGGCAAGCGATCCAGTGGCCGGCCCCAAGTTTGTTGAATCCAACATAACCATAAAATTCACAATCCATGAGCCAGATGGATACATCTGGCTTGACAAAGATGGCAGCGTGGTTTGCGGTCCGGCGGAGCTCAAGCCGACCATCGAGATGAAACTCAGCGGGGATACCTGTCACAGGTTCTGGCTGCAGGATATCTCGATGCCGGTAGCGCTGGCAAAGGGTCTCATAAAGGCAAAAGGCCCGCTCCCCAAGGTAATCAAGCTTCTGCCGTTATTGAAGCCGGCTTATGCTGCGTACCCGGCCATTGCCAAACAACACGGTCTCTCGGTTTAGGCCAGGAGGGATAGATGAGCAAGGAAGCAAGCATTAAGCGGTTTGAAGAAGATAGGGATATGGCGGCCAAACTCGCCGCAAGGCTCCTGCTGGCTTCAGGCACGACCTCGCCAAGGGTTGGCGGTGTCGGCGAATGCACGGTACACATACTCGATGATGAATGCGCTATTGAGGACTTGTGTCAGGCCATTGAGAGCATGTCGGAAGATAACGAGAAGTGGGATTTCTTCAAGCGAGACGCGGCGATGCTCAGGGACGCCGATGCTGTCCTGATAGTGACCTCATTGAGATGCCTGACCGATCCGGCAGACATCAACTGTAATATGTGCGGCAAGTTGACCTGCGAATACCTCAAGCAGGCCGAAAGGCTGCCGGATGAACCCGGCATCGCTTACAGGGGGCCGTTGTGCGTTTTCCGGGCAAACAACGTGGCATATGCCATAGACGGAATTGTGTCCGCTGCCCGCAACCTGGGCATCGACTATGGCGTTTACTGGTCCGCCGGAGCAGCCGCCATGAGAATGCGCCTGGTGCCCAGGAACACCGGTTTTGCCCTTGCAGTCGCTATATCCATATCGGAGAAGAGCCCGTTCAGGGATATCCCCATGAAGTATGAGGAAATCAACGAGACGACCATGAATGATCGCATCATCAAGAGACTCTGGCCTCAGTTCAGGTCCATTTACAGCTAGAGGAAGAACAGGGGGACATTGATGGCCAAGATAGATATGAGTGAGTTGATAGAAAAAGGACTCGAGCGCGCCGTGGAACTGATGGCGGTGGCGGCACACAACAGCTTCAGATTCGGCGGCCGGAATACCATTAAGCTCATAGCTGTTGGCAAGGAAGAAATGACGGAAATAGCCGAGTTCTGCTATTCCATGGGCGATATGTCACCATTAGCCGCGCGGGATGGGCGGTTCCTCATGGAACTTGTGAAGGAGCCGTGCTCGCTCCTCCTAATCGGTGATAAGAGAAAATCTGACTTCAACTACAATTGTGGGGCCTGCGGCTACAGGACCTGCGCCGAGCTTAACCGGGCTGAAGAGGTCGAAGCTCTTACATCCAGAGGCCCGAGCTGCCAGTTCAAGAACCTCAATGTGAATATAGCCGCCGACGCGGCCGCCGCGATGGCCTGGAGGCTGGGCCTGCACTGCCGCGTCTTCAGTACACTCGCTATGGCCGCCTATGCACTGAATGTCATTGAGGGCGTGGATGTAGTCACCAGTGTCTCGGTTAGTGTCGCCAAGAACGATCCGTATTTTGACAGACACAAATTCTGGACATCTGAATACTGGGATGAGATCTTCAAGAAGGAATTTCCGACTTTCACCCGGGGGTTCATCGGAGCCGTAGAGGAGTAGCAGGCAGGGCGAGGAGGGGATTAATGGGAAGCAAAGCTCACCTGAACCAGGTCATTGCTTCACACCTGGCTGAGATCAAGGCCGATGAGGTGCCGGACCGGGAAGTGTACATATTCGAGAAGGCGGAACTCGGCGAAGACATACTGACCTACAAGCACCTCTATGAGAACTCGAACAAGATAGCCAGACTGTTCGTCGATAACGGCATAGGCAGCGGTGATACGTACGCTGTGTTCATGAGAAATCACCCCGAGTTTGTGTACTCCCTGCTCGCCGGGCCGACCGTGGGCGCGATCATGGTCCCGATTGACCCGCGCACTCGAGGCGACCGGCTGAAGTTCATGCTAAGAGACTGCGGGGCAAAGGCCGCCATAGTCTCCGGCGAATGCGTCGAACAGCTTGACGAAGTAGTCAATGACCTGCCGGGCCTGAAGCTGATATCGGTAGCTTACAGGCCGGAACAGAATATACCCGTTTCGGACAGGTACCATGCCCTCAATGAGACTTTGGAGAAGACTTCATGGGCTGTGGTTGACCAGAAGATAATGGATGTGCGCCATCCCATGCAGATCATATACACGTCGGGCACAACCGGCGACCCTAAAGGCGTGACCATCCGCAACAACAGGACGGGCCTTTTCAATATACTCACCAAGATCGTGTGGAAATACACCGAGTATGACATTCTGTACAACGGGCTGTCCCTGTCTCATGGCAATGCCCAGACGGTTACGCTCTTCCCTGCCTTCAGCATGGGCATCAAGGCGGTCTTCAGCCCGCGCTTCACCAAGAGCAGGATATGGGATATATGCCGGAAGTACGGCTGCACCACCTTCTCTCTTCTGGGGGGAATGATGGCGGGCATATACAATGAGCCCGAAAGGCCTGACGACAGCGACAATCCGGTGCGGATGGTGATCAGCGCCGGCACGCCCCTTCCGCTTTGGGAGCCGTTCGAGAAAAGGTACAACGTCAAGATTCTCGAGTGGTATGGGTCCGTCGAAGGCGGTTTTGCCTATAAACCACTTGATGGCGGGCCCATCGGGTCGTTCGGGAAGCCTGTTCCCGGCGTGATGGAGATGAAGGTCGTGGATGAGAATGATAGCGAGGTGTCGCCGGGGACCACCGGCGAGCTAATATGCAGGCTGCTGAGAGGCGATACCAAGGTTGATTATCTGGGTAAGCCGGAAGAATCAAAGGAGAAGACCCGCGGGGGCTGGCTCAGGACCGGGGACATGGTCCACAAGGACAAGAACGGCTGGTATTTCTTCGATTACAGGAAAGGGACCGAGCTTCGCCGGGCAGGCGATTTTGTCCAGCCCGAATACGTGGAGACGGTAATCGGGAAACACCCGGATGTCAGTGAGGTCTGTGTCTATGGTATCAAGGCGGCCTCGGGCGCGCCTGGCGAAAGCGATATTGTGGCCGCGCTGGAACCTTTCCAGGGGAAAACCATCGATCCGGCGTCGGTCTATGCGCTCTGCAAAAAAGACCTCGAAGCGAATTATATTCCATCGTACCTCCACATAGTTGACGTGTTGCCGAAGACCCTTACCGAGAAACCTCTCGCCCGTCAACTGCGCGAAATGTTCGAACGTGGCGAGGGGAAGATTTTCAAGTATGAGGATTTCAAGTAGCCTCCAGTACGTCAGCATCTGGTTATAAATATGAGCAGGAGACGGTAGATGCCGTATACAGAACTGAACCTTGAGCTATCGGAAGAGCATGAGCTTTTGAAGGAAGAAGTGCACAAATTCGCCATGGAGGTCTTGAGACCGGCCTCGCTTGAGCTGGACAAGCTCTCTCCCTCGGAGGTCGTGAAGAAGGGCTCGCTGTACTGGGAATGCATGGCCAGGATGTATCAGAACAACTACCATACCGTCCTGATTTCCGATGCGTACGGCGGGCTCGGCCTCGATCCCCTCGGGGTCCATATTTTCTGGGAGGAACTCGCATATGGCAGCGTGGGATTCGCGGTCTCATTGGGATGTAGCTGCTTTTCGTCATTCTACGCGACCATGCTGTGTGAAGACTACCTGATCGACAACTTCGTGACCCCGTTTGTGAACTGCAAGGACGCAAGCATCATGAGCTGCTGGGGTATCACCGAACCCCAGCACGGCTCGGACAACCTGATGACGGGGACGGAATTCTTCCGCGACCCGGCGCATGCGCACCAGGTCAAGGCCAAGCGTAAGGGCGGAAAGTGGGTGATCAACGGTCAGAAGTCGGCATGGATATCTAATGGACCGGTAGCCTCGGATGTGGCCCTGTTCGTGAATATGGATGCGTCCTGTGGTTTCTCCGGCGGCGGTATCTGCCTTCTCAATCTTGACCAGCCTGGCGTTTCGAGAGGAAAACCCCTGGACAAGCTCGGGCAGAGGGAACTGCCGCAGGGAGAGCTCTTTTTCGATGGGGCTGAATGCTCCGAGGAAGCTATGATCGTTGACCCCGAAAGCTACGAGTCGATGACCGAGCTTACACTGGGCCATGCCAACGCGACTATGGGAGCCTATTTCACCGGCCTCGCCCAGGCGGCTTTCGATCTCAGTATGGACTACAGCCGGGAGCGTGTGCAGGGCGGGAAGCTGTTGTCCGAACACCAGCTGGTACAGAGGAAGCTCTTTGATATGTTCGTGAAAGTCGAGACTGCCCGCGCATTTTCGCGCAGCGCAATGGTCTTCAACATGAATACCACCCCGCCCAAGGTACAGTATTCTATCGGGGCGAAGGTATTTTGCACGGAGGCTGCTTTCCAGGTGGCAAGCGATTCCGTTCAGTTGTTCGGCGGTTACGGTGTGAGCAAGGATTTTCCCATCGAAAAGCTGTTCAGGGACGCCCGCGCGGGCCTGATCGAGGACGGCTCGAACGATTCCTTGAGTCTGGCAGCAGGTCTGATGATTCTCAGGGAGGCGTGACAATAAACGCGGCATACGTTATCGGCACGGGTATGATCCGTTTCAACAAGTATCCCGATAAGACCGTCAGGTCAATGGCCGAAGAAGCTGTCGGACTCGTCTTTCAGGATGCGGGTCTTACCGGGAAAGACCTCCAGGCGGTGTTTTTCTCCAATACCTTCTGGGGCATGTTCTCCAATCAGCATTCAATCCGGGGCCAGGTTATTCTTCGAGGGATGGGGATAGACAAGGTCCCGGTGACGAATGTCGAGAATGCTTGCGCCGGTGGGGCGACCGCGCTTCACCTGGCTTATACCGGAATCCGTGCCGGTATGTACGACGTCGCGCTGGCGCTGGGTTCGGAGAAGATCAGCCATCCAGACAAGAACCTTTCCCTCGGCGCTTATGCTTCATGCATGGACGTTGAGAACTTCATGCAGCATATCGGCATGATCATGGAAGTCAGCAAGACCTTCAAGGTCCAGATACCCGAGAATCAGACTGCGCCGGGAGAAGGCAGGAGCATCTTCATGGACGCTTATGCCACCGCGGCGCGCTGGCACATGAGCAAGTTCGGTTCAACCCAGCGACAGCTTGCCGTTGTCTGCTCCAAAAATCACTGGCACGGATCGCTTAATCCCCTGTCCCAGTACCAGCAGGAGATGTCGGTTGAAGAAATCCTCGCGGACAAGGCGGTGGCATACCCGCTGACACGGGCCATGTGCGCGCCGGTGGGCGACGGCGCCGCTGCCGCGATCGTGTGCTCCGGGAGTTACCTCAGGCGAATCGCGAACGCGAGGCCGGTTAGAATACTGGCGTCTGTGCTTGGTCAGGGTGCGGACCGGGACCTGGATGGGGTAGATGTGGGTGAAAGATTGTCCAGAGAAGCCTATGAAATCGCCGGCGTTGGTCCTAAGGACATAAGCACCGCCGAGCTTCATGACGCCACGTCATTTGGCGAACTGCACCAGACTGAGGCCATGGGGTTCTGTCCCATCGGCGAGGGGGGACCGTACGCGGAATCCGGCGGGACCAGTCTGGGGGGCGAGAGACCGGTCAATACTAGCGGCGGCCTGGAATGCCGGGGGCATCCTGTAGGCGCTTCGGGACTGGCCCAGATACATGAACTGGTAACACAGCTCCAGGGGGATGCAGGGAAAAGGCAGGTTGAAGGAGCGCGCATAGCCCTTGCCGAGAATGGCGGCGGCAACATAGGGGTGGAGGAGGCGGCAATGTGCATTCACATCCTGCAAAAGGTCGCCTAGCGCCTTGTCCAGCAACGTCGTGGGCGACGCGTATGGGAAAATTCGACTTGAGCGGCAAGAATGTGCTGATAACGGGCGCTTCTTCCGGTATCGGGAAGGAGCTTTCCCGGTGTTTTGCTGCGGAAGGAGCCAACCTGTACATGGGTTGCCGCCCTTCCGAGAAGGATCAACTTGAAGGCTGGGCCGCTGAAGTGGAGCAGGCTTATGGTGTGAAGACCGCCACGTTCCCGATCGATCTCGCGTCTGACAGGGGACCCGAGGAGCTTCACGAAGCGGCGAGGAAAGCCGCGGGCAAGATCGATGTACTTGTGAATAACGCAGGCATATTTCGCTACGGTAGTTTCCATGAGATACCGCTGGACTACCATGACTGCCTGGTCAGGGTAAATCTCATGGCTTACTACAAGTTAATGCGGCTGGCCATTCCGCATATGGTTGAGGCAAGGGAGGGAAGAGTCCTGAACGTTGTATCCGCCGCAGCATTTCAACCCACTGTTTACCATGCGATATATGGGGCTGCCAAGTCCTTCGTGCAGAGTCTAAGCGAAGCCGTGAACCAGGAAGTGAGAGGAACCGGCGTCAAAATATGCACCCTTAACCCTCCCTACACTGATACGGCGCTCCTGCGGGACGGCGGTTTCCCGACAAATATCTGGTGGCTCAAGGTGAGCGGGCTGTGTGACGCAGGCACTATCGCCCGAAAGGGCACGCGGGCATTCAAGGCCGGCAAAGAAGTCTACATACCCGGCTTCATTAACGCTTTCCTGCATACAATTCTTATCAGGTTTTTCCCGCGCAGGGTCGTAAACGCGATCTCCTGCTGGAGCCTCCGCGTGCGGGCCTAGATAAGGCGGCTTGATGGAGCGCGTACTAATCACCGGCGCGTCCGGGTACATCGGGACGAAGCTTCTAAGTCTCCTTGCAGGCAAGGAAGAAGTCAAGAGAATAGTCGGACTGGACATAAAACCCACGCGGGTGAAGTCGGAGAAACTGGTATTCGTTCAGCAGGATGTGAGAAAGCCTATAGATACTCTCCTTGCTGAGCACCAGATCGATACGGTTGTACACGCGGCCTGGGTTGTGACGCAGCTTCATAACCGGAAGCTGATGGAGGATGTGAACGTGAACGGCACGAGGAGCGTGCTTTCATGCTGCGCTGGATCAAGGGTACGGCAATTGCTTCTGCTGAGCTCAGCGACAGCCTATGGTTTCTTTGCCGACAATGACGACCCGCTAACGGAAGAAAGCCCGCTAAGAGGGAATGATGATTTCACCTACAGCAGGACCAAGAGGCTGATCGAGGGGTTTTTTCCTGCGTTCGTGAGCGATAATCCGGGCATCGCTGTGACTGTAGTGCGGCCCAGTTTCGTGGTCGGGCCGGGGTTCATTAGCAATCCCCTCGGGCGGCATCTCACGAAGGCGATCGTGCTTCTCCCGAGTAATGTGCCGCCTTTTCAGTATGTACACGAGGACGATCTGATCGACATCCTCTATCTGCTCTTGAGAAGCCGCAAGGCGGGAATATTCAATGTCGGGGCGGACGGCGTCATCACGGTCGAGGAAATGATAAGATTTCTTCGCGCAAGGGTTGTCAGGCTGCCTTTCGGCATCATGAGCCTGGCCACAAAACTTGCCTGGGGTCTGCGGCTTTCGTTCATCACCGAGTTCCCCGCGCCTGCACTCAACCTGGCCAGATACAGGTGGGTCACGAGCAGCGAAAAGCTCAAGAAGGAGTTGGGTTACGGTTTCAGATTCACATCTGCGGAAGCCTTCAAAGATTTCGCCGACTCTGTACTTAACAATGACAAGGGGGCTTATAATGGCACAGAGAGGCTCCAGAGAGGACCTGATCGAGCAGGCCCGCAATAAGGCCTACGAGTATGAGTCGCAGTATCACGGGTGCAGTCAGGCTGTACTGCTGGCGCTCCAGCAGGTCTTCGGGCTGGAGGATGAGACTGTGTTCCGGGCTGCGGGGCCGTTTTGCGCCGGGCTTGGAGCGGGCAAGACCTGCGGCGCCCTCGCCGGCGGGGCTATGTTCCTTGGCCTGAAGCACGGCCGTTCGAGTATTAAGGAAGGACTGTCTGGGCTTCTCCCTGGAATGCTCATCGTACAGATGCTTGTGGACAAGTTTCAGCAGGAGTTCGGGACGACTGTGTGTCAGGAGATATCGGGTATCGACTGGACGAATCCCGAGGCTGTGGTACTGGCAGTGAGCAATCCTGAGTTTATTGAGAAATGCGCGACTACCTCGGGCAAGACCGCGGCAATGGCGGCGGAGCTCATGACTGAGGCCTAGTGCTCGCGTACCGGCCGCCCTGGACTGCGCCGAGAGAAGATTACTGGAGGTAAGCGGGTGACAATCAAAGACCTTGTTAGCAGGAACAGGAGCTATCGCAGGTTCAATCAGGAAGTGGATATCAAGCTCGACACTCTTTGGGAGCTCGTTGACCTGGCCAGGCTCTCGGCTTCAGCCGCCAATATGCAGCCACTGAGGTACATTGTTTGCTCTGACCGTGACAAGAATGCGGCAATATTCGGCTGCCTTGCCTGGGCTGCTTATCTCAAGGACTGGCCTGGTCCCGCTGAGGGTGAAAGACCTGCAGGATATATCATAATGCTGGAAGACACCGGGATCGCGCATCCGCTGCATTGCGATCACGGAATAGCGGCTCAGAGTATACTGCTGGGAGCGACTGAGAAGGGCCTCGGCGGCTGCATAATCGGCGGAATAAACAAGCCCGGTTTGCGGAATCTGCTCGAAATACCGGAGCAATACGAAATCCTGCTGGTCCTCGCCCTCGGTCAGCCACGGGAGTCTGTGGTTATTGAGCCGCTCGGGCCTGAGGGCGACGTGCGTTACTGGCGTGATGAGAACGGCGTACACCATGTGCCCAAAAGAAGTCTCAAGGATATCGTACTGAGAAGTCTTTAGCCGGTATCCTGGCACTGTGGAAGCCGGTCCATGCCCGGACCGGAGTCGGTGTCCCTTTCCCCCTGGCTTGATCATGTATCTCTCTCCACACTTTGAGGCTGACCGGCTATGTGCAGGTCACAAAAATACGTAACTCCTGCATATAAACTAGGCCTACTTACTAATACTCGGATCAACGCTGCTCCTGATATTGTTTACACG
>JACUUS010000272.1 GCA_014859215.1 Dehalococcoidia bacterium | reverse complement strand
CTAGAGTATTCTCTATTCTTGCTATACCTCTGACTGGTCCATGACTTCATCAGCAGACTGTCTCGCTACATCGGGTTCAATCATCATCCCCGTCCGTTGTCGCGCCACGCGCCTTATCGAACTCTTTTCTCATCTCTTCGAGCCGGGTGGAAAGCGTTTCCCATTCCGCGGTGAGCGAGTTGATTGATTCTTTCAGCCTGCGGTGCTCATCCATCGCGGCGAGTACCCGGGCGCTGTCCCCGTAATGCTCCGGATCGCTGAACAGGCCTTCGACCTCCCTGAACCGTGCCTCCAGGCCAGGCAGCTCGGCCTCGATTTCAGCCACCCGTTTCCTGGCGGGGCTGCTCTCCCGGTAGAAGCTGTTTCTGAGCTCCCCCTCGATCGCCCTGCGCCGGCGCTGCTCGTCCCTGGGCGCGCTCTTTGCCGGGCCGGATTTCGGCGCTTCAGGGACCTCCACGCTTTGCGCGGAAGACTCCTTCCAGTAAAGGTAACTATCGTAATCGCCGGAAAATACCCGCAGGACGCCGTTCCCGATCTCAATGATTTTGTTCGCGATCTGGCGGATCAGCGTCCGGTCGTGGGTGATGAAGCAGAGGGTGCCGCTGTAGGCTTCCAGGGCATCCGTAAGTATCTCGCGCGATGCAATATCGAGATGGTTGGTCGGCTCATCCATGAGCAGGAAATTGGCCGGCTGCACCAGCATCCTGGCTATAACCAGGCGGCTCTTCTCGCCGCCTGAGAGTACCGATACCTTCTTGGTAACATCGTCCCCGCTGAAAAGGAAAGCGCCGAGGATGCCCCTCAGGACGTTCTGGGACTGGTCCGGGGCCGCGCGTTGAAGCTCGGCGAGAACGTCGTTCTCAGGGTCCAGCAGCTCAAGCTGGTACTGGGCATAGTAGGCGGTGCCGACCTTGTGCCCGAGCTCACGCGTGCCTTTTTCAAACGGCAGCACCCCGGCCAGTATCTTGAGCAGCGTAGTTTTCCCGGCGCCGTTGGGGCCTACCAGGGCGACCCGGTCGCCGCGATCGAGGACCAGGTTGAGGTCCCGGTAAACAATATTGTCGCAATAAGCCTTGTGTATATGCTTCAGCGTGACAACCTTCTCCCCGCTCCGTACCGGCTCCGGAAATGAGAAATGGATCTTCCTCGTCGACCTGGGGACCTCTACCTTCTCCATTTTCTCCAGCCGCTTCACGCGGCTCTGGACCTGGGTGGCCTTCGTGTTTTTCGCGCGGAAGCGCTCGATAAAGCGCGTCTCCTTTTTCAGCTTGAGGTCCTGCCGCCTGGCGGTAGCTTCCAGGACTTCCTGCTCCTTCTGCTTCGCCACGACGAAGCTGTCATAGTCACCCCGGTGAAGGATAACCCTGTCCGGCTCGATCGCCAGCACCCTGTGCACGACCCGGTTCAGTAATGCCCGGTCGTGAGAGACAATCAGGACTGCGCCTCGGTAGCCTGCCAGGTAACGTTCGAACCAGATGCAGGACTCCAGGTCGAGATAGTTGGTCGGCTCGTCGAGAAGGAGCACATCGGGAGAGAGAAGGAGGATCTTCGCCAGCGCGGCGCGCATGAGCCAGCCGCCGCTGAAATCGGAAAGAGGCCTGTAGAAGTCCGGCTCGGAGAAACCCAGGCCGGAAAGGACGATCCCGGCCTCATGTTCGACGCTGTAGGCTCCCGCAAGCTCGTATTCGGTCT
>JACUUS010000080.1 GCA_014859215.1 Dehalococcoidia bacterium | reverse complement strand
CTCTCGGGACAGGCCTGGCGGCACGTGCCGCACCCGGTACATTTCACGTGGTCGACCATTTTTGCTTTCTTGACAATATCGACCTCGAAATTTCCGACGAAACCCCTGACAGCCTTGACCTCCGAGTACGTGAGCAGCGTGATATTCGGATGCTGCGCAACGTCTACCATCTTCGGAGTGAGGATACAGGCGGAGCAGTCCAGGGTGGGAAAGGTCTTGTCCAGCTGTGCCATGCGCCCGCCGATGCTCGGTTCTTTCTCGACAAGAACAACCTGGTGTCCGGCCGCTGCTATGTCAAGAGCGGCCTGTATGCCGGTCACTCCGCCGCCGATTACCAGGGCCCGGTCGGTGATACCGACCTGCTTGGGATAGAGCGATTCATGTCGGGTGACCTTGGCCACAGCCATCTGTACCAGGGCTATCGCCTTGGATGTAGCTTCCTTCGGGTCGGAGTGAACCCAGCTGCAGTGCTCACGCAAATTCGCGATTTCGAGCAGGTAAGGATTAAGACCGGCGGAGGCCACAGTTTTTCGGAAAGTATTCTCGTGCATGCGAGGCGAGCACGAAGCTATCACTACTCTGTCGAGCTTGTGCTCGGTTATGGCATTTCGGATTGACGCCTGGCCCACTTCGCTGCAGGTGTACTTGTTGGCATCGGAGAACGCTACGAGCGGCATATGCCGGGCAGCTTCGGTTACCTCGGGTACGTTGACTATTCCCCCGATATTTGTGCCGCAGTGGCAGATGAAGACACCTATCCTCATCCTTCCTCCCGGAGCATCTTCTTCTTTCGCAGCATGGGAAGCGGGTTGGTGATATGTTTATTGAAAAGAAGTTCCTTCGCGGAGAATCCCATCGCCAGACCCATGATCTGAGTGAAGTAAAGTACCGGGACAGGCCTCTCCAGTCCAAGCCGGGCCCTGATGTCGCGCTGGTACATGTCCAGATTTGCGTGACACATCGGGCACGCTACCGCAAGGCAGTCGGCGCCGTTCTTGAGGGCGAGTGACAGCAAACGGTGAGAGAGTTTGAATACGACATCGGGGCGTGCAAAAGGTACTCCTGCCCCGCAGCAGGCGGTCTTCAATCCCCAGTCAACAGGTTCTGCGCCGAGCCTCTCAATGAGCCGGTCCATGGACTGAGGGTTTTCGGGATCGTCGAACTCCACTACCTCGCCGGGACGAACGAGCAGGCAGCCGTAGTAACAGGCGACCTTCAGCCCTTCGAGAGGCGTTCTCACCGGAATGGCAAGGTCCTCGTCGGCGAGCACCTTGAGCATGGGCTCGACTGCAACCGAGCTATTCAGGTTGCTCCCTAGGGCGCGCGCTATGAGCTCATTAGTCTCCCTGTTCTGGATCTCGTGGAGAGTGAACTTGAGCCGTGAAAAACACATTGCGCAGGGAACAGCGAGAGGCAAGCCCTTTTCGTTGGCAAGTTGGAGCGTATGTGCGGGCAAAGTCAGGCTCAGGAGGCGGTTCGTCGAGTGCGCCGCAGAAGCCCCGCAGCAGACCCAGCCTTCAAGCTCGCGAAGCTCGATACCAAGGCTCTGGCAGACCAACCTTGCGGATATGTCATACTCTTCGGCTGTGCCGTGCAGAGAACATCCCGGATAGTAAGAATACGCCTGTTCCACAGTCAGCGGTCTTCCCTCTTACAGCTGTGCTTGACTGCTTTCCAGATTCTTGACTCGGGCAGCTATCTTCCTGACTTCCGGTGCGCCGCTGGTTCTGGGCGGCCGGAGATGCAACTTCCTTTTGCCTATCAAAGCGGGAAGCCGGGCCGCGTTATTCAAGAGATGCATACTGCGAAGGTTGTACGAAACTCCAAGGCCGGCTTCGTATACTCTCCCGAACATTCTGATCTGTTCAATGAACGCCTTGTAGAATACAGCAATATCTTTCTCACGGGGGCGCTTCCCTTCGGAGATAGCCAGCAGCCGAAGCGCTTCCATCACGCCCGCTATGTCGATTTCCCGCGGGCACCGCTGCGAGCAGGTGTGACAGCTCAGGCAAAGCCATATAGCTGAGCTGCTCAGGATCTCATCTTTGAGGCCCAACTGGAGGGCGCGCATTATCTGGCGCGGCGGTATGTCCATCGCATATGCTGTCGGGCAGCCCGCACTGCACTTTCCGCACTGATAGCAGGAGGATATGTTCTGACCGGTACGTTTGTTGACATAAGACAGGAGGTTGCTGGAAGGTATAGGAACGATAGATGACAGAGCCTGCATATTCGCGGAGAAACACCCTTTGAGGAGAGTATACTCTAAAGCAGCTTGTACTGCAACCCCACTTGCTGCCATTAGCTTACTTCCCCGCGCGGGGTTATAATGGGGACGAGATGAAGACGCTGGTGCTGGGCCTGGGCAATCCATACCTGACAGACGACTGTGTCGGAATCCGGGTAGTGGTAGAGCTTCAAAGCCGTTTCAAGCGCGAGGACGTGACTATGGAAGAAACGAGCCTGTCGGGTCTGGGGCTGCTCGAAGTCCTCGTAGGCTATGACAGGGTCATAATAGTCGACGCCATCCAGACCAGGGAGGGGAAACCCGGAGAAATCCACCGCCTCGGGCCTGAAGTGTTCGAGGTGGCCAGGCATCTCTCATCAGTCCACGATCTGGATTTTCCAACGGCGCTCGATTTTGGTAGGCGGGTTGGCCTGTCACTCCCGCGGGAGATAATCATTTTCGGCGTTGAAGGCTCAGACACCTCCTCTTTCAGTGAGGAGTGCACGCCGGAAGTCAGGAAGGCGATTCCTCGCTGCGTGGAGTTGGTCCTGGAAGAGCTTGCCGCGGACCAACAGGCTCTGTAGAAGACGCTGCTCGAAGGGAATCAGGCGAAGCTGCCTTTAAGGTTCTCGTACGTGGCAGCAAGAGCCTCGGGAATCACCCTGACGTCCGAGACAACGGTTATGAAGTTCGTGTCCCCGTTCCAGCGCGGTACGATATGTGTGTGAATGTGGTCCTCCACCCCGGCTCCTGCAACCTTGCCCATGTTGATGCCGATATTGAATCCGGCCGGCTTGTAGACTTCAGTCAGCACTCGGACAGACTTGCGGACCAGGTCAAAGTGCTCGAAGAGTTCCTCCTGTCCGAGCCCGTCCAGGCTGGAGATGTGCTTGTATGGAGCAACCATGAGATGGCCCGGGTTGTACGGGTACTTGTTCAGCATCACGAGATTGCTCTTTCCTCTAAACAGGACATAGTTGCTGGTATCATCGTCCTCTCTTGGTTTCTGACAGAAAATACACGCCTTTTCTTTACTTCCACGTATGTACTCGACTCTCCAGGGAGCCCAGATTCTTTTCACACCAGTTCCTTCTTATTCCCGTAATATGGTCCCGGTACTGCATTTTATCAGAAGCCGGTGCCTTTTTCGAGGCGCGGGCGTTGCCTTGAGAAGAAGATATGCTATACTTTAGGGGAATCCAGAGCTTAACTGGTGGGCCAAGGAGGTTACTAGATGGCTGCTTTGTGCGTCACCTCTTTAGAGGAGGCAGCGGGCAAGAGTACAATCTGCGCCGGTCTCGGCAGGGTCCTGAAAGCGCGAGGTAAGAAAGTCGGTTACGTCAAGGCTGTCTGTGATGCGGCCGGCGATCGTGACGTTGATATGATGAAATTGACGCTTGGTCTGGAGGAGCCCGCCGAAAAGCTCTGTCTTGCCATGGGAAGCATTAAGGACGACAATGCCTCGCTGAAGCAGGTGGAAGAGAAGTACAGGCAGATCGCCGGGGACAGGGACGTGGTCCTGATTGAAGGGCCGGGCGGCTCTCTGGCAGGCACTGATGTTTTGAAAGTAGTGATGAATGTCGCGGAGCGCACTGGAGCAAAGGTATTGCTCCTTTCCTTTTACCAGCCTGATCTGGATGGCGAGCGGCTGGTCGCGGCGGCCAGGGCTCTGGGCGAGAAACTTGTCGGCGTGGTCATAAACGGCGTGCCCGAAGATAAACGCAGCCTGCTCAAGGCCAATATCCTGCCCGCCCTGGAAAAAGGCGGCGTAAATGTGCTGGGAGTGCTGCCCGAAGACAGGAGACTCTTCGGAATAACAATCCGAGAGCTTGCCGACTATATTGGAGGTCGGATACTCAATAACGAAGAACGGGCCGGAGAAGTCGTAGAAAGCCTCATGGTGGGCGCACTCTCGCTGGATCCCGCAGCTTCGTACCTAGCAGTTAAGGACAACAAGGCGGTGATTACCGGTATTGAGCATGCCGATATTCAGCTTGCCGCGCTCAATACCTCGATCAAGTGCCTGGTAGTCGCGGGCAACAGCGAGCCCAGGCCGGTTATTATGAACCGTGCTCGCGAGCTCAAGGTTCCGGTAATCGGTGTCGAAAAGAACGCCCTTGATATTCTTGAGAGCCTTGACGGCCTTTTCGACGGGTCCGGTTTCTATCATGAAAAGAAGCTGGAGCAGATCGGAAGCCTCCTGGGAAGCAATGTCGATCTGGAGGCAATACCGGGAATATCCTGACAGTCACCGTCCAGGAATCCCGCTCCGTCCTACGGCAGGAGATTGGGAGGGGGAGCAGGGGTTTCCAGGCCTGTTTGCGACCAGGTGCTGATCGCGCCGGGTCGCTTTTTCATTCCGTTGAGACAAAAATCACAGACAAGTGTAACAGGCAGACATCATAATTCTTAACAAAGATATTATAAGTTAATTGAATATGGAGGCGCGTGGAAGTGAATCTGAACAAATTCACCGAAAAGGCTCAAGAAGCCGTTCTAGCTTCGCAACAGCTTGCACAAAGCTCGCATCACAGTCAGATAGAAGCAGAGCACCTGCTGACGACGCTGCTTGTGCAGGAAAACGGCCTGGTGCCGCAGATACTGAGAAAGATGGAAGTCAACCCGGGAGAAATCCTTGCCGAGATCAAGGACAAACTTGCGCGCCTGCCGCAGGCTTACGGAACGGCCGAGGTCTTTGTATCACCGAGGTTGAAGCAGGTCCTTGATGAGGCACAGGACGAGGCGGCGCGCCTGAAAGACGAGTTTGTAAGTACGGAGCACCTGCTCCTGGCAATTGTTGAAGACTCGAAAGGCGCGGCGGGCGCTCTGCTCAAAGCGAGGGGTCTCAGCCGGGACCGGATATATGAAGCTCTGACAGGCATCAGGGGAAGCCAGCGGGTGACCGATCAGAACCCGGAAGGCAAATACCAGGCACTGGAGAAGTACGGGCGCGACCTCACCGAGTTGGCTCGCAAGGGGAAGCTCGATCCGGTTATAGGACGGGATGAGGAGATTAGAAGGGTCATCCAGGTGCTGTCGAGGCGTAGCAAGAATAACCCTGTGCTCATCGGGGAGCCGGGCGTGGGCAAGACGGCCATCGCGGAAGGTCTCGCGGGCAGGATTTTCCGCAACGACGTGCCCGAGGGGTTGAAGAACAAGAGGCTTGTAGGTCTGGACCTTGGCGCGCTCGTTGCCGGGGCGAAATACAGGGGTGAGTTCGAAGAGAGGCTCAAGGCGGTTCTGAAGGAGATCCAGGAATCGCAGGGTGACGTGATAGTCTTCATAGACGAGCTGCATACAGTTGTCGGGGCAGGGGCTGCTGAGGGGGCCATGGACGCATCGAATATGCTCAAGCCCATGCTGGCGCGGGGCGAGCTCCACTGCATCGGCGCTACGACTCTGAACGAGTACCGCAAGCATATCGAGAAAGACGCCGCGCTGGAAAGGCGTTTCCAGCCAATTCTCGTAGATGAACCGACGGTCGAGGATACAATAAGTATCCTCAGGGGTCTCCGTGAAAGGTATGAGATTCACCACGGCGTGAAGATCAAGGATGCCGCGATCGTGGCAGCCGCAGTACTCTCTCACAGGTATATTACGGACAGGTTCCTGCCGGACAAAGCCATCGACCTGGTTGATGAGGGAGCTTCTAAACTGCGCATAGAGATTGACAGCATGCCGGCCGAGTTGGACGAGGTTGAACGCCGGATTATGCAGCTTGAAATCGAACGTGAAGCCCTCAAGAAAGAGAAGGATCAGGCATCGAGGGAGCGTCTTTCCGTGCTTGAAAAAGAGCTCGCCGACTTCCGGGAAGAAAGCAGCCGGCTGAAAGCCCAGTGGCAGCAGGAAAAGGCCGTTATCCAGGAGATCCGGGAGATCAAGAAAAGAATCGAGCAGACCGGAATAGACATAGAGTCAGCCGAGCGCAGGGCGGACCTCGGAAAAGCAGCGCAGCTCAAGTACGAGACGCTGGTGGAACTGGAGAAACAGCTGAAAGAGAAGGAAGCCGGCCTGGCCGAGATACAGCGGGAATACAAGATGTTGAAAGAGGAAGTGGACGAAGAGGATATCGCGGAGGTGGTGAGCCGCTGGACGCACATCCCCGTCAGCAAACTGATCGAGGGCGAGGTCCAGAAGCTTCTCCAGATGGAAGAGCGGGTGCACGAACGTGTAGTCGGCCAGGACGAGGCTATCAGCGCGGTCAGCAACGCCATCAGGCGGGCGCGAGCCGGCCTGCAGGACCCGAACCGGCCCCTGGGCAGCTTCATTTTTCTGGGTCCGACCGGCGTGGGCAAGACAGAGTTGGCGCGCGCTCTGGCCGAGTTCCTGTTTGATGATGAGCAGGCGATGGTGCGCCTGGACATGTCTGAATACATGGAGAAGCACACAGTCTCGCGCCTGATCGGGGCGCCTCCAGGCTACGTGGGCTACGACGAGGGAGGTCAACTAACCGAGGCCATCAGGCGAAAACCGTACTCGGTCATCCTTTTCGACGAGATAGAGAAGGCACACGCGGACGTCTTCAATGTGCTGCTCCAGATCCTCGACGACGGAAGGCTTACGGACGGCCACGGCCGGACTGTTGATTTTAAGAATACCGTGGTGATAATGACCTCGAACATCGGCAGCCACCTGTTTAACGGTCCCCTCGCCGGGACCGAAGCCGAAGGCCGCGAGAGGATAATGGAGGCGTTGAAAGCCCACTTCCGGCCCGAGTTTCTCAACCGGGTCGACGAAGTAATTGTTTTCCATTCTCTGTCCAGGGAACACCTCGAACGAATCGTCGATATACAACTGAAGAAACTGGGACAGCGCCTGGCGGAAAGGCACATGGACATTGATATGACAGCCGCTGCCAAAGAGCTCGTCGTGGCTGAGGGGTATGATCCGGTATACGGCGCGAGACCGTTGAAGAGGACCATCCAGAGGCGAGTACTTGATCCGCTTGCGCTCAGGGTACTGGAGGGTGCGTTCAAGGATGGAGACAGAATCATTGTGGATGCGAAGGACAGCGCGGTGGAGTTCCGCAAGGCGTCCGGGGTATCTGCTGCCGGAAGCTGAGCCAGTCCGTCGAACGGCGAATATGCTGAGTGGAGCCGGTTCACCGGCGCGGTTGCCCGGCTGACTACTCAATGACGCCCTAATGACATTAGGTTATAATCTACATTAGTTGCTGTCTGTTACGACGGGGAGGGAGGCCGCGATGACTTTTCGGGACGACTGGTTTTCCGATTTCGATGTAATTCACCGCCAGATGGACCGTTTGCTGGACCATCTGGCCGGCTCGAAACCTCCCCTGGTCCGGTTCTGTTCCGCTGCCTGGGAGCCCCCCATAGACGTATATGAAACGGATAACGAAATTGTTGTTCTAATCGAACTGGCGGGAGTTAAACAGTCGGATATCGAACTGATGATTGACCAGGACATCCTTACTGTTCGTGGCGAGAGACAAAAAGTGGTGCCGATCGGCGGGAAGAGAGCGTATTACCTGATGGAAATAGGGAGCGGGTATTTCTGCCGGAGGATTAGATTGCCCGTACCGGTAGACGGAGCGAACGTGAAGGCCACATACGAGAGCGGGTTCGTAGAGGTTGTTCTCCCCAAGGCTAGAGCGAAACACGTGGAAAGCATGAAAATCCACCTGACAAACTGAAGAAGGATAGCCCCATGCTTGCAGCAAACGAGAAATCAGCGGAACAGCTGGCAGCGCTGTCTCTGCCGCAGGAAGTGCCGATACTCGCCACGCGTGAGACAGTGGTATTCCCCTCTCTCGTCGTGCCTCTTGCCGGGACCGAGGAGAAATCCATCAAGCTCATAGACGAGGCCATGAATGCTGATAAAATCGTCGGCATTTTCGCCCAGAACCCGGATTCAACTGAGCCTCCCCCGGCTGGTCTGTACAATATCGGAACCGCCGCGAGCATCACCAAGATGTACCGGATGCCCGACGGCACGGTGAGAGCTTTGCTGCTCGGGGTTAGCAGGATAAGGCTTTCTGAGATCACACAGGTCGAACCTTTCTTGAGGGGCAAGATTGAACCTGTTGTTGATGAGAAGGTCGAGCGGACCCCGACCATCGAGGCCCTGACCGGGAACCTGGCATCGCTGTTCCAGAAAGTGGTTACCCTGTCGCCGCACCTTTCCGACGACCTGTCCGTGGCCGTGGTCAATCTGGCGGAACCAGGCACTGTAGCGGACTTCATTGCCGCCCATATCAGCCTGAAGCTCAATGAGAGCCAGGAAATACTCGAGACTCTGAAAGTGCAGGAGCGCCTCGAAAAGCTCACTGTGTTAATCAACAGGGAGCTCGAGATCCTGGAGCTCAGAACGAAAATCCAAACCAGGGTCAAGGGCGAGATGGACAAAGCCCAGCGGGAATTCCTGCTGAGGGAGCAGTTGAAGGCCATCCAGAGTGAGCTCGGCGAGACTGATGAGCGGACCGCTGAAATTCACGAACTAAGGGCAAGGCTTGAAGAAGCAGGACTACCGCCGGATGTGCTCAAGGAAGCTGAACGGGAGCTTGACCGGATCGCGCGGATGTCTCCACAGGCTGCCGAGTACAGCATGGCAAGAGCCTACGTTGACTGGCTGGCCTCTGTACCCTGGTCTGTCAGGACCGAGGATAACCTGGATATCGCCCACGCCCGAGAAGTGCTTGACGATGACCATTATGACCTCGAGAAGGTGAAAGAAAGGATACTTGATTACCTGGCTGTGAGGAGCCTGAAGAAAGACACCAGGACGCCCATACTCTGCTTCGTCGGGCCGCCGGGGACCGGCAAGACATCTATCGGCAAGTCGATAGCGCGAGCGCTCGGCCGCAAATTCGTCCGGATTTCGCTGGGCGGAATAAGGGATGAGGCGGAGATACGCGGGCACCGCCGCACCTACGTCGGCGCGCTTCCCGGCAGGATCATCCAGGGCCTGAGGCGTGCGGGCTCCAATAACCCCGTGTTCATGCTGGATGAAATTGACAAGGTAGGAGCCGACTTCAGGGGTGATCCGTCGGCAGCGCTGCTCGAAGTCCTCGACCCTGAGCAGAACTACGCATTCTCCGATCACTATCTTGAAGTGCCGTGCGATCTCAGTAAGGTCATGTTCATAACCACGGCCAACCTCGCGGACCCAATTCCTCCAGCCCTGCGAGACAGGATGGAGACGCTGGAGCTTCCCGGCTACACGGAGTTGGAGAAGCTGCACATAGCGAGGAAGTTCCTCATACCAAAACAGCTTGCAGAACATGGTCTGACGGAAGAAAACCTTGACTTCACGGACGAGGGCATACTGGCGATTATCCGGAATTACACCAGGGAGGCCGGCCTGAGGAATCTTGAACGCGAAATCGGAACGATCTGCCGGAAAACAGCTCGCAACGTGGTCCTGGGGACAGCCGGCAGGGTGTCCGTAATTCCGGAGAGCCTGCGCGATTTTCTGGGTCAGCGCCGGTTCAGGCACGAGGTCGCAGAGCGCGGCGACGAGGTTGGAGTCGCCACCGGTCTCGCATGGACACCCGCCGGTGGCGATATATTGTTTGTCGAATCCACCATTATGCCCGGTAAAGGCAGCCTCACGCTTACCGGTCAACTCGGCGATGTTATGC
This sequence comes from Dehalococcoidia bacterium, assembly GCA_014859215.1. Taxonomy (GTDB): domain Bacteria; phylum Chloroflexota; class Dehalococcoidia; order SZUA-161; family SZUA-161; genus Kmv37. The sequence goes on along the minus strand of JACUUS010000080.1, from coordinate 208 downwards.
AGGAGTCCGCCCGAGCGGCTTTGAGCTACGCGCGCTCAAGGGCTGTTTCACTGGGGATCGATCCTGATTTCTACAGCAAGAATGACCTGCACATACATGTGCCCGCAGGAGCCATACCGAAAGACGGCCCTTCCGCCGGAGTTACCATGGCTGTTTCCGTTGTCTCCCTGCTCACGGGCCAGCCCGTGGACAAAGATGCGGCCATGAA
>JACUUS010000079.1 GCA_014859215.1 Dehalococcoidia bacterium | reverse complement strand
ATGCCACCGCCCAACTGGGCGAAGAGGGCTACGAAACTTGCTCCAAAGCCGAAGCCGACTATCGTGTGTGGAGCTATTGCGGGATTTGTGTGCCCTCCGTAAGAGTAAAACATGATTGTGACGCCGATCAGGCTCAGCGCTACGATGAGAAAACCCGAAACAGCGCCTCCTCTGAGGGCTACGCTGATGGCGTCGGCGAGGCCGTTGCGGGCTGCCGCTGCGCACCTTACATTGGATCTTACGGAGATGTACATGCCTATGAAACCTGAAGCCGCCGAGAAGAATGCTCCAACCAGGAAGGACAGACCCGTTCGCCATGCGATGCCGAGGGCTGTCATGCCCTCTATGCCTTCCTCACCCCGGAGCAGGCCGACTAGAGCGCCAACAATAATCGCAGTAACTAAAGCGATGATCGCGATTGTTGTGTACTGGCGCTTCATGAAGGCCATGGCCCCCTCCAGTATCATGTCTCCTATTTCGCGCATTCCCTCTGAACCGGCGTCGCATTTCAGGACCCTTCGTACTAGAAAAGCGGCAAAAATGAGTGCTGCAACCCCGGCTGCCGGGACGAGCCATATCAGGCCCACTTTGTTGTCCTCCTTTCCTGCTACTTGAACCTAATAAGCACAAACTTAAGGCTTTATAGCCTTAAGTTTGTGCTCGTTGCCTGAACCATGCTTGAGCATTCATGAGTTTACAATTAATACGAAAACGGGCACAAAAATGACCGCGACTTTTCCCACGAGCTTGATGAGTATGTTGAGAGAAGGTCCGGCCGTGTCTTTGAACGGGTCGCCGACGGTATCCCCGATGACCGCCGCCTTATGCGCGTCGCTGCCCTTGCCCCCCATGTGTCCGGCCTCGATGTATTTCTTCGCGTTATCCCAGGCCCCTCCCGCATTCGCCATCAGTATCGCAAGAAGGAATCCGCTAACCAGGGCTCCAGCCAGGAACCCCGCCAGAGCGGCCAGCCCCAGTCCAAACCCGACTGCAATAGGAACGAGGACCACCAGCAATCCGGGCACAATCATGGCCTTCAGAGCCTTTTCAGTTGTTATCTTGACACAGGCAGCATAGTCCGGCTCAGCATTACCTTCCAGCAAGCCCGCTATCTCCCTGAACTGTCTTCTCACTTCCTTCACTACCCCGTAGCTGCCGAGTCCAACAGCGCGCATTGCGAGCGCCGAGAAGAGGAATGTGAGCATCGCTCCCAGAAGAAGGCCTATTACCACCCGCGGTTCGGTAAGGCTCACTATTACCGTCTGTCCGGTCTCCTGCTCGACCACGGCAAAATATGTGGCTAGCCAGGCAAGGGCGGCCAGCGCCGCGGAGGAAATGGCAAAGCCTTTGCCGATTGCGGCGGTTGTGTTGCCGACCGTATCAAGGGCCTCCGTGCGTGCCCGCACCTGTTTGCCCAGACCGCCCATCTCCGCTATTCCAGCGGCGTTGTCAGCTATCGGCCCGTAGCTGTCGATCGCCAGAATCATGCCGAGTGTGACCAGCATTCCCAGCGCGGCTATGGCTATCCCGAACAGGCCTGCGAACTCGTAGGCAAGCAGGGTGGCGATTCCCACTACCCCTATAGGTATCACCGTGCTGAACATGCCCACGGCGAAGCCCTGGATAATATTGTTCGCGGGCCCCGTTTGGCTCGCCCGGGCTATGTTCTTCACCGGACTGCGTTCGGCCGTGAAGTACTCTGTTGATTTTCCTATGATGATTCCTGTCCCAAGGCCGGTGATGAGCGCGTAGAAGACACTGATTTCTTCGGAGCCGAGGTAGAACCATATAAGAAGGAATGCGCCTGCGGCCATCAGGATGTTAGCCGCGTATACGCCGCGGTTCATGGACGAACTGGCCTTCCTCTCCTGCGCCTCAAAGCTCTCATCTGCGGAATCCCTGGGCCTTACGAAGAACACCCCGGCAATGGCAGCTATTATGCCTACCGCGCCAAGTAGAAGCGGCAGGTGTACGAACCTGTCCTCCACCTGGGGACTGGTTATGCCGTAGATAAGCCCGAGCACCATCGCCGCTGCTATGGCCGAAACGTAAGACTCGAAGAGGTCCGAGCCCATCCCCGCTACGTCCCCAACATTGTCGCCGACATTATCAGCAATGACCGCCGGGTTCCTGGGATCGTCCTCGGGAATTCCTGATTCGACCTTCCCCACTATGTCCGCCCCCACATCGGCGCTCTTGGTGTATATCCCGCCGCCCACTCTCAGGAAGAGCGCCACCAGTGAGGCGCCCACAGCATAACCGAGCCAGACATGACTATCCTTCGATAGTATGAACACTATGCTCAGACCCAGCAGCCCCAGCCCCACTACGACGAAGCCCATCACGGCTCCGCCGGAGAAAGCTATCCTCAGTGCCCGGCTGAAGCTTGACGACGCTGCGACAGCCGTTCTTGAGTTCGCCCTTACCGCTATGCTCATGCCAAGATAGCCCGCCACCGCCGAGGTCACTGTTCCCGCCAGAAACGAAATACCCACCCATATGCGCGGTTCCAGCACAAACGCGAAAACTATGGTGATGAACACGGCAACCACCGCCAGCGCACGGAACTCCTGGCGCATAAATGTGCCGGCTCCGATCTTTATAGCCCGTGCTATGCTCCTTACCTTTTCTGAACCCTGGTCCTGCTTGATGATGAAGCGTATGAGATATGCCGTGAAAAGCAGTCCGATTACGCCCGCCACGACAGCGGGGATGATGTCAAGGGTCATTTCCTGCATTCCTCGCTTTCGAGCATGAATAAGGAGACAGGTATAGTCACCTGTCTCCTGAAAAATCGGTCTAACTCAAACACACTTCGTATAATCTAGCAGCGACGCAATCTCGCGTCAAGTTTAGATAAGATCTCGGGCTGCAAACCCGGCTGAAATCAATGTCCGGCCAGGCCCTGGCTCAGCTGGAAATACTTCCCCTCGGTCTTGATAGAGGGTGCAATCACAATCTCGGTCTGATGCATTTCCTTGATATTGCGGGCGCCGCACACTCCCATGGAGGTTCGCAGAGCCCCCACGAGATTCTGCGTTCCGTTGGTGACGGAAGTCGGCCCGAACAGGGTTTGCTCCAGACTCCCATTTATATTCACCCGAATCCGGGTCCCTCGAGGAAGGGCTTCGTGCGGGGTCGCCATTCCCCAGTGGTTTCCTCTTCCCGGCGCTTCCTTTGACTGAGCGAAAATTGAGCCAAGCATTACAGCATCGGCGCCGCAGGCGAAAGCCTTGCACAGGTCTCCTCCGTTTCGGATACCGCCATCGCTGATAATGGGAACATAGCGTCCGGACGCCCTGAAATAGTCGTCACGGGCTGCGGCACAGTCCATAGTAGCGGTCGCCTGGGGCACCCCGACGCCCAGTACCTCTCTGGTCGTACAGGCAGCACCCGGCCCGACGCCGACCAGCACGCCGTGTATGCCGGTCTCCATGAGTTTCCGGCAGGAGCTGTACGTGACGCAGTTGCCGACCACTACAGGCACCGGCAGCTGCTTGACAAGCTCCGAAAAGATAAGGCCGCGATAGCTTTTAGACATGTGACGGGCCGTGGTCACAGTGGATTGAACTACGAGTATGTCCATTCCGGCTTCCGCCGCAAGAGGAGAAATACGCTTGGTGTTGGCTGGAGTAAGCGAGGCTGCACAGACAACGCCGCCGTCCTTGATTGCTCTAATTCGGTCACCGATGAGATTTTCTTTAATTGGCTCAGAGTAAACTCGCTGCAAAATTTGCGTAACCCTGTCCGGAGCCGCATTCGCGATTTCGTCCAGTACCCCCTCCGGGTCAGCGTACCTTGTCTGCAGTCCTTCGAGGTTCAGAACTGCGAGTCCTCCGAGTTTCCCCAATGCTGCGGCGAATCTTGCATCAACTACCCCGTCCATGGCAGAGGCCAGAATTGGAATTCCGAAAACGAGGCGGTCAATAACAAAACTGATGTCTGTCTGGTCGGGGTTGATCGTGATATCACCCGGGACGAGGGCTATTTCATCGAAGCCGTAGGCATGCCTGAGGATCTTATACTGTGTTCGTTCCATGTACCATCCCGAAGACTTTATATTAGGGAAAGGATACTATAAACAGGATTCGCAAGTCAAGGATGGTCGGCTTCGGCCAGCGGGTATGGACTGCAAATACGGGCGTGGTCTATAATCCTGTCTATGCCGGCGCTTTACATCGTGGCTACCCCCATAGGAAATCTGGAGGACATCTCGCATCGCGCTGTGCGAATCCTCAGGCAAGTACATCTCATAGCGGCCGAAGATACGCGCACCACGCTTAAGCTGCTCAGGGCTTACGGTGTCAGGACCCGTCTAATCAGTTACTATGAACAGGGCAAGAGGAGCAGGTTGCCTTACCTGATGGAGCAATTGCGGAAACATGAGGTAGCTCTTGTCTCCGAAGCCGGTACACCCGGCATAAGCGACCCCGGTTACGACCTCGTTCGAGCTGCGCTTGCTCAGGGAATCAGCGTCATTGGCATACCCGGTCCCTCCGCCGTTATCACGGCCCTTGCGGTCTCCGGTTTGCCTTGCGATCAGTTTACATACGTTGGCTTTCTCCCGCGAAAGGCCGGGGACAGAAAGCGGTTTCTACAGTCCATTTCCGGTGAGCCTCGCACACTAGTCGCCCTGGAAGCTCCTCACAGGCTGCTGGCATCGTTGGGCGACATAGCCGAAATCCTGGGCGATCGTAGAATTGCTGTGTGCCGTGAGCTGACCAAGTTGCATGAAGAGGTTTTCAGGGCCACTGTCAGGCAGGCCATCGACCATTTCAGGGAGCCCCTGGGAGAGTTCACCGTCGTGATTGAGGGGAGTGCGCCACAACCTGCCGGTGTAACGCAGGAAGTCCGTGAACGTCTCAGGGATTACAGATCACGGGGCGTCCCGGCAAGGAAAGCGGTGGGTGAGATCGCAACTGCCACCGGGCTGCCAAAGAACCTTCTTTACAGGGCGTGGCTCGATCTATCCTAGCTTTTGATTTGGATGCACGTATGGTAGAATAGTCAATCGAGTGTCTTGATGACTGAGCGAATATTCGTCGGGGTGGCATGGCCTTATGCGAACGGCCCGCTACACCTCGGGCATGTCGCCGGAGCCTACCTGGCAGCCGACATTTTCGCACGCTTCCACAGGCTCAGGGGAAACCAGGTATTGATGGTGTCCGGGTCCGACCAGCACGGTACGCCGGTAACCCTGAAGGCCGCACAGGAAGGGACTTCTCCCCGGGAAGTAGTGCGCCGGTATCACTCTAGTTTTATTGATTCCTTTAAGAGACTCGGCATCTCGTTCGATTTGTTCACCAGCACGGGCACCGAGAATCATGCCCGCGTTGTCCAGGATATATTCCTGGCTCTGCTTGAGAAGGGTCATATATATCTGGACAAAGTCCTTCTCCCGTTTTGTCTGAACTGCAAGCGCTTTCTGCCGGATCGGTATGTCGAGGGCACCTGTCCACACTGTCATGCCCCTGGCGCAAGAGGCGACCAGTGCGATGCCTGTGGTAAACCTCTTAACCCCTCTGATCTGATTGACTTCTATTGCGGGCTTTGCGGCAGGACTCCGGAAATCAGGGAAACTGAACATTTTTTCCTCAAACTGACGGCCTTCGAGGAGCAGCTGAAGGTCTGGGTGCAGCAGCAGAAGCACTGGCGGCCCAATGTGTACAATTTCACGATGCGCTACCTCGCTGACGGACTCAGGGACCGTGCCATAACCCGTGATATTGAATGGGGTATTCCGGTACCGCTTACAGGCTATGAGGATAAGCGCATCTATGTCTGGTTTGAAGCAGTGATCGGCTACCTTTCAGCGTCCAGGGAGTGGGCTGCGCGACGCGGCGACCCCGAAGGCTGGCGCCCGTACTGGGAGCGAGGGTCAAAGAGCTACTACTTCATCGGCAAAGACAATATCGTGTTTCACACAGTGATCTGGCCAGCCATCTTGAAGGCCTACAACGGGCTTTCTCTCCCTTATGATGTCCCCGCTAATGAATTCCTTACTCTCAGGGGCAAGCAGCTGTCTACCAGCCGTAACTGGGCTGTCTGGCTTCCCGATTATCTCGATCGGTATCCTCCCGACCCTCTCCGCTATCTCCTTTCCGCGAACATGCCTGAAACGGGAGATACTGATTTCAGCTGGAGAGAATACGTCAGGCGGAACAATGATGAGCTGGTCGCCACATACGGCAACCTCGTCCATCGTGTTCTCACCTTTGTGGACCGGCATTTCGGCGGTGTCATCCCCGAAACCCCGGCCCTGGATGAGCCATCGACGCAACTGGTCGATAGGGCGAGGGCGACCCTTGACCGCGTCGCCGCGCTTCTCAGTGATTGCCACTTCAGAGACGGTATAAGAGAGGCGATGTCCCTTTCCCAGGAAGCTAATCGATACCTTGATTCCAAAGCTCCGTGGAAGGCAATAAAGGATGATCCCGCGTCAGCGGCAGTGGCCGTCCGCACGACCCTTGCGGTCATATCCTGCCTCAAGACCGTATTCTATCCTTTCCTACCCTTCAGCTCGGCGAAGCTGCATCATTTGCTGGGATGTGAGGGTGATCTTGACTTACAGGGATGGAGCTTCTCGATCCCGCCTTCCGGGAAGAAGCTGCCGCAGCCGCAGCCGTTGTTCAGCAAGCTGGATGAAAGCGTGATTGAAGAAGAAGACAGACGTCTCGAAGAGAGTGTAGTGCATGCCTGATAATTTCCGGCTGGGAGAACAAAGATGTGGTATCTGAGCAAGCTGGCCATACGTAATCGGGCGGTCACGCTGTTGCTTACCCTGCTGCTCATAGGCGCATCCGTCTGGGCTACCTTCCAGCTCAAAATGGAGCTGCTGCCTGCTTTTGACCTTCCTATGATGACTGTCATCACTGTATACCCCGATGCTTCGCCGGAGATGGTGCTGGACGAGGTAACGGTACCGGTCGAGGGTCTGATCTCAGAGCAATGGAAGGACCGAGGCCTGCGACACATCTATTCCACGTCCGCAGAGCAAATATCGGTTATATTCGTCGACTTTGAGTACGGCACAGGAATGGATAAGGTTCAGGCTTCGATAAGAGAGGGGATTCCAGGCCTCAATCTGCCGGCGTCGGTAGTCGGTCTTCCGCTTGTCAGTCCTCAAGTACAGGAGAACCCGCATGTCTTGCCCATTAACCTTGATCTGATGCCCCTGGCTGTATTCAGTCTTAGCGGCAATGTTCCGCCCGACGAACTCAGACATATTGCGGAAACGCTTGTCGTCCCTGAGCTTGAATCCGTTGACGGTGTTCTTCTGGCTGAGATCGAGGGCGGTCAGAATGAACAGGTTATTATCGCGCCTGATCCCGCTAAATTGGTTGAATACGGCATATCCATGTACCAGATTGCGGGCCTTATTTCACTAAGTCCGGAATATGCTTCCCTTCAGGACCTTGCAGAGCTTACATTTGGTGGACCTCTCGTTCTCGAGGATATAGCGGAAATCTCGGTTGGACCCGCTCCCAGGACGGTGATAACCAGAGAAAATGGCGTGCCAAATGCGACCATATCCATCACAAAGGCCAGGGAGGCAAATACTGTTGATGTGGCGCGAGCCCTAATGGCTAAGGCTGACGAAATCCGGGCCGAGCTCGGGGAGGATATGGCACTGGGGCCTGTCTTCAATCAGGGTACATACATTGAGAGAAGCATAAACCAGTTATTGCAGATGGCCATAATCGGAGGCGTGCTGGCCACTATCGTAGTGTTCTTCTTTTTGAGAGCTTTCCGGGTCTCACTCGTAACAGCGGCCTCCATTCCTGTAAGCGTCTTGATCGGATTCCTGGGTATGAAGTTTTCTGGTGTGACCATCAATCTTTTTACTCTGAGCGCCATGGCCATTGCTGTGGGGCGGCTGATAGATAACAGCATAGTGGTCAGCGAGGTCGTCTACCGCCGGCTGCAGCAAGGCCAGGATTTCCGGGAAGCCGTGGTCAGGGGCGCCAAGGAAGTAGCCACGCCGATAACAGCGTCTACCCTGGCTACCGTTGCCATCTTCGTACCGTTGCTGTTCGTAGGAGGTATAGTAGGCGAACTCTTCTTGCCCTTTGCCCTGACAATCACGTACGCTTTGCTGGCCTCCCTCTTCATTGCGCTGATTATGATACCGGCCTTTTCCAGTCACTTTGTCAGCAGGAGGGAAGTGGAAAACGAAGCGAAGTCTGCGAGAGGCGATGCCTGGTATCAGAAGGCTTATGTCCCCTCCCTGAAATGGGCTCTAGGTCACCGCGCAATAACGCTCGTTATCACGGGAGCGCTGTTCCTGGGAAGTCTGGGGCTTCTTCCTATCATCGGGACCTCCTTCATGCCCTCAACAAGTGAGAAGATGCTTGTAATGGACATAGAACTGCCTCCCGGAACCAGCCTCAGCACTACGAGCGTGCTCGCTTCCCGGATTGAAGAACTGCTGAAGGACGTCGATCAGATAGAACTCTTCGCCACGACTGTGGGTAGTTCATCCTCCTTATCCGGAGCTGTAGGGACTGCCATGGGAGCCGGCGACAATACAGCCAGGATACTGGCAAAGTTGACGCCGGATTCGGACATGGACCAGGAGAGAGCCAATCTTGAGCGGCTCATGAGCGACAACGAGATTGAGGGCGTTTCCGTTTCCGATATGATGGGCAGTTCGGGAATGGCGCAGGGCATGGGGTCTTCGCAGGTGGAAGTGACAGTCAGCGGCGATGACTTGAACACCCTGTCATTAGCGGCCTCGATGCTGTACGAACGCCTTATTGAAATGAAGGGATTATCCAGCGTGGAAAGCGATGCCACTCTGATGGTTCCCAGATTGGTTATAAAGCAAGACCCCGAGAAGCTTGCCGAATTGGGCTTGACGGAGGAGCAAACAAGGCAACTGGAAATGGAGTTGCTCTTCTTGAGGGCAGGCAACAGCCTGCCGGGGGTGCGGAGTTACGTCGACGGAGAACCATACGGTGTCTACATCGGAGGGTTGGCCGCGGCCCTATACGCCAGCCCGGACCCGGAGACACTGGCTCGCGGATTGACAGTGGGTTGGCCCCAGACGTTCTCGCTGCAAAGCATCGCGGATATCCGACTTGCTCCTGCCCAGACGCATATCGGACGCGTCGATCAGAAGCGCTCAATAAACCTGAGCGGTATAATAACCGAGAAGAATGTGGGAGCGGTCAACAGGGCGGTAGAGAAAGAGATTGATGAGATTCTTTCTAAGCCCGGCATGGAGGACATTGAAATAAGCACAGGCGGGATCGCCGAGGAAATGCAGGAGACCTTTTCCTCAATGGGGAGAGCGATTCTCGGCGCCATATTCATTGCGCTGCTTATTCTGGTTCTGACCATGCGTTCTGTCCTCAATCCAGTCATCGTAATGGTGAGCCTGCCGCTGGCTTCCATTGGCGCTTTCCTCGCTCTCCTCATCACGGGGAATACGCTCGGGGTTTCCGGCCTTATGGGCATGCTCATGCTTGTAGGGATCGTTCTCACTAATGCTATCGTCCTGATTGCCCTCGTTGAGCAGTTGCGCAAGGGCGGTATGAGAGTAAATGATGCTATTGTCGAGGCCGGACGGACACGCCTGCGGCCCATCCTTATGACTGCTTTGACCACTATGATCGCTATGGCGCCTCTCGCGTGGGGTGTAGGAGAGGGCACGATTATCGCTGCTGAACTCGCGGTGGTGGTCATAGGAGGTCTGTTTAGTTCGACTCTCTTGACTCTGCTGGTCATTCCGGTTATTTATAGTCTGATAGACAATGTACGGAGACGGTCAGCTAGAGCCAGCTAGGTTGGCAGGACTTTAAATGGCCCGTATCAAAGAATCAGTGTTCGAACCGGTAAGATCAGAGATCGTACTGGTTGAGGACGAAATAAGAGCTATCGCCGACGTTGAGTACTCATGGCTGGCAGAACTGCTCGACTATATTGTAAACAGCGGCGGAAAGCGAGTACGCCCGGCCCTGACGCTCCTTTCAGGCAAGATGTGCGATGGATGCAGGAACGAAGTGCTCATCCCGGTCGCCGTAGGGGTTGAATTGCTTCATACTGCGACA
>JACUUS010000271.1 GCA_014859215.1 Dehalococcoidia bacterium | reverse complement strand
TCCTCGCTAGCTCGCGGAATAGGACGGCAAGTAAGTAACATACTTATGCCTTGTGCTCGCCGCCCGGGCGAGCACTTGACCCGCCAGTAGAACCCCTTTTCCACCAACCCCGGCCATCGTCACATCTGCTCTGAAAGGCTTCTTCTGGTTCATCTCCGCCCCCTGTCCTTGTTTTCCTCCGAGCTGCCGACATTCTTGAATTCGCCCAGAGGAAATTCGGGGATCATCTTCTCACTCACGAATTTCAGGGATTCAGCAGGTGTCATGTGCCACACGCTCGGACACATCGCAAGGATTTCCACAAAGCTGAAACCAAGGTTGTCAATTTGTTTCTGAAAAGCGCGCTTAACATATTTTCTTGTACGGTTGTAGTTGGCAGGGCTATCTACAGAGCCCCTCGCTGAGTAGACGCACCCCTTTATGGTTGCCGCCAGTTCCGCGACATGCATGGGATAACCGTGCTCGACGCTTCGACCTCCTGGAGTCGTGCTGGTTACCTGTCCAAGCAAAGTAGTCGGAGCCATCTGGCCGCCGGTTGTTCCGTAGCTGGTGTTGTTCACCATGATGACCGTTATTCTTTCCGCGCGGCCGGCGGCGTTGATGAATCCTTCTGCCCCGATAGCGATGCAGTCCCCGTCTCCCTGGACCGTGTACACTATGTTATCAGGGCGCACCCTTTTCATGGCCGTGGCTATATCTACCGCGCGTCCGTGAGGTCCCATGAAACCATCGGTATCACAGGCCCGGATGCAAAAACCGGAACTGCAACCCGCGCCGGATACATTCACCGTTCTACCGGCTATTCCTAGCTCCCCAATTGCTTCGCACACAAGTCTTTCAACAAGAGGGTGTCCGCATCCGGCACAGTGAAATATGAAGAATAACTTGGGCGCCATTGGCGGCGTTCCGGCAACCCACTTTTTCTTGGTCTCCATATTTCCTCCGTCAAAACAACTTCTTGAGCTCGCCAAAGACTTTGTCGGGGAAAATCTTGCCTCCATCATCACGCTGGTGTCTGAAAGAAGCTCCCACGAAGCTTATAGGGGCCTTTCCCTGTACCGCGATTTCTACGTCGACAAGCATCTGACCCATACTGTCTTCGACGACCAGGAATTTCTTGCCCTCCTCGGCCTTCTGTCTCAGGATATCGTACGGGAACGGATGCAGCGTAATAGGCCGGATCAGGCCGGTCTTATACCCCTCTTGCCGCGCCCAGTCTACTGTTTCTTTAGCCACTCTACCACAGTATCCATACGCGACGATAATCACCTCGGCATCATCCGCGAAGTAGTTTTCGTACCTGACTTCCTGCTGCCACGCTCTACATTTCTTATCAAGCCCCTCGAGGAACCCGATATAGTCAAAATTTCCATTGCTGCACATAAGTACGCGGGCAAGACCGTCTTTGCGGCGGTCCTTACCTACTATTGCCCAGTCTTTTTCCGGTAGCGGGCCAAAATCCAACACCTTGACCTCGAGAGACTCCGCCAACTGCCCTATCAGGGCATCGGTAAGCACGATAACGGGATTTCTGTACTTGTCCCCCAGATAAAAGGCCAACTGGACAAAATCATGGGTCTCCTGGACACTGAACGGCGCAAGAACAATATTCCGATAGCCGCCGTTACCTCCGCCCCGAGTAACCGAAAGATAGTCTACCTGGGCCTGCCTGATATGCCCCATGCCGGGTCCTCCCCTCTGGAC
>JACUUS010000078.1 GCA_014859215.1 Dehalococcoidia bacterium | reverse complement strand
CACACACGCGGGGGATTGGGGCCTGTAGCGGCGTCCCTGCGGGACGCCTTTGACTTTGTCTTGAGACCGGCGTCAGGTTCTTCGCCCCGACACGTCGGGGCTCAGAGCGACAGGCTACCAGCGCCGGCGTCGAACCGTGGATACTTCACCGGCCTCAAAAAGGGGTCTTGCCGGAGCGGAGCGCTGACGCTCACCGGTGCACGGGCATTTCGAAGCGGATCGGAGATATCTGAATATGGAATTCTGCGCATAGGGAAGCACAGCAGGGTGACTTCCACTGCGTGGTCGGTAGCCCTGCAGCCGAAGATGGGCAGGCACATTGCGTTCTCTCTTTCCGCTGGCGCGGTCAGTCTATGAGTCTGCGCGTGGGTTAGTCCGGGAACAGGCATACTTCAAGCAACTGGAGTTCAGAATCTGGAGGGAATCGGTGCCCCCGGATACCCTCGTGTCGTGTATAAGAGTAGTTTGGCGGGAACACGACCCGAGGCTATCCGAGCAACACTCCAGTGTTAGGAATGGGCGGGCTTTCGGGAAGCAGCATTGTTGAACAGACTCCCCTGTCTGGAAGGAGTAGAAGAGTCGGCCAGGGGGCATTTTTTGACAATCTCTCGCAACATGCTGCTTCCCAAACCCCCTTAGCAGGATACTTTCCGCGAGCACCTTTTGCCCGCGGGGAGGACTCACCGTTCTTGCCGCGCCCTGGCGCTCGCCCGGGCTGGAAAGGATAACAGTATACCGGAAGAACCCTGGCTCCAACTGCAGGCAGGGTACCACGCGGGCGTGAAGAATACATAAAGATAAAATTAAGAAATAGTTAAGTTTTTCAGGCCGCCGTGAATAAGGGCAGGAAAGCGTCCTGGAGCTGGAGGCCCACGCGATATTGAAATTCCACGTGCAGGAGCTATAATCGGATCAAGTCTGATTTATCCGGCAACTATGGAGAATCATGATCGAGATACTGCGCAACAAGAACCAGACCACGAGGTTCCTGATACTGGTGGAGATCGCTGCCGGCGGGCCCGGCATTCAGCAGAAGGAGATAGCAAGAAGGCTGGATATAACACCGCAGGCTGTGTCCGACTACATGGCGCAGCTTGCGCAAGCGGGGATGGTGATCTCGGAAGGGCGTTCGCATAAAATCAGCAGCGAGGGAGTCAACTGGATTATCAGGAGGCTGAGGGAGCTTGGCAATTACAGCGCCTTCGTCCAGAGAGCTGTAACCGACATTTCAGTGTGCACGGCGATCGCGGAGGGCGATCTGCGGGAGGGACAGGAAGTCGGCCTGAAGATGAAGGACGGCGTCCTGTATGCATCGGGCCGGACGGACTCCGAAGCCACAGGCACAGTAGCCTTCGCGGGAAAGAGCGGCGAGGACATCGGTGTCATCTCGATTGAAGGTATAGTGCCCCTCAAGGTGGGCAGGGTGACCATCCTCAGGGTCCCGGAGGCGCAGAGGGGCGGGTCCCGCAAGGTCGATTCTGGACAGCTGCGAACTCACCTCAAAGGCAGGCCGCTGGCGGCAGCGATCGGCCTCGAATCGATCGTCGCTCTACGAAAAGAGGGTGCCTCGTTCTACATGTACGGGGCCGCGGAGGCCGCCATAGAAGCGGCCATGAGCGGCCTTAACCCGCTGGTTGTCTGTGTTGAGAACGAGACTTCCGACCTCATAGCCAGGCTGGAAAAAGATAGAATCAGCTACGAGCTGTTCGACATAGAAGCCTCTTAGTTCGTTACCTTATCCCCTTTTCCCCGGAACCCTGTTGACAGGCAGGCTCTTGCCCGTTATAATCCACTGCACTAGACATTTATCTAGTGCAGTGGATAAGCAAAGGGGGTGGTTGCCTTGATATAGGGTTGTTGCCGCGCGCAGACAATTACGAAAGGAGAGAGACTCTTGTTAAGGAGACTAACCAGATGCAGGCTTATCGGCATTCTGCTCGTTGCAGTCATTCTGCTCACCTGCCTGCCGCTTCAGGCCGTCCTGGCCGCGGACAGCTATCCCCTGGCGACGACTGATGAGGAGGTCGCCGGAGCTCTGGACTACCTCCGCGGGCAGCAGGGGGCCGACGGCAAGATCAGCGACTTCGCCACCTCGGCCTGGGTGGTAATGGCGATCGCCGCCGCCGGCGAGGACCCCCATGAATGGAAGGTCGGGGCCGGACCTTCAATCGTGGACTTCCTGGCCGCCGGCTCGGCCTCGGCAGGCTCGGTGAACGACTATTCCCGGATGATACTCGCCATATCTGCCGCCGGTGAGGACCCGCAGGACTTCGGCGGCAGGGACTTCGTCTCCCTGCTCGTAAGCGCTTACGACGGCACGCAAATCGGCGACAGCTCGCTTGTAAACGATGACTTCTGGGCAGTCATGGCGCTCACTGCGGCGGGCGAGGCCCCTGGTTCGGAGGTAATACAGTCTACCAAGGCTTTCATCCTCGACAACCAGAACACCGATGGCGGATGGAGCTGGGGCGCAGGCCAGCCGAGTGATGTGGACGACACCGCGGCTGCGATTATGGCGCTTACCGCGGCCGGTCACCCGGCGGCCTCCACGGAACTCAGTGATGCCCTGTTGTACCTCAAAGGTATGCAGCTCGCCAACGGCGGCTTCGAGTCCTGGGGCGCTACCAACTCGGCCACTAATTCGTGGGCTGTATGCAGCATCACTTCCGCAGGACAGAGCCCGGTGTCCGCGCAGTGGAAGAGCGGCGAGGGCAACGACCCTGTTGACGACCTGCTCGCCTTCCAGAATGCGGACGGCTCCTTCAACTGGACGCAGGCGGCACCTTCGAATAAGGCGCTGATGACAGCCTACGCTATCCCGGCGCTGCTGGGCAAGCCTTACCCCGTGGCCGTGCTTGAACCGGCTCCGGACACGGTGACCATCTCGGTAAGGATCGAGGGGCAGAGCGCGACAGTCTGGAGCGGCGCGGTGACGGTTGCCTCCGCTACCCTTATCGACGACCAGGGAGGAGAGCACTACCTTGACCGGCCCACGGCCCTGGGAGCATTGCATGAGGCCTCCCTGGCCGGCAGCTTCTCGTACGTGTTAAAGGACTCCGCGTATGGTCTGTACATCTACTCCATTGATGGTGAGGAGCCTGCCGGGTTTTCGGGCTGGACCTATCGGGTGGATTATTACAGCCCGATGGTGGGCGCGTCGGACTTTGTGCTGAAGGAGACGATGCCTCCCGCTGTCCCGCACGGCGAGGTGCTCTTCGCGTACAGCCAGTGGGGGGAAAAGCCTCTCAAGATTGAGGTGGACAGCGTATCTCCAGGCGTGGGCGATACCTTCACCGTGACCGTGACCGAGTACAACGATGCAGGCGCTACCTGGTCAGCCGCGGCTAACGCTACCGTCCACGCCGACCGGAATTATACTACAGGCGCTGATGGAACTGTAGCCGTCACCATCGATAGCGACATGACGGTCTCCGTCTATGCTGAGAAAGACGGCTGTATCCGCAGCAGCCGCATCGCGGTTACTGTGGGCGCCGGGACGGTCCAGCCGCCGCGCAGCGGTACGGTCAATATGACGGCGAACATCATTCCCGCGATCAGTTTCTCCGTAAGCCCGGACAGCATCGATTTCGGTATGCTGGGCCCCGATGACAGCAGCGCTCCGAAGACCATAACCCTGACCAACCTGGGGGCATGGAAGCTCCGGATCACGGCCGAGGTGGAAGACGCGGCTGGAGGCCTTTACGAGGAAGGCCTGAAGCTGGACGGCGTGAGGTGGAACGTGTTTGAGACGGCTGTTTCGAGGGATGGGAGCACCGACTGCGCCGCCGTACTCACCGTCCCCGCGGACTACCAGTCGATAGGAGATCAGGCAGGGGTGCTCGTGTTCTGGGCGGCAGACGGACGACCCTAGCGCGATCGAACGGATTCCTGCCCGGGAGGGACAGGCCCCTCCCGGGCAGAAACTGGAGGTGAGACTATGTTGCGCATCCTGCTGAGTCTGGCGGCGCTTGCACTAGTCAGCACGGTCGTGGTCACGTCTCAGGTGTGGGCGGCGGCGGTGGGCGTAACACCCGGGGAAATGGAGTTCAGCTTGAGACCGGGCGGATCTCAGGCGCGAACGCTGCATGTGCTCAATCCGTCGGATCAGGCCCTTGCCTTCCATGTGTATGTCGAAGGCAGGAACAGCGAGTGGTTCCGGGTTACGCCGGACGAGTTCTCCCTCGGCCCGCAGGAGGTCTTGAATGTTGAGATCCTGGTTGCCGCGCCGCTCTTTTCGTCCGGCGAGCACGAGGTTGAGGTGTGCGTGGTGTCCGTCCCGCCCGACTCCACCCTGCGCCTCGGCGCCGGTGTGAAGGTGTCTGCCCATGTTAGGATCGAGGGGGCTCCCCTCATGGCCGTGCAGTGGTGGATACTGCTGGCCGTCATTACCGCGGCCCTCCTTGCCGGCGGCGTGGTCCTCTGGAGAAGACGTATCCCCTCACAGTAGTGGTTAATCTGTCCCAAGCTCCTATTACCTTGCCCTGTCGGCCTATTCGCCTGTGCAAGACCCGCGCCGGTGTGGCATAATACCGGACACGAATCAACGAGAGGCTTGACATAAAGAGTCAAGGGAATGGAGGCCCGATGAAGGCGATACAGTTCAGATACAATATACCGCTTTATCTGTTAACGAAATCCCTGGCGGCGCTTTCCCCCCGGCTCATGTACGGGCCCTGGAACCCGACCCGGCTGCGGGAAGTGCCGGAACCGGAGCTGCCGGGACCGCAGTGGGTCAAGATCAGGCCTATCATGACCGGCATCTGCGGCAGCGACATGGGCATCTATGCCTGCCGGGAGAGCTTCACGCTGGAACCTTTCGCCTCATTCCCCTTCACGCTGGGACACGAGGTGTGCGGGGAGATTGTGGAGCTCGGCAGCGAGGTGCAGGGTTTCAAAGCCGGCGACAGGGTAGGCGTGGCCGGCGCCCTGGGCTGCGTCACACGCGGCATAGATCCCCCGTGCCGTCCGTGCCGCGACGGGCTGCCTTACCTGTGCGAGAACTTCACCTCCGGCGCGCTCCGGCCCGGCATGTTCGTGGGCTGCTGCGCCGACGTCCCCGGGTTCATGGCCGGTGTGGGGGTGGCCCACCGGTCGCAATTGTTCAAGGCGCCTGAAGGGGTCAGCACGGAAGACATGATAATGGTCGAGCCATTCTCTCATATCCCTCACATGGTTCTTATGAACGATATCAAGGATGACGAGACTGTTCTCGTTTACGGCTGCGGCGTAATGGGATTATGCACAATATACTGTCTCCGCATCCTCGGGTTCAACGGGCGGATAATCGGGGTGGAGATATCGCCGTTCCATGCTGAAAAAGCGAAGGAGGCAGGTGCCGACGAGGTCATCAACCCGAAGCAAGGCAAGGACCAGGTCTACCGCAAGGTGGCCGAGCTTTCCGGGGCCAGGCTGTACCGGCCTATATTGTCCCGGCCTTTGCTCATCGGGGGCGTAAACCGCGTCTTTGACACGGTCGGCAGCTCGGAGAGCGTCGATGCCTCGCTGAGGGTGCTGGCGAACCGGGGCGCATATAATCTGCTGGGGATTACCGAGCCCAGGGGCATTGACTGGACGACCATCTGGCTCAAGGAGCTGGCCATCCACGGCATCTACGGCTACGGGATGAACGACTACCAGGGCAGAAGGCGGCACGATTTCGAGATTACCCTCGAGTGGCTGAGCCAGGGAAAGTTGAAGCTGGCGGGGTTGGTCACCCACAAGTTTACACTGGACCGGTGGCGGGAAGCGCTGAGGGTAACCTTCAACAAGAGAGCCAACAGGGCGATCAAGGTAGCCTTCGAGTTCCCGAAGTGAGCTGAAGCCTCCTCCACCATTATGAAGTGGGCCGCGCGCCCTGCCGGATCTTCTTAACATCTACCGGCGAGGAATGGATGAGATCGCCGGAAGTACGTGTAGATTGCTCGCAAACCCTCATGCTGGACAACCAGCACCATAAAGGATGAAAAGTCGAGACGAACGGTGGGTGGGCAGCATGGACAGTATACTTTCATAGCAATCCCCCATGCCCGCTTGCAGCGAGCACCACGAAGCATGAAAATAGGCATGCGCCGCCCGAGCCGGCATTTTCGGGGTAAAGACATGAATAAGGGAAGTCGCAAAGACGTGAAGAAGGCCTCGCGCAGACACGAAGAAGGGCTCGGAATTAGGATATGACGAGAACCCCTATTCAATATGTCTTTGCGAGGAGCCCGATAGGGCGACGCGGCAATCTCCGCCTCTGATATGCTGTCGAAAGTGCGATTCTCTCCCCCTCCAATGCCTCATTTGCCCTGCGTGGACGATTTTGAATCTATATGGCTGGCATATATAATCAATTTAGGTTCGTTTCACATTAGCTTATCAGAGCTCACATATGGGCTACGACGCATACTTCACGTTACTGATTGTCTCGATACTGACTGCTGTTGTCCTTGCCATCTTCTTCTGGCGCCGCCGTCCGGCTCCCGGAGCTACGGCGATGGTGGGGCTGCTGGCAGTCACCGCCGTTTGGGCGGTGGGGTATATGATCGAGGTGCTGACCGACACACTGGCCGGCCGCGAGCTTGCGGAGGGTCTTCAATACATTGGAATAGTAAGCGTGCCCGTGCTCTGGTTCGTCTTTGCAGCCCGCTTCACCGGGTACGAGAACTGGCTATCACGCCATTTGTATTTGCTGGCGATTATCCCCGGTATTACCCTTGTCCTGGTGTGGACCGGTGCCGCTCACAGCCTGATGTGGTATGACTGGCGACTGGAGACTTTTGGAGAGTTCCTCGTGACTGTCAAGTCTTACGGGCCCTGGTTCTTCTTTCATGCCGCTTACTCCTATCTGCTGGTTGTCGGCGGGTTCGCCATGATCTTCCTGCGGTTGTTCCACCCGCTGAACCTGTTCCAGAACCAGATCATCGTGCTGATTATTGCCGCCCTTCTCCCTCTGGTATGGAATGTAATTTTCGTATTCCGCGCGGCTCCAACCTACCATATTGATATGACGCCGCCGGCTTTCATCGTTTCCGGTGCGGCGATAGCCCTCGGACTATTCCGCTTCCGAATGCTGGATATTGTTCCGATCGCCCGCGATTCGCTGGTCGAGAGCATGGATGACGGCGTTATCGTCCTGGACAAGCAGGACCGCTTCCTGGACCTCAACCATGCCACCAGGGCTGTGGTCGGTTACTCCGCTTCGGAGCTTGTGGGCAGACCTGCCAGTATGCTCTGGTCAGGACGCCCCGAGCTTGAGGAATTCTTCCATAGCGACAGAAACTCGCGGACCGAGGCGGTTTTTGCCGGCTCTGGAGGACAGCGTTACTACTATGAATTGAGCATTACACCGCTGTACGACCGGCGCCGCAACGTGACGGGACGCCTGATCATCATGCGCGACATCACGGAGCGCAAGAAAGCCGAGGAGGAGCTGGGCATGCTCTCCCACCGGATAATGAATTTGCAGGAAGAGGAGCGCGCCGCGATCTCCCGCGAGCTTCATGACCATGTGGGGCAGGAACTGGCGGTTCTTGGACTGACGCTGCATCGGGGAGGAAGCTTGCCCGACTGTGAGAACGCGGTCAACAATATGGAGGCGGCACGTGACCAGGTCAGAAAAATATCCTCTGATCTCCGCAATCTTGCATCCAGCCTCCACCCCAGCATGCTCGAGACTCTGGGGCTGCTGCCGACCCTCGTCTGGTATCTCGACGATTTCGGGAACCGCACGGGGATCGATATTCGGTTCGAGCACTCCGGCCTGGAGGCAGCGGGCATGCCCGCTGCGGTTAAGCTTGCCGCCTACCGGATTGTGCAGGAGGCTCTGACAAACGTGGTTCCGTCACTCGGAAGCACGTCAGGTATCGGTGGACCTCTGCGGGGATGGGGAAGCGCTGTACCTGGAGGTCACTGATACCGGAAAAGGCTTCGATCCGTTGGTCCTGCCGGCCTCCAGCAGCGGGCTGAGGGGAATGCGCGCGCGTGCGCAATCAGTGGGCGGCAGCCTGAAGGTGGAATCGGCGCCCGGCAAAGGCACCCGCGTGATCGCTGAGCTTCCCGTTTCTTCCGGAGCCAACAGCGAGTCTTCCTGCCCGGCGGGCGCCGGCGGGTCCCGTAACTGAAGTCCCCCTGACAACCGCATGAGAATTACTCCGAAAGTTCCTTTAGGTCCCTTCCCGATGGGCTGATATACTGGTGATACACAAGACGAGGAGGGGTGAGATGGCAGCGAAGCGTGTACCCGGCAAGGACATCGGACACATTATGCTCTATGCGTTAAGCACGTGCGGGTGGTGCGCGAAAACCAGGAAGTTCCTGGAGGATCTTGGCGTTGAGTACTACTATGAATATGTGGACCTGCTCCAGGGCGAAGAAAGGGACCAGGTGATACGCGAGGTTGAGAAATGGAATCCCAGCCGCTCTTTTCCTACCCTCGTGGTGAACGGGGACACGGTTATCATCGGCTACAGGGAGAACGCTATTCGAGAGACGATAAAGGTATGACTGAGGATACAATAGACCAGACTGAAATAGACAGGTTATACGAAAGACTGGACCGGGAGGCGGAGTCCGGAGGGTACCACCTTAACCCTGATGTCGAGTTCACCAAAGGGCTGTTGAAGAGCCTGCTGGTGAATGAAGCGAGGTACGGGTACTGGGCGTGCCCCTGCCGGCTGGCTTCGGGGTCCAGGGAGGAGGACCTGGACATCATATGTCCGTGCGATTACCGGGACCCCGACCTTACCGACTACGACGCCTGCTACTGCGCTCTCTATGTCTCAAAGGCGGCGCTTGAGGGCAAGAAGGAGGTCGGCAGCATCCCCGAACGCAGACCTCCGGCGAACGAGAGGGGGAAACAGGTGAGTGCTCCCGCATCCGTCAACCTGTTCCATCTGCCCCTGCCGGTATGGCGCTGCAAGGTCTGCGGCTACCTCTGCGCCAGGGAGTCGCCTCCTGAGGTGTGCCCTGTCTGCAAGGCCAGAAGAGAGCGTTTCGAGCGTTTTGCCTGAGGGCGGGAACCGAGATAGACGTAATAAAGGCCCAAGACAAACGAAAAGTACGATCGGTGTCAGGCTCTGAACCCGTTCTTCCATCGCTGTTCAGTGGAAAGCTAGACTTTGAGGCTAAGGCGACTATATAATATTGCCTGCGAGGGGGCATATCATGGGGCGAACATTCGAGGCAACGATTGAAAAGCGTGACAAATGGTATATAGGCTGGGTTGAAGCGGTTCCGGGAGCGTTCAGCCAGGGCAGGACCATAAAGGAGGTGGAAGAGAACCTCAAAGAAGCGATCCAACTCATATTGGAGAGTCAGCCGGAGATGAAGAGCGGCGGAGCGACCGGGAAAATCCTCAAGAGGAAGATCCTGGTTGAGGTCTAGCGGTGAAACGCGGGACCTGATCGACCACCTCCAGAAGGAAGGATGTGTTCTTCACAGGGAGGGTGCCAGGCACATGGTTTTCCTGAATCCTCGCAATGGGCACATGTCTACCGTTCCCCGTCACCGCGAGATTGAAATCTTCCTGGCCAGGAGAATATGTCGCCAGCTTGATATTTCCATCCCTGAGGCACGTGCATAGTTCTTCCCCGCACAATGGATTCAGGAATTGCCCCTGAGACTCTCTGGCTAAGTTCACTTGGCGATGAAGCACTGGTTACTGTCTTCCCGGAGCAATAGTAATAGGGGAACAGGAAGGTGCGGCCAAACAATCTCTACAAAACACAAAAGCCCCCGGAGCCTTCCGGCCCCTGGGACTTCACTTTATCGAAGAAAAATGGTAGCGGGAGTTGGATTCGAACCAACGACCTTCGGGTTATGAGCCCGACGAGCTTCCGCTGCTCCATCCCGCGACGCTACTGAATAGGTTCTGTCCCTGGTTTAATGCAGGTCAAGCCCTCGACCGTTAGTACGGCTTAGCTGAACGCATTACTGCGCTTACACACGCCGCCTATCAAACAGCTAGTCTCGCTGCGGTCTTACCCCTTCCCTTGCGGGAAGGATGGCAGATCTTATCTTGGGGTCGGCTTCGCACTTGAGATGCTTTCAGCGCTTATCCGATCCAGACGTGGCTACCCAGCGGTGCTCCTGGCGGAACAACTGGCACACCAGAGGTCTGTCCCTCTCGGTCCTCTCGTACTAGAGAGAGCT
>JACUUS010000077.1 GCA_014859215.1 Dehalococcoidia bacterium | reverse complement strand
CAAGAGGAAGAGAGACCCTGACTTCCGTTCCCCTGGTGGGGGAACTGTGGATTACGCACCGTCCGCCCATTACTTCGGCATAGTCGTGCATCATCATAATGCCGAGTCCGCCGGAAGACTCCTTGACTTTGAACCCGCGACCGTCATTCCGTACTGCCAGGTTAAGCCATCCGTCTGACGCCAACTTCAGGGCTATGGTCACCTCGCTGGCTTTGGCGTGTTTGACGGCATTCGTTAAGGCCTCCTCGGCTATCCGGTAGGCTGCCAGCCTCACCTGTTCGACGATAAGCTGCGGATTTTGCCTCTCACGCTGGACAACAGCATCTTCCAGGTTCATGGTTACGGCCACGGCTTCGTCAAACTGGTCTCCCAAAGATTGCAGGGCCGCGCTGAGCCCCCGCCTGAGAATGGATGGGTAGAGACGGTGGCTAATGGCTCGGACCTGGTGTTCGAGCAGTTCGACGAGTCTCTGGCGGAGATCGCCTATGTCAGCTGCAAACTCCGGGGTTGATGCCGCCTGTTCCAGTTCGGCCAGGCGATGGAGCAGAATTATGAGCCTGTTCTGAACGGAACCATGAAGCTGCTGAGCGATGTCTCTCCTGACCGATTCCTGGACGGTTACTATTCTCTGGCGGGACCGCTCGAGTTCTTCCGCTCTAGCCAGAGCAGCAGCGTGCTCGAGGTTCTTCTGTTCAGTCAGCTTGCGCTCCGTTATATCGCGGAAACTCGCGAGGATGCCATCGATAATGGGATCATGGAGCAGGTTTCTGCCGGCCACTTCGAGTGTTCGCCATGAGCCGTTCTTGTGACGTGTCCGTACTTCGAAATGCATCATTGAATTGGGAGTATCTACAAGCCTGGCAAATGCCTCGACTGTAGCCTGCTTGTCGTTCGGATGAACGAACTCAAGGCTATTATGGCCCAGGTTTTCTTCGGGTTTGTAGCCGAGTACTTCTTTGATGGAGGGACTCTGGTAGCGTATTGATCCGTCGGCATTCAGTATGGAGATATCATCCAGGGAATTTTCTATTAGCGCGAGAAGGTGGCCTTCTCTTTCCCTCAGGGCCTGCTCAACCTGCTTACGCTTGGTGATGTCGCGGTAGTTCACCACTATTCCATTGACCCTGGGATCGTCAAGAAGGTTGTTCACCACGCCTTCGAGAATTCGCCACGTGCCGTCTTTATGCCGAAAGCGGACTTCCATTGAAATGGCTTTGCCCGGGTTCCTGGCGAGAATACTGCGCGTTCTGATCACGTTTTTCGCGTCATCCGGGTGAAGAAAATCCAGTGTTGCTTTTCCGACGAGTTCATCCGGCAGATAGCCGAGTATGCGTTTGGCCGCGGGGTTCTCGTAGCGTATTGTGAGATCCCTGTCCAGGATCGCGCTACCGTCGAGGGAGTTCTCCACAAGCGCGCGGAAATGCTCCTCGCGTGCCTTGAGTGCGTCCTCCGCCACCTTTCTTGTTGTGATATCTCTTATTACGGCGACAAGAGCCGTCGGTTTGCCGTGGCCGTCCTTGAGCACCGAGGCGGAGAAACTCAGCGGTATTTCCCGGCCCTTCCTGTCAACGGCGCTTACATCAGTCTGTTCGGCGGTTCCCTTACTGAGCACCTCTTTCAGCGCCGCATGTGCCTTCTCTTTGTCCTTGAGGCCGTGATAGGTGGGCAAATCGAAAACGCACCTGCCTGCGAGCTCGTCAGCCCCGTATCCGAGAAGTCTTTCAAAGGCCTTGTTCACGTAAAGGACCTGCCCCGCGAGGTCAACAAGGATCACGCTGTCAGCCATTTGGTCTATGGCTGCGGAAGCCACCAGTTCACCTGAAGGGGACTCCGCTCCCGCGAGCGCGGCCCAGTCGCCGGACTGCCCGAGGGCGGCAAACCGGTTGTGACCATCCTGGGTCTCCTCGATGAGGCGCTTATTGGACTTCAAGGCACTTCGCTTAGAAGGATTAGTGACCATTGATCCTCCAGAGCCAAGGAGGATGCCGCATAGAGGTTTTGCGGTGGCGGCATAATATCAAAAACAACCCGATAATGCAACACCCACGAGGTTCGGCGGCGAGAATTATCTGGCTGGGAGAGAATCCTCTTTGTGAAAACCTATCGGCGGATTCTCAGCGGCAGTTTCCTCGTAGATAGCCCTTAGTTCGCGGTCGGAAAGGGGCCTCTTCTCCTGGATGGCGAGCATCCGGACTTTGCTCAGGATCCGCGTCGTCAGTTCTTCGGTAAGCTCGATGCCAAAGTCGGATGCGAATTTGAATCGAATGGCGCTGGACCCGCTATGCTTGCCGATGATAAAACGACGGACAGCACTGACATCCTCAGGAGGGAAAGGTTCGTATGTCAGCGGATGCCTTGAAACAGCGTCCACGTGGATTCCCGATTCATGAGCGAAAATGTTCGCACCTGTTACAGGCTTATTCAAAGGTAATGGCCGGCCGGATGCGTCTGCCACGTACTCTGAGAGAGCGCGAAGCTTGGTGGTGTCCACGCCGGTATCCATATTCTCAATCTTGCCCAAGGCCATGACGACCTCTGCCAGACAGGCATTTCCGGCCCTCTCGCCAAGGCCGTTTACGGTAGTGTTTACGAAACGGGCGCCCGCTCTAACACCGGCAATAGCGTTCGCTGTCGCCATCCCGAAGTCGTTATGAGTGTGCATTTCGATGTCGATGCCGGCTTTCTCAATCAGGCGGCGGACAATCTCATAGGTCTTGAACGGGTCCAGGATGCCCACGGTATCGCAGAAGCGAAGCCGGTTCGCGCCCGCTTCCCGGGCATTGACGGCAAACTCGACAAGAAAATCCGGATCAGCCCGGGAGGCATCCTCGGCATTAACAGAGACATATAGATCATGTCTGGTGGCATATTCAACAGATTTCCTTACATTTTGCAGCACCCATGCGCGGCTCTGCCTCAGCTTGTGCACGATATTGATGTCGGAAGCGGGCATACTCAGGGCAACCGCAGAGGCTCCGCATCTTAGTGAGCAGTCGATGTCAGCCTGGAGCGGCCTGTTCCACGTGAGTATGCGGGCGCGCAAGTGGAGGTCTACTATCGCGCGTATTCCCCGCAACTCATACTCTCCCATAGCGGGGACACCGGCCTCGATTTCCTGGACCCCGATGGCGTCCAGCATGAGCGCAATGCTGACCTTTTCCTCATTCGTGAAAACGACCCCGGCGGTCTGCTCGCCCTCCCTCAGGGTGGTATCATCTATTCTTATGTGCAAATGGCTCCTTCACTGACAAATAGTTGAATAAGGACCGTGCCCAGTCACGAAACGAACATAACACAGTTTCCGAGTCTTGACAATCTTGATTGGCCCGTCGTTCCAACTGCTGAACGAAGTCGCATATGCATGAGAAGCGCCTGTGATCAATGTAAGGTCATGCTGGCAGGAACAATATATAATAACCTTTGGTGCTGTCTTCGAGCAGGCAGGTCAGAAACCCTGCTCGAGGTCCCCTAAGTCAAGAGCCGATGCGTCAATGCGGGTGACGGCATGTCCGAACCTCATACAGTAGAGATCATAGATCAGCGGACCTTTGAAGATCTGGCGAGCAGGCGCCAGTTTAAGGACTTGCGCCTGAGGCTGGTTCGGATGGACCCCTCACACATAGCGTCGCTGGTAGAGAGCCTGCCGTCGGAAAGCGCGGTTCTGGCCTACAGGCTGCTGCCGAAAGACCTCGGCGTGAAGGTCTTTGACCTTCTGGAGTCAACTGCCCAGTACCGTCTGCTTGAATCCTTCACCGATCAGGGTGCCCGCGTCTTTCTGGAAGCGCTGCCGCCGGACGACCGTGCCGATCTGCTGGAAGAGGTCCCCGCAGTGGTTGCCAGGAGGCTGCTGCAGCTCCTGTCGCCCGAGCAAAGGCGTGTAACACTTGAGTTGCTTGGGTATGAAGAAGGGACCGCCGGGCGGGAAATGACGCCCGCGTTTGTCGACCTGCACGGTGATATGACCATTAAACAAGCTCTTGAACGGATCCGGCGGCTTGCAGTACATAAGGAGACGGTCTATGAAAGCTATGTGATAGACCATGAACGGCATCTTGTAGGTTCGGTTTCTCTGATGGACCTGGTACTGGCCAGGCCGGATACGAGGGTGGGCGACATAATGAAGCCGAGTCCGAAACGGGTCTCAACCAGTACAGACCGTGAACAAGTTGTCCGGGTGCTCCGGGACTACGATTTGCTCGCCGTTCCCGTAGTGGACTCCGAAGAGCGCCTTGTCGGGATTATCACACATGACGACGTGACGGACATAATCGAAGAAGAGACCACAGAGGACATCTATCGGTTCGGCGCCGTGCCCGGCACGGAACGCGGTTATTTCACGTCACGTATTCTCACCGTTGTGAGGCGGCGCGTCATCTGGCTTTTCTTGCTCATACTGGTGAACACTGTGACCGGCTCTATCATAGCGGGCCAGGAAGGCCTGTTGAGCGAGATTGTCATTCTTGCCGCTTTTATTCCGCTTCTGATCGGTACGGGCGGCAATGTTGGCGCGCAATCGGCGACCGTGGTTATCCGGGGACTGGCGACGGGAGAGATCAATCCTCGACGAGCGGCGGCGATCGTGGCGCGCGAGGTCGGTATCGGCCTCCTGCTTGGCATACTGCTTGGACTAACCGGCTTCGGCTGGAGCTATCTGCTCGGGCGGAACCTGGAAGTGGCCGTAGTCGTCGCGCTGGCTCTTGTGGCAATTTCAACTCTGGCGACGGCGACGGGGGCGCTGCTTCCGTTCATCTTCCGCTTTCTCAGAGTGGACCCGGCGATGGTGTCGGCGCCGCTGATCACGACAGTGATGGACATTTTCGGTATCCTGGTGTACTTTGGAGCGGCGAACGTGATTGTTCGCCTCTGAGGCCGTTCTGGCGCCCGTAAAGCTTGTATTTGAGCGTTGTTGGTTTGGGTGACTTGACAAAGCTTCGTACGTTACGTAAATTGTTGCTGCGAATGCGATACTTTGAGCCTGGATCGAACACCGGAGCGCCTCCTGGTTTTTGATCGAAGGGGGAGTGGGAACGCAGGGACGAAGGACCGGTGGGCGCCGGCAGAAGGGAAACATATGGAAGTCAAGGCTGGATACAGGGAAAGACCGTGGTTGAAGTTCTATCCTGCCGGGGCGCCGGCGAACATCGATATCCCCGACCGTTCGCTGCCGGAGGTGTTTGATGAAGTCGCCGGGAGGTTCGCGGACAGGACCGCCCTGGTCTTCTATGGTAACAGCATAAGCTACAAGAAGCTCAAAGAGGAAACCGACCGCTTCGCTACAGGCATGGTCGATCTGGGTGTGCGCAAAGGGGACAAGGTCGCCCTTTACCTCCTGAACAGCCCGCAGTTCATAATTGCCTATTTCGGTGTGCTCAAGGCAGGGGCGACAGTCACGCCCATTAGCCCGGTCTATACCAGCATTGAAGTTAAACACCAGCTCGAAGACAGCGAAGCCACGTCTATAGTCTGCCAGGACTTTCTTTACGAGAATGTAGAGAACTCCGGTGTCCCTCTGAAGAGCATTGTTCTGACCAGTATCAATGAGTACTTGCCTCTTTCGAAGAAGATGGCGGGTAAGGGGATATTCGGCAGGTATGGCGGCAAAGAGGGTCCCGCTGGCAGGGCAAGGGAAGGTCAGGGCCTGCTCCAGTTCCAGAAGCTGTTGAAGAAGTATCCGGCGCATTCCACGGGTGTGAGCATAAATCCCAGGGAAGATGTTGCCGCGCTGCCTTACACTGGCGGGACAACGGGGTCTCCCAAGGGAGCGATACTGACTCACTATAGCATGCTTGCCTGTCAGAAACAGGTGCAGGCTTTCTGGCCCGTTTTCGAGGAAGGCAGGGAGGTTGTCCCAGCTTTGCTGCCCTTCTACCACATATACGGCCAGGTTGCGGTCATGCTGACCGGGCTGCTCATGGGTTCGACCCTGCTCCTGTTCACCACGCCCGACCTGGACGAGGTCCTGTCGACGATGGAGCGGTACCGGGCGACGGTCTTCTTCAGTGTACCTACAGCGTATCAGTTCCTGAAGGACTACGAGAAGACGGACCGGTTCAACTGGAAGGCGCTCAAGATGTTGACCAGCGGGGCTGACACCCTGCACGAATCGACTATCCAGGATTGGGAACGGCGCACGAAGGCCAAGATAATAGAGGGATACGGCCTGACTGAATGCTGCGCTGTATCTCATGTAAACCCGCTGGGCAGGCCGAAGACGGGCTCCTTCGGGGTCCCGATCCCGAACGTGCTTGCAGCGGTGATAAACACAGAGACCGGGCAATTTCTGCCTTACGGGGAGATAGGGGAGCTGATTATTGCCGGGCCGAATATCATGAAAGGGTACTGGAAAAGGCCGCAGGACACAGCCGACGCGCTTATAGATATCGACGGGATCAGATGGCTCAAAACAGGGGATCTCGTGAGGATGGACGAGGAGGGCTATTTCTTCTTCTACGACAGGAAAAAGGACATGATCAAGTACAAAGGTTACTCGGTCTTTGCCAGGGAGATAGAGGAAGTACTGCATCAGCACCCCCTGATTAAGGCGGCGGGCGTGCTCGGGGTCCCTGATCCTGGAGTCGGCCAGCTGATAAAGGCTATTGTAGTGCTGCATGCGGAGGCCCGTGGAAAAGTATCGGAGGAGGAAATAATCAAGTACTGCGCCGAGAACCTTGCCCATTACAAGGTACCGAAGATCGTCGAATTCAGAGGTGAGCTTCCCAAGACCGATGTGGGCAAAGTCTCCCATCGGGAGTTGAGAGAAGAGCTTGAGGAGGCGTGAGTTGGCCCCCTTTTTTGAAGTGGAGAAACTGACCAAGCGTTTTGGCGGCTTGACCGCCGTCAACGGCATCAGTTTTCATACAGCCAGGGGAGAAATGGTGGGGTTGATCGGCCCAAATGGCGCCGGGAAGACCACGCTGCTGCGCCTCATCTCGGGGATCATCAGACCTGATTCAGGTAAGGTGACATTCAAGGGTAAGGAAATGACCCGTGCCAAGCCGTGGACAATTGTGAACGAGGGCATAGCGGGCACCTTCCAGGTTACGAGGCCGTTTCGAAGGCTGCCCATTATCGCCAACGTGATGGTTGGCAGCCTTTGCCCGAGAGCGATGAAACGGGGCGAATGGGTCAAGACGATCGAAGCCAGGGCTATGGATGCGCTCGAGTTTGTTGGAATATCCGACCTCGCGCTGGAGCCGGCGTCGTCACTTTCGCACGGCGATCTGAGGAGACTGGAAATCGCCCGGGCCATCGCCACCGACCCGGAGCTGTTACTCCTCGATGAGCCGTTTAGCGGCCTGAATCCGGCTGAAACCGACCTGCTGGCGAAGTCGATAAGAAGGCTGCACAAAGGGGGCAGGTTCGGAAGGCTGCACAGTGAGGGGCCAAGCATGATTATTATCGAGCATAAGCTCGCGGAGCTCATGAAAATTGTTGACCGGGTCATAGTCCTGGATTTCGGAGAGCTGATTGCCGATGGTCCGCCCGAGGAGATTGTGCAGAATGAACGCGTAATTGAGGCCTGCATAGGCAAGGAGGTGGACTAGGTGCTCCTGGAAGTAAGGAACCTGAAGGTATCCTATTCCACAGCCCTGCTGCTGAACGACCTCAGCTTGAGCGTTGACCGGGGAGAGCTTGTTGCCCTGGTCGGGCCAAACGGGGCGGGCAAATCAACTCTGCTGCGGGCCATAACCGGGCTTGTTAAGTGGGAGAAGATGGCGCTGCGCGGCGCGCGGGCCGGCGATATATCCATTGAAGGCACCGTGACGTTTGCGGGTGAACGAATAGACAGCCTGCCCGCGCATGAGATTGTACGGAGAGGACTGGTCCATTGTCCGGAACGGGCCAGAGTTTTTCCCGAAATGACGGTGCTCGACTGCCTGAAGGCCGGTGCCTACCTGTGCAAGGACCGGAAGACTATCCAGAACCGGCTCGAAACGGTGTATCAGCTGTTTCCTGTGCTCAAGGCCAGGGGCAAGCAAGTTTCGGGGACGCTGTCGGGAGGTGAGCGCCAGATGCTTGCGATCGGGCGCGCTCTAATGATCCAGCCGATTCTGCTCTGCATCGATGAGCCTTCCACGGGACTGGCTACGCGGATCAAGCAGGAGCTCTTCGAACGGATCAGGCAGATACAGGAAACGGGCATAGCAATGCTGCTGGTCGAACAGGATGTAAGGGCGGCCTTCAGAATGGCAAGCCGGAACTATGTCCTGTCTCATGGGAGAGTGATCGCCGAAGGTGCATGCGATGACCTGCTGAAGGATGAGATGATCAGGAAGACGTACCTGGGCCTCTAACCACGCTTAAACCTGGTCGAGCGCGGTTTGACATACTCTGCAAGTCCTGCGAAGGGCGATATTCCTCAGTTTGCACCTGGGGCATTCCTTTTCCACCTTGTCCCGCAACCAGATAGTTATGCCCTCGGGCATGAACAAGAGGACAAGCAGGACCATGATAGCGAATATGAGCATCCGCAATTCAGGCGCCACTCTCAGAAATTCAGTGGCCGGGAACAGGATAAAGACCCCGACCACCGGCCCGTAGATAGTGGCTACTCCGCCAAAAACGGCCCAGATGATTGCCTGGAAGGAAAGAAGAAGCTCGAGCGTGGAAGGGCCAGCTATCCTGATGAAATGGACGTAGAGCCCGCCCGCGATACCGGCGAACAGCCCGCTCAGGCAAAAAGCCATGAGTTTGTAACGGGTTGTGTTGATGCCCGAAGCCCGCGCGGTGACCTCATCCTCCCTTATGGCATGGAATAATATCCCGGTGTGAGAAGTCGTAATTTTCCACATGGTGAAGCCGAGGACGAGGAGAAGGCAGACAGCTATATAATAGCTGATCACCCTGGAGCCGGCCAGCGGGGAGATCCCTGAAAGCCCCAGCTCGCCTCCGGTGATGCCGGGCACGGCGAAAACGATGCCGGCCAGAATGAGGGGAAAGGCCAGCGTCGCCAGGGCCAGGTATGGGCCCCTTAATCTCAGGCAGGGAATACCTACGATCAGACCTGCGACAACCGCAGCCATGGCTCCGATCGGTATGGTGAGCGCTGGAGGGAGGCCGGTGTGTATGTTGACCAGTGCGGACGTGTATGCTGCGACGCCGAAGAATAGTGCATGTCCAAAGTTCATCTGGCCCGTGAATCCTGACAACAGATCCCAGCTTGACGCGAAAATCGCGAATATGCTCGCCAGAATCAGGACGCGCAGAGTGTAGGAGTCCTGGGTGAGCAGGGGCAGCACAAGCAGGACAGCACAGAAGACAACCACTGCCATTTTTGCCGGCTGTACCAGAACTTCGTTTCTAAACTGCCTGTAGAATCTGCTCGCGTAAGCGGCGGCTATATTCATTATCTGTCTTCTTCAAAGGATATGCCGAACAGACCTGATGGGCGCAGCATTATTGCTATCAGCATAATACTGAGTGCGACGGACCCCTTCAGGAAGGCACCCGCTGGAACAAGAAAGACGACCAGTGTCTCGGCAAAACCCAGGATTAAAGCGCCGGCGAGGCTGCCCTTGAGGCTTCCGAGGCCGCCCAGAACAACGACTGCCAGCACCATCACGAGGGGGTGCATCCACATGCTCGGCGTCAATGTGAACAGCGGGGCAACCAGGGCTCCGGCGACGGCAGCCAGCGCTACAGAGACGGCCATGGTTATCATTTCCATCCTGCCGACGTCTATGCCCATCAGATTCGCGACTTCTCTGTCTTGCGCAACGGCTCGTATCGCCGTACCGGTCTTGGTCCTCATCAGCAGGAGCCATGTCCCAACGAGAAGGACCAGAACGGCCCCGAATGTAAGGAGATGCTGGTAAAGTATTTTGACGCCCAGGAAAGTGGTGAAGCCTGAAACCAGGCTCGGTACTCCCCTGAAGTGACCACCGTAGGATATCAGCAGGACTTCCTGAATAATAATCGCCAGGGCAATAGTGACGATGAAGATTGCCATTTGATGCTCGCGCACTCGCGATAGGAGGAACTTGTAGCTGAGCATGCCGACGATAACGACTGAGACTATAGCGATGAATACGCCGGCCGCTGTACTGATGCCGTAGGTTACGGTGAGAGTGTAGATCAGATAGGCCGCGAGCATAAAGAAGGCTGTATGAGCCAGATTAACGATTCGTGCAACGCCGAATATGAGGGAGAAACCGACTGCCAATACGGCATAAACTCCGCTGCTGAGCAGCCCGTCAATTATGATGCGCTCGGTCATTCCTTGTTTGGGCCGATCTAGACAATATCACCCCCACGGCCGGGCTCGAAGCCCGGCCGTGGGTCTCAATCC
>JACUUS010000076.1 GCA_014859215.1 Dehalococcoidia bacterium | reverse complement strand
GCCGAAAATGACCTCCTGGTGTGCCAGCATGCCGGGGAGCCTGACGCTGTGAATCGCGATTCCGTCTATCTGCCCTCCGCGGCTGGCAGGCACATTTTCGCTGCCCGCCGCTGGATATATGAATTTATTGCCCCTGGCGCGCGCCATGTCCTTTGCCGTGGCTATGGCGGTACCCGAAGGGGCGTCGAGCTTCTGCTCGTGGTGAAGCTCGATAATATCGGCGTGGTCAAAGAACGGCGCCGCGGTCCTGGACAAGTGCATCATCAGCACCGCCGCGAGAGCGAAGTTCGGCGCGATTATGGCGCCCACCTGGTGCTCGCGGCAAAGCCTCCGGATCTCGTCGAGGGCGTCTTCAGAGAAGCCGGTCGTGCCGCTCACGACGGCCACACCGTGCCTGATAGCCACGCGGAGCGCCGGCAGACTGCCCGCGGCATTCGTGAAATCGACAAGCACGTCGGGACGGTGGGCCTCGATGCATGTCCCTACTTCAGCGGAAAGGGGAATCGAGCGGGAACCGTCAGGCAGGAGCAGGGAGTTGCTCTGTGCCTTTATGTCAACCGCAGCAATGGGTGTAAGGTCCGGGTCGCGGCTTACTGCCCTCAGTACCTCCTGGCCCATTTTGCCCAGTGCGCCATGAACCAGTACCTTTTGGTGCGCCATCAGCTTCTCGAGACATTTTACTTCAAGCCATAGCCGGGGCTATCGAACAGGACCTCTCGGACCTTTCGGTCGGTCTCCGGAGTGCCTTCGTCCGAAACCGCTGCCTTCCTCCCTGGGGCGGCGCGGCCTGTTGTCCGGAGTTCTGGCGGGAAAGCTGGGAAGCTCTCTTTTCTCTCCTACAGGTGGAGTCCCGGGCACGGGAGTCACATTCTGGAGCACCGCCCGGCGAGAGAGATTTATCCTGCCCAGGCGGTCTATCTCCGTCACCATAACCATTACTTCATCGCCTATGTGGACCACTTCTTCGACGCTGGGCGCTCTGTAATCAGCGAGTTCGCTAATATGGACCAGTCCTTCCTTGCCTGGAAGAATCTCAACAAAGGCGCCGAAATTCGTCGTGCGCGTAACTCGACCGCTGTAAATACCTCCCACCTCGACGTCCCTGGTCAGGTCGTCAATTATGCGAATAGCCTTCTGGGTCGCTTCCTCGCTGGGTGAGCCGATCAGGACGGTGCCGTCATTCTCCACATCGACAGTGACCTTGGCCTCGCTCATTATTGACCTTATAGTCTTTCCCCCCGGGCCGATAACATGCCTGATCTTCTCCGGGTCGATTCTTATCTTGGTCAGGCGAGGCGCGAATCTGCTGATCTCCGCGCGGCTCGCGCTGATAGTCTCCCTCATCTTGTCAAGAATGTACAGACGCGCGTCTCTTGCCTGCGCCAGCCCCTTCCCCAGCTGCTCGGATGCCACGCTCTTTACCTTCAGGTCAAGTTGCAGCGCGGTAATCCCCTCGGCTGTACCTGCCACCTTGAAGTCCATGTCTCCGAGGGCGTCTTCGAGGCCCTCGATATCTGTCAGTATTGCGTATTCACCCTCTGTGCCCATGATGAGACCCATGGCGATTCCAGCCACTGGAGACTTGATGGGCACTCCGGCATCCATAAGTGAGAGCGTGCTTCCGCAAACGCTTGCCATTGAAGTGCTGCCATTGGAACTCAGCACCTCTGACACAAGCCTGATCGTGTAAGGGAAATCCGCCTCATCGGGCAGAACAGGTACCAGAGCACGCTCAGCAAGAGCCCCATGCCCGATTTCCCGCCGTCCCGGCACACCGATGCGCTTGGCTTCCCCTGTGCTGAATGGCGGAAAATTATAGTGGTGCATGAAGCGCTTGGTCTCCTCCAGGCCCAGGCCGTCGATCTGCTGCTCCTCGCCGGGTGTGCCCAGTGTCGCAATGGTCAGGACCTGTGTCTGTCCCCGCTTGAACAACCCTGATCCGTGCGTTCGCGGCAGCGTTCCCACTTCACAGAAGATCGGACGTATCTCGGTCGGGCCGCGGCCGTCAGGCCTCTTGCCCTGCTTGAGTATCATGCTCCTGATCGCGGTCTTCATACTTGCATCGAAGACACTGTTTATCTCCTGGATAGAGTAATTTGTGCTCAGCCTCGCTATCAGTTCTTCTCTGAGCTTGCCGAGGACCGCTTCGCGCTCGGATCTGCTTGACCAGGTTATGCCTCCAGCGAACTTGTCTCTGACTGCCGAGCCTACTTCATTTTGAAGGTTGCCGTTTACCCCTTTGGGACGGCATTCCCATTTGGTCTTGCCGGCGGCTGCTATGAGTTGTTCCTGCAGCCTGATAACCTGATGGTTGGCTGCCTGGCCGAACTCTATGGCGCCCAGAGCAACCTCCTCCGGCACTTCCTTCGCTTCGGCCTCAACCATGATAGCGCCGTCTCTTGTCCCGGCAACCACAAGATCGAGCTTGCTTGCGGCAAGCTCGGTGAAGGTCGGATTAAGGACGTATTCCCCATTGATATATCCGACTCGCGAGGCCGCGACCGGGCCGGCAAAAGGTATGTCTGACAAACATACAGCCGATGAAGCACCGATAATGGCCAGAATGTCCGGATCGTTTTCCTGGTCGGCGGACAGAACTGTCACGACCACCTGGACTTCATGCCGGAACTCCTTGGGGAATAAGGGTCGGAGCGGTCTGTCTGTCAACCTGCTTGTTAGTACAGCTTGCTGGCTGGGCCGTCCCTCGCGGCGGAAAAAGCTCCCGGGGATCTTGCCCGCGGCATATAGGCGCTCTTCGTAATCGACTGTGAGCGGCAGGAAGTCGATATCTCTGGGTTCCTGGCTGGAACAGGCTGTCACAAGTATGACCGTATCGCCATACCTTACGGTGACAGCCCCATTTGCCTGCTCGGCGAGCTTCCCGGTCTCAATCCTTAGGGTCCTACCCCCGATCTCGTCTTGAACAGAGTATGACATATGTGTGTTAACCTCCCGACTGTCCCACCCTTAGACCATTATTTCCTGAGACCGAGGCTCGCGATCAACTTGCGGTAACGATTGGGTTCGTTACGGCTCAGGTAAGCCAGGAGGCTCCGCCTTTGTCCTACGAGCTTCAGGAGTCCTCTCCTTGAGTGATGGTCATGCTCGTGCATCTTAAGGTGTTCAGTAAGCTTATTGATTCTTTCAGTCAGCAGCGCGACCTGGACTTCAGTCGAGCCGCTATCGTTTTCCCTGTGCTGATACTGCTGTATGAGTGTGGTCTTGCGCTCTTTCTGGATCATTTAATACTCCGCGTAAATTCAGGCTTTATTATAGCACAGGTCGGAAGCTCAGTAAATTATTCTCCGCCCGGGTATCATCGCCGTGAGAGAATCCGACTATTCAACAGCTATCAGCGAACCGGACTCGGTCTTGGTTACCTCAATTCTAACCGGAAAGGAATCTTTCAGCTCGTCTATGTGGGTTATTACCAGTATCTTGTCAAAGTAATCCTGGATGGAGATGATGGCATCCACGAGTTTCGCCCGTCCGGAGCTGTCTTGCGTGCCGAAACCTTCGTCGATAATCAGCGTGGGCAAAGGAGCGCCTGCTCGTCTTGCCAGGAGCTTTGAGAGCGCTATACGCAAGGCGAAATCCACCCGGAACGCTTCGCCGCCCGAGAACATCTCGTAGTTCCGGAACCCGAGCTCATCGGCGATCCTGATGTCCAGCGTCTCGATTGTATCCCCCTTCTTTGTGTCTCGCTGGCTTTCTATCTTCACGCTCATTCTATTGTCGGTCATTCTCCCTAGCAGCATATTGGCATCATCCTGGATCTCCGGCAGGACCGATTCTATTAACATTGCCTGGATACCCTTTTTGCCGAACGCCAGTATCAGCTCTTCGTATATCCCCTTCTCCTCCGCCGCAAGACGCGCGTGGGCGGCTTTTTCACGCTTTTCTTCTTCAAGGCGCGCGCATGTTCGCAGTCCCGCCTGTGTCTCGACATACCTGTCCTGACATTGTTTCTCGTCTTCGCGGAGGCGGCGGTATTCGCGCTCCGCTTCTCCGAGGTCCTTTTCGAGCTTCGGAAGTGAGGCAAGTTCCGCCGATATTATTCCGCTTTTCTTGATCTGCTCACGCAGCGCCGCTGTGCCCTCGTCAAGAGCCCTGGACGCGGCTGCATGAGCGTCTTCCTCCAGAGGGAGGTTGGTCTTCGCTTCGCGGTGCTCTCTTTCGACCGCTTCAGCACGGCGTTCACACTGCGCCCTGCCGGTAAGGATTTCCTTTTCGAGTCTTGCGGCCTCCTGCCTGATTACGTTTAGCTCATCCTCTTTGCGCTTCTTCTCACCAGCATTAGTCCGATACAGTTCACCCTTTTCCTTTCCCTGCTCTTTATAGCTCACCACAATCCGGCGGCGGTTTTCTCTCCCGAGCTCTGTGCCGCAGAGTGGGCATTCAGCCTTCTCCCCGGCGAGCAGGTCGAGCTTGCTCTTCAGTTCCTCCATCTCCTTTTTTAACTGGAGATTCGATGAATGGAGGTAATGAATCCGGTTTGACAGTCCTTCGATGCGTTCTCTCAGGCTGCCCAGCTCCGTCTCCATTATCGCCAGCTTCTCGCGAGAGGCCTGCAACATGGCCGAATTCTCTTCGTGCGCTGCTATGACCTTGCTGTATGCCTCGCTTCTGGCCGAGTGCTGCTTAATACCACTTTCCAGGAACGCGACTTGTTTCTGGAGCTGTTCAATATATTTCTTCACCTCCCGGTGCTGCTCTTCCTTGAGACGCAAAGCCTCTCTAGCCAGTCTCAAGCTGTTCAGGGCCTGCTCCTGTTTCAACGCTCCTCCGCTGGCTTTGTCCAGGTCTTCACGGGTTTTTGCCAGGTCTTCTTCCAGGGTCGGTTTTTTCAGGAGTTGGGTGTGGATGCGGGCCAGGTCCTCCGCGAGGGATCGTGCTCTCACTTCGGCATCTCTGCAGCAGCTGCGGGCCATTTTTTCCAGTTCATCGTAAATGGAAAGGCCGAGCACGTTTGCCAGGACCTCTTTTCGCTCACCCGGTGTCTTCATGCTGAAAGTGTTTGCGCGTCCCTGGAGCAAGAGCGCGCTGTTTACAAAAGTCTGGTAGTCCATTCTCAGTATCTCGGTAATCTTCTGGTCCGTCTCGCGATTGGAGTTTCCCCTGATAGATACGAAACCGTCCGCGGACTTCACCTGTAAATCGAGAAGCGTCTCCCCCGCACGCCTGAGGCCCGCTTTCACTCTTTTCCTCAATACGCGGTAAGAATTCGAGCCGACCGAGAAGTCGAATTCGACCTCCATGTCAGCCTTTTGCAGGCGGATGAGATCGTCGTCGTTTCTTGCCCTGGCCTTTCCCCATAACGCCCAGGTTATCGCATCGAGCAGGGCTGACTTCCCGTTCCCGTTGTCACCACATAAGCAGGCGACATGGAACCCGCTAAAATGGAGAGGAGGTACGTCCTCTCCATAGCACATGAAGTTCCTTAACGCGATTCTTACAGGGATCATCTTATGTTAGACGCTGATTTCGAAGACAAACCGGGCGCCCGCCCGCGCGCGTGCCCCGGCCGGATCAATCGGCGAGTAGGGTCCTGGTTCTCTCCTCTTGTTTCCTCGAAAATTCCTCGACCAAAATCACTCCAAATATTATGAGCGCGGACATGCAGAAGTATACTGAATAGCTGCGCCAGGCAAAGAAGAGGGGTAAAACGGCCAGCAGCAGCCCTGTGTGCGGGTACTTGCGGCAGTTGAAATAGTACCAGATCAGGCCTGCTGCGAGTACGGCTGTTTCAATCAGTGTGAAGAGAAGCGAGTTTGGCGGCAGTATCCCCAGTATTGAGAAAGCCACGATACCATGGCCCTGCGGGAACATCGGATCTAGAACGGGAGCCAGCACCCCTCCAAGCCATGCCTCGGGAGCGCTGAAAATAAACGGTAAATTTATTCCAACGAATGTGGCCCCGATTATGCCAATGGACTGCAGAGTGCGCTTCCAACCAAGCTCACGCAAGAGCAGTACGAGGTAGAACAGGATGAATAACCAGGCTATCTGCTTGGTTGCCGCCGCGAACCCCATGAAAAGGGCCGAGAGCAAAATGTTACGCCGGATAAGAATCCAGCCGAGGAAAATGAACAGGACGTAGAGCGTGTCTGTCGTACCGCTTCCGATAAGGTTCCAGAGCCATATGTTGGTGACAAATGCCAGCAAGATAAGGGGGCGGAGGTTCCTCGGGCCCAGCCACAGGAGAACAGCTGCCATTATGACCGCGCAAAGCAGGTAGAAGAGCCGCAAGTCCTCCATGCCAAGGACCACGAAGGGTGCAATGAACAGGAAGGATCCTGCGGGGTAACTCACCTTCGATTCGAATTCAAGAGGGCTCGCTTCCGGAAACGCCGCGGCTTCGAGCAAAGCTTCGTGCATTTGCTGCTCTGACGGATACGGGAAGACCTCGGCAAAAGTGCCCTGCCTCAATGGGGTCAGAAAATGCAGCGGCACATCGTAATCTTCCAGTGCGTCGACGATGTCCGAACTCGAATATGGATTCTCTCCATCTATCAGGAGATGGCTGGCCTGATGATTGAGGGCGGTGGCATCATTGTAGTAAAGGCACCCTGTCAGTGCTTGCGCCATTTCGTTGTCTTCGACGACCCCGGAATTGACAAGGTGTATACCTATTGCCTCCGCGACAGACATCAAGGCAAGAAGTGCGACCACCAGCGCAGCACCAGTGTAGACAGCTTTTCGAAAGCGCCTGAGAAGGCCGCCAGTATCTCTTCGGCTCATAATGAAGACGAGGCCGAACCAGGCAACCCAGACCACTACTGCAAGGAAAACAAGGCCGGGATGCCCTGTCCTCAATGCATACCAGCTGAATACTTGCCCGGCTATCTGAATTATCACTACAAAGAAGAGGAGCAACAACCTGGTAGGTGAGGAGAACGGCAGGATCCGGTCCAGTAGCCGGCTCCACAGACCCGGCCCTTTCGTGCAACTGTGTTCCCTGTCCTTAAGAGGGATCGAATCCGGCATCACTCGGCCCCCGCTTGTTCGCGAATCAGCTTCTCACCGTAGCGGAGAATCAGCGCGGCTCTCTCGCGTGAAATCCTTTTCATGTCAAGGTACAGGCCTAGCCCTTTCGCAGGCGTAATTTCCTCAATAGAATGGGTGGTGAGCCTCCTGCGTTGCTCCCGCTCAACTTCCTTGTTTATGGCCGCGATACAGTGAGCCGCTTTCAGGGCTCTCCGAATCTCCTCCTCGTCAAGCAGGCCCTCCTTCGCTGCCGGAAGTCTGATCTGAAGGCGGACAATGGATTCTTCCACCTTGTTTTTTCTGATGCCCTCCAGTACCGCATCGGTAGGATTCACCGTATCCGCGTCCACCCTGATCGTAAGGAACCTCCTTGATGCGACGGGATGGAACTCGCACGACGTAACCCGCAGGCCTGATGAGGCTGTTTCGTCGAGATCTACGACATAGAATCCTTTCTCGTCGCCTTCATCGCCAAAATCAATTGACTGTAAACTCCCGGAATAGACCACGGGCATGGGGCAGTTTCGAACCTGCTTCTTGTGAATATGTCCCAGGGCAACAAGATCGAATACAGGGTTGATGAGGTTCCCCAGAAGCATGATATAATCGCGGCCCATGGTCATTGTCTTCTCAGACCCTGAGGTGGCCTCCGAATGCCATAGATGGGCTGCCAGGATAGCGGGCAGGGTTGTGTCAATGTCTTCGACCTGGGACGCTATCCACGCAGTGAGGGTCTCCTCGATCCTGCGGTTGATCTCGTCTATGGTCAGGTTCTTTGTGTCTTCACGTGTCAAAAGACGGCTCCGCCTTACCCAGGGCAAGGCCAGGACCTGCACGATGCCTTTTCTGGTTGTGACTCTGACGAGTTCGGGCTTTACCGATACGGTGACGTTGTTTATCAGAAGGGTATGGAAGATATCCACGGAACTGGCGCGTTGTGCTGCGAAGGGAAGATCGTGATTCCCTGCGAGAAGGAATACCTGAATGTCAGCCGCGGCAAGCTGGTGAATGCGCCTGGCAAATTCCCGCTGGCAAGTCTGGCTCGGATCCCGGCTCTTGTAAGCATCCCCGCAAAAGAGGACCATGTCCACGTCATTCTGAAGGGCAAACGCGACTAATTGGTCGAGGGCTGTGAGGAAATCATCCAGGCGGGTTGAGAGACCGGTAGTCGAATTGACACGACCGTACGTCTCCACTCCCAGGTGCAGATCGGCAAACTGGAGTATCCGCATCCTTACTCCGCCTGTTTCAGTGTTTGCTGCTTCACGCGGGTAAGCGCAGAACACCGGCTCCCTGAATATTCCCACGCTTAAGCAGGTTCAGGGCCCGGTTGGCTTCATGAAGCTGAAATTCCTGTACCTCCGTCCGTACCGGGATCTCAGCCGAGACGGACAGGAGGTCTTCCGCGTCCTTGCGCGTACTGTTTGCCACACTCACGATCCTTTTCTCCCAATAGAGATGCTCCCGGTAGTCCATCGGAGGCACCTGCGTCATATATATCCCGGCGAGGGCGAGGGTGCCTCCCTTTTCAAGTACGGCAAGCGCATCAAGTACGAGCCCGCCGGCAGGAGCGAAGATGATGGCGCTTTGGAGTTTGGCTGGAGGTTGCTCACCGGCCGTGCCCGCCCAGGCTGCGCCCAGCTTAGTGGCGAGCTGGCGGTGGTGCTCGCTTCTCGTGAAAACAAAAACATCGCTTCCCTGATGTCGCGCAATCTGGATCACTATGTGCGCCGAGGCCCCGAATCCGAAAAGGCCGAGTGGACCGTTTTTATCTGCGCCCGAAAGTCGCAAAGCCCGAAACCCTATTATGCCCGCACAGAGCAACGGCGCGGCCTCGACATCCGGGAATTGTGCAGGAACTGGATATGCATAAGACTGCGGAACGACTGTATACTGAGCATATCCCCCGTCGACATCATACCCGGTGAAGAGCGCGCTCTCACAGAGGTTCTCCATCCCGCGGAGGCAGAACTTGCACTTCCCGCACGTAGAGTGCAGCCACGCTATTCCCGCCCGGTCGCCCGGACTGAATCGGGTTACTCCGGCCCCGACAGCATCTACCGAGCCGACGATCTGGTGGCCGGGAATCAGCGGCAGTTTCTTTGCGGGGAGTTCGCCTTCGATGACATGTAAATCAGTGTGACAGATTCCGCACGCAGCAACCTTGATCCGCACCTCGCCGGGTTTCGGCCTGGGATCGTCCAGTTCGATCATTATCAGAGGATCGCCCTG
Organism: Dehalococcoidia bacterium; assembly: GCA_014859215.1. GTDB lineage: Bacteria > Chloroflexota > Dehalococcoidia > SZUA-161 > SZUA-161 > Kmv37. The sequence continues at coordinate 1,135 of JACUUS010000076.1, read as the reverse complement.
GATCGGCTGCGTCCGCTGCAAGACCATAGCTTTCATTGCTGACCTTTATTGAGGCTTCGCAGATTGGCTTTCACTTGGTATGGAGACAGGCAGGGCTTAATGGCGCTCTGTTACTTGATCTGCCTCTCGTTCTCCTTCGAACCCGAGCCACCTTGTACCCCCTGGTGGGAGCACGTGAAATGCTTCACCGCTCAGCTTTGCCTGGACTGTGGATAGCAGCGCGGCGATAGGAATGCGCAGCTGCCTCATACTGTCCCGGTCACGAACCGTCACCTGATGATCTTCAAGAGACTGGAAATCAATGGTGATACAGAGGGGAGTGCCTATCTCGTCCTGCCTGCGATATCGTCTGCCGATACTCTGGGCGGTATCGTGCTGGGTCAGGAAGCAGCCACGGAGACTGTTGAAAACCTCCCTGGAAAGAGGCAGTAGTTTCTCGTTCTTGCTGAGAGGCAAGACGGCCACCTTTACGGGAGCGAGGGCTGGATGCAATCTCAGTACGACCCTGATGCCGTCTTTGTCCTCCTCCTCATCGTACGCATCAGTGAGGAATGCGAGAACCGAGCGGTCTACCCCGCCGGAAGGCTCGATTACGTAGGGAACGATGTGTTCCCTGGTCTCTTCGTCATAGTAGCTGAGGTCCTTTCCGCTGAACCTTGAGTGTTGTTTCAGATCAAAGTCAGTGCGATTGGCAACACCTTCGAGCTCGGACCATCCCATCGGAAAAAGGTACTGAATATCGCAGCATGCCTTGGCGTAGTGCGCCAGGTCTTCCCTTGCGTGCGGATAAAGGCGCAGGTTTTCCCTTCTGATGCCCAGGTTCAGGTACCAGTTAAGTCTTTCATCCAGCCACGTCCGGAACCATTCCTCGTCCGTTCCGGGCTTGACGAAATACTCGAGCTCCATTTGTTCAAACTCGCGCAGCCGGAATATGAAATTCCCCGTAGTAATCTCGTTCCTGAATGACTTGCCTATTTGCCCGATACCGAAAGGCAGCTTGCTGCGCGTAGAAGTTAGAACGTTCTGGAAGTTGACAAAGATTCCCTGGGCTGTCTCCGGCCGCAGGTATACTACTGAAGCATCTTCTTCTACAGGCCCTATGAAAGTCTTGAACATGAGGTTGAACATCCGTGAT
>JACUUS010000075.1 GCA_014859215.1 Dehalococcoidia bacterium | reverse complement strand
CGGGGAGGGCAGGCGCACCGGACTTTTCTTGCCAACAGCAGAGTGCAAGTGTAAAATAAACTGAATGATCTTACGAGGTAATCTGGTCCCGGAGGCAAGGAGGCAGGATGGAGAAAGGTACCTGGGCGCTTAAGACCGGCCTGGCGCAGATGCTGAAAGGCGGCGTGATCATGGACGTCACGACCGTGGAACAGGCCAGGATCGCGGAGGACGCGGGGGCATGCGCAGTCATGGCGCTGGAACGCGTTCCGGCAGATATTCGCGCAACAGGCGGCGTGGCCCGAATGGCAGATCCCGCCGTGATTCTGGCGATAATGGAAGCGGTGAGTATTCCCGTCATGGCGAAATGCCGTATCGGGCATTTTGTGGAAGCGCAGGTCCTCGAGGCTCTGGGGGTTGACTACATAGACGAATCCGAGGTGCTCACTCCTGCCGATGAAAGCCACCATGTGTATAAGCACGATTTCAAGGTCCCCTTCGTTTGCGGGTGCCGTAACCTTGGAGAAGCGTTGAGGCGCATCGGCGAAGGGGCTGCCATGATCAGGACGAAAGGCGAGGCCGGAACAGGCAACATCGTCGAGGCGGTCAGGCACATGAGGGCCGTCATGGACGACATCCGCAGGCTGAAGACCATGCTGCCCGAGGAAGTGCCGTCTGAGGCGAAATCTCTGGGTGCGCCGCTGGAGTTGGTCCTGGAGGTCCACAGGACAGGGAAGCTTCCCGTTGTCAATTTCGCCGCGGGCGGTGTGGCCACCCCCGCTGATGCAGCGTTAATGATGCAGCTCGGTGCTGACGGGGTATTCGTGGGTTCGGGGATCTTCAAGTCCGCCGACCCGCCCGGCATGGCTAAAGCTGTTGTAAGGGCCACCACCCACTTCAGGGACCCTGGAATTATAGCAGAGGTCTCGAAAAACATTGGGGCGGCCATGCCCGGGCTGGAGATAAAAGCGATCCCGCAAGAGGAGTTGCTCTCCACGCGCGGTTGGTAGTAGCCTTACATGAGAAAAATAGGAGTCCTGGCGCTGCAGGGAGGTTTTGCGGAGCACATAGCCGCCCTGGAGAAGCTGGATGTTGAGGCTGTGCCCGTCCGTGTTTCGGGTGAACTGGCGGGGTTGGCCGGCCTGGTGATTCCCGGCGGCGAAAGCACGACGATTACCAGGCTGATGACGGAGGACAGCCTCGCCCAGGCAGTGAAAGGCCGGATAACCGGGGGACTGCCTGTTTTAGGGACGTGCGCCGGGATGGTCTTGCTGGCCAGGAAGGTCAGCGGATCATCGCAGAAAACTCTCAACGCTATTGATATAGAAGTAAGGCGAAACGCATTCGGCCGGCAGGTAGACAGCTTTGAAGCTGACCTGGAAGTGCCGGCGCTCGGCGGCGGACCTTTCCACGCAATCTTCATACGGGCGCCCTGGATTGAGAAGGTGGGGAACGGGGTGGAAGTGCTGTCCAGATTGCCCGACGGCGTTCCCGTGGCTGCCAGGGAAGGGAACCTGGTTGTCACGGCATTCCATCCTGAGCTCACTACCGATTTGCGCTTGCACAGCTATTTCTTGAGTATTGTAGACGGCAAGAGAAAAGCGAAGACGGCTTAGGTGTGATGATACGAGCTATTCATCTGGCGGACATTGTTCCATTGCTGCTGTTCCTCAGCAAGTCCCCGGTTGATGTAGCCAGACCCCGGGGAAGCACTTGCGGCGAGGGGGTCTCCGCGCTGCCTCTGCTAAGAAACTGCCTGACCTCCAGCATGAAGCAATGCAGCTTTGCGTGCGTCCATCGAGGGCTGATAGATGCCCTCGTTTCATACAGGAGCTGCCGCGGGCCTGCGGCATGGGAAATAGAAAGCCTGCTTATGGGCACGGGACGCGAGGACTGTTGCCAGAGCCTCCTGGACGGTGCGGGTCCGCCCAAGGAGGCACCGGGCGGACGCCTGTTCCTGCGAGTTGAGTCGGGAAGCCAGGGGTTGGAGATCGCCAGGAAGGCCGGTTTCGGTCAATACGTCACTGAATTTGAGTATGTGTTTGAGGCCGCTTCTAACAGCCCGCCGGTGAATGCCTCTCTTGCTTTGAAACCGAAGACCAGTGCTGATGAGTATGGGCTTTTCCGCCTGTATAATGCGGCGGTTCCGCTTCGTGTCCGCAATGTTGAAGGGATCACCTTCCAGGAATGGTGTGAAAGCCGTGAAAGGCGGCCCGCCAGGGAGTGGTTGGTCCATGATGAGGACGGAGAGATAACCGCTTGCCTGAAGGTGCGTATTGCCGGGGCTTCCGCCCGTTTCAGCCTGATAAGCGCGCAGGCTTCCGGCGACCTCGAGCCCCTGGTGGATCATTGCCTCGCGTTTGCGGGCGGGAAGAAGTCAGTTTCTTGCTTCGTGCAGGACCATCAGGCGGGTCTTAGACAGGTACTGGAGTACAAAGGCTTTCGACAGGTTGTGGAGTATGCCTGTTTGAGCAAGCAGGCAGCGGTCCGTGTGCGGGACCCGCGATTGGTGCCGTTGCGAGCCTAGGGGAGGTTGGGTTGATGCAGAAGATAGTCACCGATGATCTGGACGCCCTTCTCGACAGTTTGCCGCCGCACATATCCGAACCGCTGAGCGAGTTCGGCAACCGTGGCGAACTGATGGAAGTGGTGATGGACCTGGGGCGGCAGCCTGAGGCACGATATCTCAATAATGAAGCAGTGCTCAGCTCCAAGGAAGTCACCATCGAGGACATCGAGTTCGTCGTGCGAAGGATAAGCGCATTTGGGGCCGACAATCGCGCGGGGATAGAGCGGACTCTTCACCGAATATCCGCAATCCGCAACAGGAAGGGGAGAATTGTCGGATTATCGTGCCGGGTCGGGCGCGCCGTCTTCGGGTCCATCGACCTCATAGCGGACCTGATCGAGTCCGGCCGCAGCATACTTCTGCTCGGCCGCCCCGGCGTAGGTAAGACTACCATGCTTCGAGAAGTCGCGCGCGTCCTGGCGGACGACCTTCGAAAGCGGGTCATTATTGTGGACACGTCGAATGAGATCGGAGGTGACGGGGATATCCCCCACCCGGCGATCGGGCGCGCGCGGCGGATGCAGGTCCCTACTCCGGCTATGCAGCACGCAGTCATGATCGAAGCGGTTGAGAACCACATGCCAAAAATAATTGTGATCGATGAGATCGGCACCGAGCTCGAGGCCCAGGCAGCACGCACCATAGCTGAACGCGGCGTCCAGCTTGTCGGCACGGCCCACGGAAATACGCTGGACAACCTGATGATGAACCCCACGCTCTCGGACCTTATTGGAGGCATACAGACAGTTACCCTGAGCGATGAGGAAGCAAGACGTCGAGGCACGCAGAAGTCCATTCTTGAGCGCAAGGCCCCGCCTACCTTCAATGTTGTCGTCGAGATCAAGAACTGGGGACGGGTTGCCATTCAACCGGATGTCGCCGCGATGGTAGACGCCCTGCTTCGGGGGCATTTCATTCCCGTCGAGGAACGCTGGTTTGAAAATGGCGCTGTGAAAAGAGAGAAGACTCTGCCGTATGCGGGTACAGAAACGGTACCGGCGCCCCGGCCGGCCGGGGTTAACGGGTCGAAGAAGATTCTGCCCTACGGGATCAATCGTGCCCGCCTGGAAGAGGGAATCAGGAAAGTGGGAGTGCCGGCCCGTATTGTGAATAATCTCGATGAAGCGGATATGGTCATGACCTCCAAGAGCCAGTACCGCAGAAAGTCGCAGCTCCTGCGCGACGCTGAAAACGCGGGCATCCCGGTTTACGTGATCAGGAGCGACCGAGTTTCGCAGATGGAGCAGGGACTGGCCAATATATACCGCCTCCATGAGGAGCCGGATTCGGTGGCGGGCGCGCTCAGGGAAGCTGAAGACGCGATCGAGGAGATAAGGCACTCGGGAAAGAGCGTGGAGCTTAGCCCCCAGAACGCATTCGTGAGGCGTCTTCAGCACCAGCTGGCCCTGAAGTATAACCTGAGCACCAGGAGCACGGGTAAAGCACCTCGCCGCCGGGTACGCATTTTCCCCACCGACGCCGAAACAGGTTAATCTTCGCTGGCGAGAGCTTGACACGCCCCCGTTCAAGGCCATATTATTGCTGCGAAAGTCAACACAACGGGCCTCTGGAGTAGAGATGTCAAGTGCAGCCTTTATTGTCTTTGAGGGGGGAGAAGGCAGCGGCAAATCCACGCAGGCAAAAACGCTGGCCCGGCGCCTCCAGCAGCTCGGGACAGATGTCGTCCTGACCCATGAACCCGGCGGCACCTCGCTGGGAAAGAAACTGCGCCGCTGGGTAAAGTGGGGCCGTGGTCTTACCTTTCAGACGGAGCTGCTCTTCTTCCTCGCATCGCGAAGCCAGCTTGTCTGCGAGGTCATCCGCCCTGCTCTGGAAAACGGCCGCGTCGTAATTTGCGACCGCTTCTCCGGCTCTACCTTTGCCTACCAGGGATACGGCAGGGGAATGGACATGGACATGGTCAGGTCATTCAATAATTTCGTAACGAATGGACTCGCTCCCGACTTGATTCTGCTGCTTGATATCGACGTTGAGGACGGGCTCAGGCGAAGAAATCGGAGATGGGACAGTTTCGAGCGCGAGGACTTTGTTTTTCACCAGAAGGTGAGGGACGGGTATCTCAAGCTGGCCGCCGAGAACAAGAACTGGGTTATCATCGATGCTTCCCGGTCCGTGAGCGAGGTCGAGGAGCAGGTCTGGGAGCTCGTAAGGGATTTTCTGACTTACGGCAATGAAGTGAATTCGGCCGCGACCAGCGCCCGGTAAGCTTCCATCAAGCGCTGCGTGACCTGCCCGGCTCCCTTCGCGCCCGCGCATCCAATCGGCTTTCCGTCGATATCCTTCACCGGCATTATCTCCAGCAGCGAGTTGGTCAAGAAGACCTCATCGGCGACAGAGAGCTCGTCGGGGCTGAGTTCCCGCTCGAAAACGGGTATGCCAAGCGTACAGGCAAGCCCGACAACGGCTTCGCGAGTGATCCCCGGAAGGCAACCAGCGGACTCGGGCGGGGTCAGGAGCGCGCCGCCGGATATGAGGAAGACGTTGGTAGTGCTTCCCTCGCAGAGAAAGCCTTTCTCGTTCAGAAGGATGGCCTCGTCAGCTCCTTCCCGGCGTGCCTCCGACCGGGCCAGCAGGCTGTCCAGGTAATTGAGGGATTTGAGCCTCGACAGGGCCGACCCGCTGTACCTGCGTATGGACGCTGTTCTCGCCCGGTATCCGGTTGCGTAAACATGGCCCGCCGGCGGCCTGTATTTGGTCGCGACAATGAAAACGGTGATCTTCGGCTGCGCGGGCGGATCCAGGCCTTCACTCTCGCCCAATGATACGGTCAACCTGATGCGGGCTTCGGACAAGCTGTTAGCCGCTACGGTGTCGTAACACGCTTCTTTCAGGTTGTAGCCGCCCGCGGATATGCCCAGGGCCTGCATGGAAGCGTGAAGCCGGTCGAGGTGCCGGCTCAGCCGGAATATGCGCCCGCCGTAGGCGCGCATAGTCTCAAACAGCCCGTACCCGTATAAGAAACCGAAGTCAAAAGGCGAGATAAGCGCCCGGCTTCGGGGAAGCAAAGAGCCGTCCAGGTAGACTACTTGCTCCATGCGGGCTCAGCTGACTCCAGGAAGGACCTGAGGATATCGTGCCCGACATCCGTCAGAATGGACTCTGGATGGAACTGGATGCCTTCTACCCGGTGCTGCTTATGCCGGACACCCATTATTACTCCATCTTCCGTCCAGGCGGACATTTCCAGAACGTCGGCAGGGAAGGAACCCTGCTCGATGACAAGCGAATGATAGCGGCCTCCGGGGAAGGGGTTGGGCAGCCCCTTGAAAACCGTCTTGCCGTCGTGATATATAAGGGAGTTCTTTCCGTGCATGGGCAGGGCTGCGCGCCCGACAGTCCCTCCGTAGACGTGCCCTATGCACTGATGGCCGAGGCAGACTCCGAGGACCGGAATCCTGCCGTTGAACCGGAGAAGGAGGTCGTTGGAGATGCCGGCGTCGAGAGGTGTACCCGGCCCCGGCGATATCACGATGTGGCTGGGCGCCATTCCTTCTATTTCCTCAAGGGACAGAGAGTCGTTCCGGAAGACGACCGGGTCCCAGCCGAGCTCTCCGATATACTGGGCCAGGTTGTAAACAAAGGAATCGTAGTTATCGATAAGCAAAATCATGTTTTACCTCGAAACCACTTGCGCCACCAGGTTCAGGGCATTGATGAGCGCCCTGGCTTTGTCCAGGGTCTCCTGGTATTCGCCTTCTGGATCGGAATCATAGACCACCGCCCCTCCCACCTGGAAATACGCCTTGCCGCCCTTCACAAGAATCGTGCGTATGACTATGTTCAGGTCGAGGTCGCCGTCGAAACCGATATAGCCGATCGATCCAGTGTAAACGCTTCTTCTTGTCGGTTCAAGGGTGTCGATGATCTCCATGGCCCGCACTTTCGGGGCGCCGGTGATCGACCCGCCGGGAAACGTTGCTTTGAGCAAGTCGAGCACGCTCTTCTCCGGCCTCAGGCGGCCTTCAACCGTCGAAGTGAGGTGAAAAACGGTGGCATACTGCTCCAGCGCGGTCAGTTCGCTCACTTTCACTGTGCCGTATTCGCAGACCCGCCCGAGGTCGTTCCGTTCCAGGTCCACTATCATCATATGCTCTGCCCGGTCTTTCACGCTGCGGGTAAGCTCCCTGGCCAGCGCGACGTCCGAGGCGGCGTCTTTCCCCCGTGGGCGCGTTCCCTTGATGGGCCTTGTCTCCACCCGGCTCCCCTTCAGCCGGAGGAATCTCTCCGGGGAGGCGCACACCACGACGACGTCATCGAAGTTGAGGAATCCGGCGAAAGGCGCCGGATTAATGCGGCGCAGGCGTTTATAAAGGTCATATGGCGGCAAAGGCATTTCAGCCTCGAACCGCTGCGAGATATTGACCTGGAAAATGTCCCCCGCCTTTATATACTCCCTGGCGGCCTCAACCGCAGACAGGTACTCGTCATGCGTGAAGTTCGAACGCAAGCCCACCGGCGCGTCCGAAAGGGGAGACATCGCGTCTTCCTGCCTGTATCCCGCTCCCTCAACGAGCTCGCACACCCGCCTCAACCTGTCCCCGGCTGTCGGCGATAACCCCGGCAGATCCACAGCGACCGCGAAGGTCTTAGCTTCGAGATGATCGAAGATAACGACGGAATCATAGAAGCCGAAACAGCATTCCGGGAGCTGCAGGTCGTCCACCGCATTGGAGGGAAGCCGCTCAACGAAGTGGCCGAGGTCGTAGCTCAGGTAGCCGACGGCGCCCCCCATGAACGGCAGCCCGGTAGGGTTTTCAAGCCTGTATCGTTCGAGGATGCCGCAGAGAACATCGAAGGGGCTGCCGCTAATCACCTCGGCTCCCTCTGCGCTCCGGAGAGTAACATCGCGGCCCCTGCTTTTCATAACCAGGAAAGGCTCGCCTCCTATAAATGAGTAGCGGCCGAGCTTTCCTGGGTCCATACCGCTATCGAGGAAGAAGCTGAAGGGGCTCTGCTTGAAGGCCTCGTATATACGGTGGGGCTCTGGCGCGTTCCTGATCTCGCGGACCAGGATCCTGTCGGCGTTGTTCATGTCTCAGGCCCGATTTCGTCTCAATTATATGTGATTGCGGGAAGGGGCACAAGGGTAGGATTGACATTAAGATTCAGATTCAGACTGAGACCGAGGTTGCAGCACTGGAGCGGGTGGAAACCGCCCTGCTGTAGCTGAGCCCTGGTCTCCCGCACTTCCTGGAATGCCCGGAGGGAATAGAGTATAATCGGCGCACGCTTTAGAGGCGGGAGGCAGGCATGAAATTCCGATTCAGCAGCAGCGTTGATATCAAGGCATCACCTGCCGAGGTTTGGGCGCTGGCTGTCAAGCTGGAAGAGTGGCCGGAGTGGACGTCGGCGATCAAGAGAATCGAGAGGCTTTCGGATGGGTCCCTGGGTGTGGGTTCCCGGCTCCGTGTCCTGGCCAGGTCCCTCATAACAGTGCAGCTGATAATGACGATTACGGAGTTCGTCCCTGAGAAGCGGCTCTACATGAAGGGCAGAGTGCTGGGAATGGAAATGACACGCTGGTATACCCTCGAGCAAGTCGATGGGCGGACGAGGCTGACTGCCGGGGGCGAGGTATCCGGACTGCTCGCGCCCCTGGTGCGGCGTGGAGGGCAGAGGCTCTCCGAGGATATCGTGCGGGATGCCAGGAAGAGGGTAGAATCGCTCAAGTAGAGGGTTTCTATGGAGCTATAGCAGGCCCTCGAGGAGGATCCGGACCCCGATACCGATAAGCACCAGGCCGCCCAGGACCTCAGCCCAGCGCCCCAGGGGGCCGGCAATGGCCCTGCCGGCATAGAAGCCTGCCCAGGTCATGGCGAGAGCCACGGTGCCAACCACGAGGGCGGGAAAGAAGATTCTCGACTCCAGGAAGCCAAGCCCGAGCCCTACTCCCAGCGAATCAATGCTGGTCGCTATCGAGACCCCGAGCAGGGGAAGACCCCGGGTGAAATCGGTGCGCCCCGGCCCTTCCTCCCCTTCTCCAAGGGATTCCCAGATCATTCGCGAGCCAATGAATAGAAGCAGCCCAAAGGCCACCCAGTGCGTATAGGCTTCAACCATCTCGACGACGGCCTGGCCGACAAGCCAGCCCAGGCTGAGCATCGCTGCCTGGAAGAGGCCGAAGGCGGCTGAAACCCTCAAGACCTGGCGGACCCGGAATGAGCGAAGCCCCACGCTCCCGCCCAGCGCTACGGCAAAGCAGTCCAGGGATAACCCGAAGGCGAGCAAGACAACGGTGAGCAGGTCCACGAGTATTCAGTATAGCAGACCGGCCAGACTGCCGTGAAAATTGAGGACATGAGCAGTACCGGCTCGACAGCCAGCAGCTTTCGTGCGGTCTTCTCACAAGGCTTCAACCGCTACTTCGAACTGGCTTTGCGTCCGACCGTGAATTATAATGAGTCCGATGGCCGCCGCCGAAGACAGCTCCAGAAGGTTCGTTCTCGTCGCCATAACCCTGGCTTCCTTCCTGATTCCCCTGATGAGCTCGTCAATTAACGTGGCGCTCCCCACTATCGGCATCGAGCTGCGCATGGACGCTGTGCTTCTGGGCTGGGTCGCTACCTCGTACCTCATAGCGGCAGCTGTCTTTCTTGTACCCATGGGAAAGGCGGCGGATATTTACGGGAGAAAGCGCATATTTATCTACGGAACCGTTGTTTATACCGCCGCCTCCCTTGCCTGCGGGCTTGCTGATTCGGGAATGATGCTCATTGGTTTCAGGGTCATGCAGGGCATTGGCGGGGCGATGATTTTCGGCACCGGGGTGGCGATCCTCACTTCAGTCTTCCCGCCCGGCGAAAGAGGAAGGGTCCTCGGTATTAATGTCGCCGCTGTCTACGTAGGACTTGCCCTTGGTCCTTTCCTGGGGGGCATTCTGACCCAGTACCTTGGATGGAGAAGCGTCTTGCTCGCCAATGTTCCGGCTGGCCTTGTTGTTCTAGGCATAACGACTACCAGGCTCAGGGGCGAGTGGGCCGTAGCCCGGGGGGAGAAGTTCGATCTGGTGGGATCGCTCATTTACGGGGGCATGCTGGTGAGCATAATGTATGGCTTTACGCAGCTGCCGGATGCGCTCGGGATATGGATGGTCCTGGCAGGTATAGCCGCATTGGCCGCGTTCATATTCTGGGAATTGCGTGCGCGTGTGCCGGTACTGGATATCGGACTGTTCCGGTCTAACGCCGTGTTTGCCTTCTCTAACCTGGCGGCGCTCATAAACTACGGAGCTACGTTTGCCGTCGGCTTCCTCCTCAGCCTGTACCTCCAGTATGTAAAAGGCTTCGATCCGCAGTTTGCGGGCATTGTGCTTGTTTCACAGCCGGTTGTCCAGGCTGTGTTCTCGCCCTTTGCCGGCGGCCTCTCGGACAGGATAGAGCCGCGCACACTCGCTTCAACGGGAATGGGCCTGTCCGTAGTGGGCCTGGTGATATTTGTCTTCCTCACTGAGGACTCATCCCTGGCCTACGTGATTGGCGGTCTGCTGGTGCTCGGTTTCGGTTTTGCGCTCTTCTCCGCTCCCAATACGAATGCGATCATGGGCTCGGTCGAGAACCGTTTTTACGGTGTGGCGTCGGCAACGCTGGCCACCATGCGCCAGGTGGGGATGACCTTCAGCATGGGGATTTCCATGATGTTATTCGCCCTGTTCGTGGGCCGGGTGGAGATTACGCCTGAGGTCCACGGCGCTTTCCTGAGAAGCGTGAGGACGGCGTTCATCATCTTCGCCTGCCTGTCATTCGCCGGCGTTTTCGCCTCCCTGGCCAGGGGCAAAGTCAGGCCCGGCGCCGGCAAAGAAGGAGTGTGATCACAA
>JACUUS010000074.1 GCA_014859215.1 Dehalococcoidia bacterium | reverse complement strand
GTGAGGGTACGGTGAATTGCCGGAACGATAACCGGGCTGTTCTCCGTAATCCCCCCTGCCACCCCCCAGGCGGCCCGTTGGCCCGCCGCTACGGTGCCCTCACCCTGACCCTCTCCCAGAGGGAGAGGGAAATCTGGATCTGAGTCTGAATCTGAATCTGAGTCCGAATCTGCGTCTTAACCTTAATCCTAATTCAAGTATGAATCTTAATCTCAATCTCAATCTCAATCTGAGCCCGAATCTCCCTCTCTCTCCAGACCCTTCCTGAGGGCCTGAGCAAGGGATACGACCGGCAGAATCTCTATATCAGGGGGAATCCTTGCGCCGGCCTTGACGGGCGGGAGAAGGCAGGTCTTGAAGCCGAGCTTGGCGGCCTCCGCCAGGCGCTTCTCAAGGTGCGAGACCGACCTTAGCTCGCCTCCCAGCCCTATCTCGCCCAGGGCGACCAGGCCCGACCTGACCTCCGCGTTGCGATAGCTCGAAGCGATGGCCAGGGCGATGCCCAGGTCGGCGGCGGGCTCGTTTACCCTGATCCCTCCCGCCACATTGACAATTATGTCCTGGCTTCCCAGGGGTATGCCGGCCCTCTTGCTCAATACCGCGGCAATCATGAGCAGGCGGTTATAGTCAACGCCGTTGGAGTTCCGCCTCGGCATGCCGAAGGGAGTGGGACTAGCCAGGGCCTGCACCTCCACCAGCAGGGGCCGCGTGCCCTCCACGATGGGCACGATAACCGAGCCGGTCGCGTGGCGGGCGCGCTGGGAAAGGAAGATCTCCGACGGGTTCTCCACCTCGACCATCCCGGCATCGCTCATTTCGAACACGCCGACTTCATTGATGGAACCGAAGCGGTTCTTGACCCCGCGAAGGAGCCGGTAGGTGCTGAAGCGCTCCCCTTCGAGATACAGGACAACGTCGACGATATGCTCCAGCGTGTGCGGTCCCGCGATCACGCCGTCCTTGGTGACATGGCCCACGATAAAGACGGGCACGTTGGACCGCTTGGCCCAGCGCATGAGCCTGGACGTGCATTCGCGCACCTGGGCAACCGAACCAGCCGCGGGGCCGAGCTCGCCGATGTAAACTGTCTGAATGGAATCGACGATAACCAGCCGGGGGTTGGCGCCCTCAGCATGCTCGAGGATAGTCTCGAGCTCGGTCTCCGGCAGCAGGAAAAGCCGCTCGCCGGGCATCCCGAGCCTTTCCGCCCTGAGCTTTATCTGGTGCACCGATTCCTCGCCGGATACGTAGAGCACGTTCCCTTCTCCGGCCGCGATGGGCCCGGCGACCTGGAGGAGCAGAGTGGACTTGCCGATGCCGGGGTCGCCCCCCATGAGTACGACTGAGCCGGGGACAAGTCCTCCGCCGAGCACCCTGTTGAATTCGGACAGGGGCAGGCGGAGCCGCGGCAGGACATTGTTCGTCACCCGGGAAAGCTCCTGCACACCGGAGACCGGGTGACGGCGGGTCTCCTTTCGCACGGGGGCGCTCTCGACGTACGTGTTCCACTCGTTGCAGCCGGGACAGCGCCCGAGCCATTTGGGGCTTTCGCTCCCGCACTGGGTGCATGTATAGACCTTTCTCGGATGCGGCATCTACGGGTCCTTTGCGGCGAAAACAGGGTTTGGTGATGCAAGGTAGGCAAAGGCGGCCTGTTGAGTGGCAAATAGCCCCAGCCCGCCGCCCCCTCCCCGTTCCCCCGTGCGCTCGCAGACATTTTGAACCATCACGGCACTCATTACAATAGGACCGTGCTGCAAAAGCGAAAGGGGAGCCTGCCGGCATGCCGGCAGGCTCCCCTTATTCTTCGCTTACATCGGGCAGGCGTTACTTGCCTGCCAGCTTCGCCATCAGTTTCTCGCGTACATTCTCCTGGACAAGCTCGATAAGCACGCCGTTTGTCTTCAGGTTATCAAAATAGGCAAAGGCCATGATATCAAACATTTTCAGGTAGCAGATCATCTCAAGCCCCTGGCTCTGGGCATTGGCTACTTCCTTATCCAGGTCGGCGACCTCGTAGGCCAGGTGGTGCACACCCTCGCCTTTTTTCTTCAGGAATTCCGTGTGCAGGCTTTCACCCTCGAGGATCTGCACCATCTCCAGCCGGAAGGGGCCCATGGGCGCGAATGTCACCCGCATTGTGTAGGGGGTGGGTTTGCCGCGGGTTATGACATCCGGCGGCAGCTGGTGCTGAGCAATCTCGTCGAATTTGAGCCCGAAAGCCTTTCCGTAGAAATCGACAGCCTTATCGATATCTTTGACTACCAGCCCGATGTGATCGAACTTCAGCTTGTCCAGTTGTAGTTGGGCCATCGAACTCCTCCTTAAATCTGGCTTGCGACCTGCCAGCCCTCTTTTACCGCCTCGAGAATTCTCCTGGGCTGGACGCAGTCCCCTATGCTGTGCACTTCGACCTTCTGCTTCTTGAGCGCGTCGGCTAGTTCGTTGTTGGGAGTTGATCCCGTGGCCAAGACAAATGTGTCGGCAGGGAAATTCTTCATGGCGTCGCAGGCGATCTCGGCCATGGAGGTTATTCCGCCGCGCACGTGAACACGGATGTCGCTGTCGGTAGCCTGCATGTACTGGACACCGGGGACGAGCCGGACGCCCTTCTGGACGAGCCTGTCAATCAGGAGCATCCGCATGTCGGGGTTGAGTTTGTCGGCCATGAACCGGCTTCTCCTCATGACCGTTACATCCTTACCTATATCGGCCAGGTACTCGGCGGTCTCGCATCCCACCAGGTCGCCGCCGATAATAACAACCCTCTCCCCCACCTGCGCCCTGCCCGTGAGGACGTCCTCGGCATAGACTACGTTTGACAGGGTATCGAGCCCCGGGACTTCCGAGGCAGGGTCAAGCGGCTTGACACCTGTTGCTATAATCACCGCATCGGGCTTGACCTTCTTGACCTCCTCGGGAGTAAGCGTCTTGCCCAGCTCGACCTTGACTTTCGCTTTCTTCAGCTGGCGGGCCTGGTACTCCGCGAAATCCAGAAGCTCGGACTTGTGGGGAGGCACAGACGCCGGTATCAGCTGTCCGCCCAGCCTCTTCTCCTTCTCGTAAAGGGTAACGTCATGGCCCCTGAGGGCCGCTACTCGTGCTGCTTCCATGCCCCCCGGCCCGCCGCCGGCGACGAGGACCTTCTTTGCCTTGGGGGCCTTCTTGATCTCATATTCCTTCTCCCTGGCCAGAGCCGGGTTTACCACGCAGGCCACGCCGTCCGCCCATGCCAGCGTCTCTATGCAGTGGTTGCAGTGTATGCAGGGGCGAATATCGTCTTCCTTCCCGGCGGCGAGCTTATTCGGCAACTCGGGGTCGACCTGGATACGGCGGCCCATTGCCACGAAGTCGAGCTTGCCCGTCCGAATGGCCTTATCCCCGATCTCGGGCGTAAGCCGCGCCGCGGCTATGACCGGTACAGGGGACACCTTTTTCACCTGCGCCACCAGCTCCAGATACGGGGCCTCTCCGTGCGCTTCTACGGGGCACATCGTATAGTACTGCCAGGCGTAGTCGTAGAAGCCACCCTGCGAGAGATGTATGGCGTCCGCGCCTGCGTTAACGAACATGGGTACATGGACCATGGTCTCGGGGAGGGTGACCCCGAAGTCCGCGATATCGCCGTGCGCTACATAGTAGACCTCAAATATGCTTGTGCGGCACCAGAGCGGGAATTTCTTGCCGACTTCCTTCCTGACCGCCTTCAGCGTATCGACCATGAACCTGGCCCTGTTTTCCAGGCTCTTGCGCCCGTCGCGGACATCCGCGCCGTACTTGTGCTTCAACCTGTTCCAGACCGCGGACCGGAACTGGGTCTGGCCGTTGATATTGGCGCCGTGAATCTCGATGGCGTCGAAACCGGCTTCCTGCGATCTTCGCGCCGCCTGGACGAAGCGTGAGATCACATACTCCACATCCGCCACCGAGAATTCCCCTGGTATTTCGGCGCCCATCACCGGCCTCTGGTCGGGCTTGATCCAGAAGCTGCCGTGATAAATCTGGAGGCATGCCCGCGCGCCGTTTTTCTTTATGACATCAGCCAGTTTCTTGAAACCGGGGATACACTTGTCGTCGTCGATGTTAAGCCCCAGGGGGAGGCCCGCCGCTCCCGCGCTGTCAACGTTAGCGTTCTCGACTATCACCATAGCGGCGCCGCCTTTGGCCCTCGCTTCGTGGTAGGCCAGCAGCCGGTCACTGACTTCCCCGCCCATGCAGACGTTTGTCCCCATGGGTGGGTACACTATGCGGTTTTTCAGTTCCAGAGTCCCGATCCGTCCCGGGGCGAATAACCTGTCATATCTGGTCCTGGCCATTCATACCTCCTTCAGGATGTTTTCGAGTCACCGTGGAGCATACACAAGAGTGAAAAGACAGAGTGGCCACTAAAGCGAGGTTTCGGCAGATCCGAAGCTGCCTGTGTGCATAGTGGAAGCATACTAGCCGATTAAATACCCGTTGTCAATGGTATTCCCATGCGCACGTCACGGTCCGGGGGAAAGGGGACGCAACCGGTGCGCAAAGCGAAACCGGCGTTCGCGGAGCCGCGAACGCCGGTTGTACTTCGTTTACTTTCCCGTACTCATGGTACGGTGGTCAGAGTAGCGGGGTTGAGGACGATCTCGCCGTTCTGGACATCGATCATCACCGTTTCACCGGAGCGGAACCTGCCCTCAAGCAGGGCTTCGGAAAGCGGGTCTTCGATCAGCCTCTCGATGATCCGCCTCAGCGGCCGAGCGCCGAAAGCGGGATCGTATCCCTTCTCGCCCAGGTAGTTCTTAGCCTCGTCGGTCATACTCAGGGTTATGAACTTCTCCTGGAGCTGCTTCTCGATCTGCTTGAGCATCAGCTCAACTATCTGGCGGATATGCTCCCTGGAAAGCGGATGGAAGACCACCACACCGTCGATGCGGTTAAGGAACTCGGGGCGGAACGTCTTCTTCATCTCGTCCAGCACCCTGTCCTTCATCTTATCGTACGAAAGCTGGGCCACCTTCTTTTCATCTGTCCGGGAGATGAACCCGATGGAGCTCTCTTTCCGTATGAGTTCCGAACCGATATTGCTCGTCATGATGATGATAGTATTGCGGAAGTCAACCCGCCGTCCCTTGGCATCCGTGAGATGCCCGTCATCAAAAATCTGGAGCAGTATGTTGAACACGTCCGGATGTGCTTTTTCTATTTCGTCCAGCAGGATCGCGGAGTACGACTTACGTCTTACGGACTCGGTCAACTGCCCGCCCTCGTCGTAGCCTACGTATCCGGGAGGCGCGCCCACCAGTCGAGCTACGGCGTGCTTCTCCATGAACTCGGACATATCGAGCCTTAGCAAGGCTTCCTCGCTGCCAAACATGAATTCGGAGAGGGCTCTCACCAGCTCAGTCTTTCCGACACCCGTAGGTCCGAGGAAGATGAAGCTGCCTATGGGGCGTCGCGGGTCCTTCAACCCGGCGCGGGCCCTTCTGACAGACTTGGAGATAGCCGTGATGGCCTCGTCCTGGCCGACTATTCTCTTGTGCAGGACTTCTTCCATCTGGAGCAGCCTCGTGGTCTCGTCGGCGGCAAGCCTGGTCACGGGGATACCCGTCCACATGCTGACGACTTCAGCGATGTGTTCCTCGGTCACCACCTTGTCCAGGCCGTCGTCCTGCTTCTTCTGCCAGTCCTGGCGAAGCTCCTCGACCTTGTCATTCAGGTTCAGTTCGCGCTCGCGCAGCTCAGCGGCATTCTCGTACTGCTGGGCTGCCATAGCCTGGTTCTTCTCCGTGCGGACCGATTCGAGAGCATGCATCGCTTCGGTAAGGCCCAGGGGGAGGTTGGCCCGCTTGATACGCAGCCGCGAAGAAGCCTCGTCAATGAGGTCGATCGCCTTATCCGGCAGGAACCTGTCAGGTATGTACCTGGCGGCCAGTCCGGCAGCGGTCTTGAGCGCCTCATCGTCTATGGTCAGGCGGTGATAGTCCTCGTACCGGCTCTTGATTCCCCTCAAGATGTCGATAGTCTGCTCGGCGGAAGGCTCTTCCACAAGTATAGGCTGGAACCGGCGCTCAAGCGCAGCGTCGCGTTCGACGTGCTTGCGGTAATCGTCAAGCGTGGTCGCGCCTATACACTGGACCTCGCCCCGCGAAAGCGAAGGCTTAAGAATGCTGGCCGCGTCGACAGCGCCTTCCGCGGCGCCCGCGCCGACCAGTGTATGTATCTCGTCGATGAACAGGACACAGTTGCTGGCGGCCTTGATCTCGTCGATTACCTTCTTCAGTCGCTCTTCGAACTCACCCCTGTACTTGGTTCCCGCTACAAGCGAACCCACATCGAGGGTGAGCAGCCTCTTGCCCTGCAGAGTCTCCGGAACATCGTTGGAAGCGATCCGGTGCGCTATAGCCTCGGCTATCGCCGTCTTTCCCACGCCCGGCTCGCCGATAAGGACCGGATTGTTCTTGGTCCGCCTGCTCAGCACCTGGATTACCCGCTCGATCTCCTTGGTGCGCCCGATTACAGGATCGAGCTTCCCGGCGCGCGCAGCGGCTGTCAAGTCAACACCCAGCTGGTCCAGGGTTGGCGTCTTGGTAGCTGTACGTGCCGTCGTATGCGGCGTTGCCTGGCTGAGAGCGCGGTTAAGCTCGGAATGGACCCGCTCGATACTCACTCCCAGGCTCTCCAGCACGCCGGCGGCGACACCTTCACCCTCCCGGAGGAGTCCGAGGAGGATGTGCTCGGTGCCGATATACTGGTGGCCGAGGAAACGGGCTTCGTCCACGGCAAGCTCTATTACCTTCTTTGCGCGAGGGGTAAGGCCGACCTCATTCTGGGTCGCGCCTTCACCGCGGCCGATAATGAACTCCACAGCGGCCCTGACCTTGTTAAGTCCGACGCCAAGATTGGATAGAATCTTGGCCGCCATCCCCTCCTCTTCACGCACCAGGCCAAGCAATATGTGTTCGGTGCCTATGTAGTTGTGGTTGAATCTCCTGGCTTCTTCCTGAGCGAGAGCCAGGACTTTGCGCGCTCGCTCTGTGAATTTGTCGAATCTATTACTCATAAACTGTCCCCAACCGGGCTCCCTGGACCCCGGGTTTTAGTAGTACCAGTCAAACTCGATTTTATCATATCCCATCCTCAGAACAAAATAGCCCAAATTTACCTAACTTATCGGAATTTGGGCTATTCTAAGCTTCCTGGCAATGGCATATTTTCCGCAAGGGGTTGCCCCCTCAGTATCGTCTGCGCTGGGGAGTTTCACTTCCGTGTTCGGGATGGGAACGGGTGGTTCCGCCCCGCTATGATCACCAGGAAGCAATCTTACCTAAGAAGCAGTTTACCGGCGCTATTCAGTTGTCAAAAGAACTCTTCGTTTCCCTCCGGCATACTGCCGTGCTCTTGGAGATACTGCTGAATGAGTTCGCTTTCCCTCATAGTATACATCAAGGTCTGCTCATAATGCAAGTACCTGGCTTTTTTTACCCAGTCGTCTATCGAGTCCATCTGCTCCTCCAGCGACTCACGCAGGTTCGGCCCGCTGCCGATGTAGATGACCTGCTTCTGATCGTCGAACAGCCGGAAGACGCCGTCGGACTCGGGCGCAGCCTCCACGTTTTCCCTGGTAAAGGCCAGCCATTCATCGGGCGGTCTGGGGGCTTCGGCGATCTGGAACCGGAGGTCGCACCTGAGGCAGCGGGACGCCTCCGTCACTCCGGCAGCGGCGTCCAAGCCCGTGTCCGCTTCGGCAAAGCTCTTCTTGCGCTCGCCCGGTGGCAGGCATGGGACCACCGCCCGTCTCCTGCCGGCGAATCCCTCGTCGCGCCCCAGCCAGGGTTCTCCTGTTTCACGAGACTTCTCCACGTCGATATCGCCGCTTCCTCCCAGGAATTTGTCTATGGAGACGGCCGCTTTCCTTCCCGCAGCTATTGCCTCGATCACGGAAGCGGGCCCGGTAGCCGCATCGCCGCCCGCAAAAACGCCCTTGATATTCGTGGCCATGGTGGCAGGGTCGATCTTGATCCTCCCCCCGCCTATCACGTCCAGCTCAAACCCGTCCGGCACGTCGGGGGCCTGCCCGATTGCCGCTATTATCAAATCGTGCTCGGATTCGAACTCGCTGCCCTGCACCGGGACCGGCCTCTTCCTGCCGCTCGCATCGGGCTCGCCAAGCTCCATCCTGAGGCATTCAAGGCGCAGCTTGCCATTTGCGGGAGTGATCTTCGACGGCGCAGCCAGGAAAAGGACCTGCACGCCCTCCTCCAGTGCGCCCTCGACCTCTTCAGGGCTGGCGGGCATCTCTTCCCTCGACCGCCTGTAGACTACGGTGACATCCTTCGCCCCGAGGCGGAGAGCCGTGCGCGCGGCATCCACGGCGGCATTGCCCCCGCCGATTACCGCCACCCTGTCCCCTGTTGCCACCTTCCGGCCCTCGCTAACGTCCCTCAGAAAAGACAGGCAGTCCGTAACGCCGCCGGAGTCCTCGCCCTGGACACCGAGCCTGAGGCCTCTGTGAGCGCCTGTTGCAACATATACGGCATTGAAGCCCTGTGCGGACAGCCCGTCCAGGGATTCGACCCGGCTGTTGGTCTTTATGTCAACACCGGCCTCTCTTATCCGGTCTATCTCGCTGTTGAGAACATCACGGGGAAGCCGGTACGCCGGTATTCCCACCCTCATCATGCCTCCCGGCTCGGGCAGGGCTTCGAATACGGTCACCGCATGACCGCGCCTCGCCAGGCAGTATGCCGCTGTGAGACCGGCGGGTCCCGAGCCTACAACGGCCGCCTTCTTTCCCGTGGGGCTTGCGGCCGGTACCGGGTCTTCGGCGGAAGCGCCGAGTTCCGCCGCCGCTCGCTTGAGGGCAGCGATGGCGATGGGTTCGTTGATCCGGCCGCGACGGCACACCGCCTCGCACGGATGGAAACAGACCCTGCCGAGCACGCGCGGGAACGGCGCCTTCTCCCTGACCGTCTGCAGGGCTTCTTCGAACCTGCCTTCCGCCAGGAGCCGTACGTAGCGCGGGACGTCCACCCCGGCGGGACACGCGTCCGTACAGGGGACAAGCGCGGCCTCTCTTTCCGCGCGCTTGACGTCGCGGTCGAGGAGTGCGCCGGTGGGGCATACCTCCACGCATGCGCCGCAGAACTTGCAGCCCGATTCCGCCAGGGTCGGGGCGATCGGGCCGGCCAGGACCTCACCGTTGCGGACAATGAAGCCCAGTGCGCCCACGCCCCGGACGTCGCGGCACACCCTTACGCATCGGGTGCACCCTATACAAATATTGTAGTCCTGGTCGAAGAGGGGTTCGCCCCTGTTAACCGGGAGTTCTCTGTGCCTGTAGCGGGGAATGTCGTCCCGCACCCCAACGTAGTCCGCGACACCCTGCAGCTCGCAGTAGCCAAGCTTCGAGCAGCAGCGTTCGAGCACCGGGATGCTGTTCGGACATGATTCGAAGGGACTGCACCCCTCCCTCTGCTTGCACGTCAGGCAGGCGTGGGGATGCTTCGACAGGATGTCCTTCAGCCTTTCACGGCGGAATTCCTGCACCTCCGGGGTGCTTGTGCGGACAACCATGCCCTCCCTGACCGGCAGGCTGCACGAAAGGGGCAGGCCCTCCACGCCCTGGATCTCCACTGCGCAGAGGCCGCATCCCTGGTATTCGCTTCCGGGACCAGTGCTGTCGAACGGTTTGCCGGCAAGAAAGACAGTCCTGTCGGCCTTCAGGCCCGGCGCCGGCGGCAAATCGGGGTGAGCGCAAAGCGCGGGGATGTATTTACCCGCTTTCATGGCGGCCTGGAGGACCGTCCTGCCCTCCTCTACCTCTACCTCGATATCGTCGATGGTGAGTCTAAGTAGCGGCATATCTTCACCCCCGGAGAATTATAGATTCGTGCAGGAACGCCGTCAACCACGGGGGGATGGGGTTGTTGGGGTTGGATGCGCGGGAGGTATGGTGGGTTGTAGCGGCAGGCCGAGGCCTGCCTACGTGTGTAGATGGCCGTCGGCCTGTCTATCTGAAGAAACGACGTTACATGGATATTGGGTGGAGGGAAGGGCTGTAGCGGCGAGCCGGTGGGTCGCCTGCGTGTGTAGATGGCCGTCGGGCCTGTCTATCTGAAGAAACGACGTTGTTGGATATTGGGTGGAGGGAAGGGGTTGTAGGGGCGAGCCGGTGGGTCGCCCGATGCTGGTACGTGGCCGGTCGCCTGTATGTGTGAAGCATGCGTTGATAAAGCGGCGGGGTGTGGGTGGGGTGTGAGGGTAGGGTGAATTGTCGGAATGATAACCGGGCCGTTGTCCCAACGTAATCCCCCACCCTGCCACCCCCCTGGGCGGCCCGTTGGCCCGCCGCTACATGTGCCGCCGCACGCCCCTTGGGCGGCCCGTTGGCCCGCCGCTACCTTTTCGGCTGACGC
>JACUUS010000073.1 GCA_014859215.1 Dehalococcoidia bacterium | reverse complement strand
CCGGCACTTTACTAACTGAAGCCGTTTGTGGTAGAATCCGAAGCCGGGAGGCACTCCGGTACAATGCCAATTTACGAGTTCAGGTGCAGCAAATGCCGGCGAAGACTTGAAATCTTCGTGCAGCGTTTTGCCCCGCCTGCCAACCCTGTATGCACAGCGTGTGGGAGCGAGACATCCCGTATATTCTCTCGTTTTTCCGTCCAGAAGTCCAAATCGGACAAGGGTGTCTACGACGATATTCTCTCCGATGGAAAACTCACACGCGGCCTGATGCGCAATGATCCCCGCGCCCTCGCTGAATGGAGCCGGAAGATGAGCCGGGCGGCCGGAGATGATATGACTCCGGAAAGCGAGGAACTCCTTAACCGCCTGGATGCGGGTGAGGACGTTTCGGAGGTCATGGAAGCGATGAAACCTCCAGAACTTATGGGAGATAACGGAACAGACTGATGCCCATTTACGAGTTCTATTGCGAATGCGGTCAGAGAGCCAGCTTCTTTATTAGAAAGGTGGGAGACCCTCTTAACCCTGTCTGTCCCTCTTGCGGTGGCAGCAAGCTCGAACGCTGCATCTCCAGGTTTGCCTATCACAAGTCCGTGAAGACGATTCACGAGGAAACCGGTGAAGCGTCAATGTTTCCCAGGGACCCCTCGTACTATAAAGACCCGCGGAACATTGGAAGGTCCACGGAGAAGAGGCTCAAGGAACTGGGCATTGACTGGGACAGCGAAGAATACAGGGACACCTTCTCGGGCGTTAAGGAGACCATCGCCGCCGCCAGGGAGGGCGAACTCCCCAAGACTCTCAAGGACCAGCTCTAGACCACGATGCTCCGTATACTTGATGCCAACCTCAACCGCATCGGCGAGGGGTTGCGCCTTCTTGAGGAAATAAGCCGCTTCATCCTGGACGACCCTGATCTAAGCCGCGAGCTCAAGTCCATGCGTCATAACCTGCTCCCCAAGGACCGGCAGTTCCAGGACAGGCTCCTGGCTTCGCGCAGGGCAGGCATAGACGTCGGGGCGTTCCTGAATATTCCCGAGGAGGGACGCCGTCCCGATGTGAAGAGCCTCGTTAGCGCGAATGCCCGGCGCGTGGAGGAGTCCCTGCGCGTGCTGGAAGAAATTTCGAAGGTTGACAACGGCATACCGGGCCTGGACTGGGAGGGAATCAAACGTGCCCGCTTCAGGATATACGAGCTGGAGCAGATCATTATCCTGAAGCTGACCCGACGCCAGCGCGTGGAGAGAATTTCAGGACTCTATCTTGTCCTCGATCTTGAGGCCCTGCGCGGACGGGATGAAATCGAGGCGGCAAGGCAGGCAATCCGCGGAGGAGCGCGGGTAGTCCAGTTAAGAGACAAGAAACGTTCCGTGCGCGAGCAATTGCAGGCAGCAGTCGTGCTGAGGCAGGTTTGTGAAGAATCAGGCGCCCTGTTCATTGTCAATGACAACCTGGATATTGCCCTCGCTTCGGAGGCACACGGCCTGCATATCGGCCGGGAAGACCTGCCTTTGCCAGCGGCGCGGGACCTGCTTCCCGCCGATAGGCTTCTGGGCTATTCGACCTCCACCCTGGAGGAAGCGATGGATGCTGAAAAGGCGGGCGCTGATTACATCGCAGTCGGCTCGATCTACCCCAGCCCTTCCAAAGCCGGAACCAGGATTACAGGCCTGGATACGTTGCGAAAGGTGAAAGAAAGAGTATCCGTCCCCCTGGTCGCCATCGGAGGTATAAATGAGGACAACGTGCCGGAGGTAATCCGGGCTGGAGCCGACGCTTCTGCCGTAATAAGCGCCGTGTTGGCGAGTGACGACATCGAGGGGGCAAGCCGGCGGATTCAGGCAAAATTTGAGGTGAGATGAGAATGTCAAGACCTACGCATATACTGGACCAGGTAGGAGAGAAAGCACGTTCATATTTCTCAGCGCAAGATTCAGCACGAGAGCTCGGGCTCAGATTATCACGCGAGTCTATCCGATTCAGCGCGAACGCCATCCGGGCAGTACACAGGGGGGAATTCGATTTGGCCGGAGACCTGATAGCCTCCTGCCGGGGCAATATCGATGAAATGAACCGGACGCTGGCAGACCATCCTGAGCTGCTGCACGGCGGATTTGTCCATAACGGCCAGAAGGAGTTCGCTGAGGCATGTATTACCCTGGCACTGGTTTCAGGAGACAGAGTGCCAGAACCTGATGATATCGGCGTCAGCTATGCCGCTTATCTAAACGGCCTGGGTGAAGCCGCTGGTGAGTTGAGACGTCACCTCCTGGACACCCTCAGGGAGGGGCATATGGCCCGCTGCGAGGAAATCCTGGGGGCGATGGATGATATCTACAGCCTGCTTGTGACGATCGATTACCACGACGCTCTGACCGGCGGTCTGAAGCGCACCACAGACATGGTCCGGGGGGTGCTTGAGAGAACCAGGGGCGATCTCACTATATCCTTGCGGCAGAAGCACCTGGAGCAGAAACTGCAGGACTTCACCCGCGAACTGGGCAGCAGGTAGCCCTGGACTTCCCCACCCCACCCAGGCAAATGCCGGGTTTCTCACACTCTGACGCAGTTGCGCGATAGCCGTTTGGCTTTCCCGCATTGACAGAAATCCCCGTCTATGCTATAAATGATAATCCTTTTCATTTAGAAAGCGGCCTATGAGACTCACGGAAAAGAAAATCGCGGCTATCCTCCGGCAGGAGGGATACAAACTGACGCCGCAGCGACGTGCTGTCCTGGCCACGATTTGCCTGAGCCGGGATCACCTGACGCCCGCTGACATCTATGAAAAGGTCCGCCATGAATCACCCGGCATCGGCCTGGTCACCGTGTATCGCACACTCGAGCTTCTTGCGCGGCTCGGCCTGATCTGCGAGCTTCACTCAAGCGGGGCCTGTCGCAGCTATTCACTAAGAAGACCAGCCGGTCACCATCACCACCTTATATGCACGGGCTGCGGCGTAGTAGCGGACTTCACGAAATGTGACCTGAGCGAACTCGCCGAACGGCTGGCCAGGGAGACCGGATTCGAAATAGAAGACCATCTTCTTGAATTCGCCGGCCGCTGTCAGACCTGCCGCACCAGCAGCGAACGGTCCGCGAAGCAGGGGGATCCATGATATATCCTTCGAGATTGATGATCTCCGTGGTCCTGGTATTGACCCTGCTTGCCCTGTCTGCGGCATCATGTTCGAAAGGCGTCGCCGATGACGACAGGTTAGGAGTCATTGTAAGCATCCTGCCGCAGGCCGAATTCTTGGAGAAGGTAGGAGGTGACAGGGTTGATGTAACAGTCATGGTGCCCTACGGAGCGGACCCGCACTACTACGAGCCGAGCCCGGTCCAGATGATGAAGCTGGCCAGAAGCAGCATGTACGTCAAGGTTGGATCCGGGATAGAGTTCGAGCTGTTCTACCTGGACCAGATACTTGCGCAGAACCGCGATATGATCGTGGTCGACTGCTCCAGGGGTATCACTCTCCTGCCGGCAGACCATGATCATGCTCACGAACCTCAGAACAATGAACAAGAGGAAGAGCATGCGACTGATCCTCATATCTGGCTCTCGCCCGTAAATGCGAGAATAATGGTGCAGAATATTTTCGAGGGGCTTGTCCATCTGGACCCGGAAGGCAGGGGTTATTACGAAGAAAATCGCGATGCATATCTGCAGGAACTGCGAGAGCTGGACGAGGAAATCAGGGCTGAACTTGCGAATTCACAGGGCTCGCTATTCTTGAGCTATCACGACTTTGCCGGGTATTTCGCTGAGGAGTACGGCCTCAACTTCATGGCTATCGAGGTAGAAGGCAAGGACCTGTCCCCGTTGTGGATTCAGGAAATCGTACAGACTGCCAGATCAATGGGAGTGAAGGTTATTTTCAGCCCTCCCCAGTCGGGACTGGAGAGGGTGAGCGTAATCGCCAGGGAGATCGGGGCTGGGATTGTCGAGTTCGATCCCCTGGCAAGACACTACGTTGAGAATATGCGCGTGTTTGCGCGCGAACTGATAAAGGCAAGCTAACAAAATGGTGGAAGAGATTATTGAAGTCGAGGACCTGTGGGTTGCCTACAACGGCATGGCCGTACTGGAGGGGATAAACCTGAGCGTGAGGCCGAACGAGTTCCTCGGGATAATCGGGCCTAATGGAGGGGGCAAAACCACGCTCCTCAAAGCAATCCTCGGCTTGATTCAGCCTTCTCACGGCAGGGTCTCCGTCCTGGGCCGGCCAGCCGGCGAGAGCAGGAGCAGGATCGGGTACGTACCCCAGTTCAACACCTCGGACCGAGAGTTCCCCATAAACGTCCGCGAAGTGGTCCTGATGGGCCGGACCGGGAAAGCCGGGCTCTTCAGGAGATACAGCAGAGTAGATCTCGAGGAGGCGGATCAGGCCCTCCAGACTGTAGGCATGAGAGAGTTCGGGCCCAGACGGATTGGCGAGCTATCCGGCGGGGAACTGCAGAGAGTCTTCGTGGCCAGAGCGCTGGTTTCGCAGCCTGCCGTGCTCCTTCTCGATGAGCCCACCTCCAGCATTGACCCGGCCATGCAGACAGACCTTTATGAGCTCCTCGTGAAGCTGAAGCAGCGAATGTCGATCATCATCGTATCACACGATATAGGCGCGATCTCCATCCACGTGGACCAGATAGCCTGCCTGAACCGCAGACTATACCATCACGGGTCGAAAGAAATTGCGCCGGAGGTCCTTGAAGCTACATACCAGTGCCCGGTCCAGCTCATTGCACACGGCCACGTCCCGCATCGCGTCTTGAAGGAACACTAGGTATGATGGACGCACTTCAGTATGAGTTCATGCAAAATGCTTTCATTGCCGCATTTCTTGCGTCAGTAGCTTGCGGCATTATCGGGACTTACGTGGTTGTCAGGAGAATGGTGTCGATAAGCGGCGGCATTTCTCACGGCTCGCTGGGAGGTGTCGGCCTGGCATATTATTTTGGAACGAACCCGGTCCTCGGCGCTCTTGGATTCGCGGTTGCCGCGGCCCTTGGCATGGGGCTGGCTATACAGAGGACCAGGATACCGGAGGATACCGCCATAGGCCTTATCTGGGCTACGGGAATGTCGCTGGGCGCGTTATTCATCGGCCTGAAACCTGGATTCGCGCCAGACCTGGCGGGTTATCTCTTCGGCAACATCTTGCTCGTGAGCAAGCCCACCCTGATAATAATGGCCGCACTCGACGCCGTGATTGTCCTGGTCACCATTCTCCTCTACAAGGAATTTCTTGCGATTTCTTTCGATGAGGAATTCAGCTCAGCGATGGGCCTGCCGGCCGGCTGCCTGTACCTGGTCTTGCTGGTACTGATCGCGCTCACAGTCGTGGTCGTGCTGAGAGTTGTCGGCATTGTCCTGCTCATAGCCCTTCTCACACTGCCTGCCGCAATGGCCCGGCACTATACATCGAGTCTGAGAAGAATGATGCTGCTCTCGATTCCGATAGGCGTCCTCTTCACTCTGGGCGGGCTGTTGATATCATATCAGGTTGAGGTTGCCTACGACTTGAGGGTGCCTTCAGGCCCCGCCATAATCCTGTTCGCGGGAGCGATTTTCGCCCTGTCGCTAATGGTCCACAGCCTGCGCGCGAAAGCCCGCGGAAAACGCGGTGTCGCTTCCAGGGTAATAGCCGACCCTGCGCAGAAAACCCGTGAGGACTCACCCGGATAAGCTATTCGGAGCCTTCCTCGGCCAGTTGAGGCTTGTCCACCAGGTCAGTCTCCTGCCCAACCCACCTTGCCTTGAACAGCAGCCAGATGCCGGAGGCAATCATCACTATCAGCGCTATCAGTTGCCCTTCCTGTATAGGCCCGGCGAACGTATCTATATCTCCACGCCAGAACCTCACTCCAAGCGTCAGCGCCGACCACAGGAACAGAAATATAGCGAATATGGAACCGGCGGGCCTTACCCGGCCCCGGAATACCCAGAAGAGAAGGGCAAAAATGACGAGGTCTCCCATCAGTTCATAGAGAGGAGTCGGATGTGTTGGAACCCCTAAGGGCCCATGAGTATTCGGATGAGTATATATGAAACTGAACCACGAAGTTGTCGGAATGCCGTAACAGCAGCCGTTTATGGTGCACCCTATTCTGCCGATAGCCTGAGCGAATACCACGCCCGGGATCGCAAGATCGGCCAGAGGTCCAAACGCGGCTTTTCGCCCCTTGCAGTAAAGCCACGCCCCAAGGATGCCCCCCAACACCGCGCCGAAGATCGCGAGCCCCTCGAAGCCAACGATCTGAGCCGGGTTATCACGGTAGAAGTCGAATTTGTCTATTACGTGAACAAGCCGGGCTCCAACCACGCCCAGTGGGATGACCAGAATCGCCGCGCCCAGAACGAAATCGGTGGAGACTCCACCCTTCCTGGTGAGAAAATACCAGGCCCATATCACTCCAAAAAGCACTGCAACAGCAACCATAAGCCCGTACCACGCGATGTCGATCGGGCCTATACTGAAAGCAATCGGGTCGATTCCTATTTCCATTCTCCACCTCAGCCTGACTGGCTACGTAAGGTTCAGCCACGCAACTCATTAATTATAAGACAAAAGTCGCCTAGCTACAAACTCCCGGTTGGGAACCTGCAGGCATGGCGACTTTGTTGCAATAACTTCCGGCCCATGTTATATAAATTAACTGTGGGACGCCCTGAATGAAGAAAGTAAACACCCTGCTTGATATCCTGAAGGACAGGGGATACCGCCTGACACCGCAGCGCATGATGGTCCTCGAAGCTATCGAGGAAAGCAGCAACCATATTAGCGCCGAGGAGATCTATGACCGGGCGAAACTCAAGTACCCGTATCTCAACCGTTCCACCGTCTACCGTACCCTGGAACTCCTCAAAGAGAACGGCCTGGTTACCGAAACCGATCTCGGGGAAGGGCGCTTCCTGTATCACCCGGCAGGAAAAGCGCAGCACCACCACCTGGTTTGCCGCAACTGCACCAAAGTAATTGACATCGACATAGATGTACTGGACAAGCTCAGGGACGACCTGAGGTCCGGCTATGGCTTCGAAGCCGAACTGGAGCACATAGCCTTCTTTGGATACTGCCGGGACTGCGCGGAGCCATCCGTCTGAGACTCACTCCAGGGTTTATCCCGCAATTTCCACGGATACTGATGTGCCTTTGCCAGCCCCGGACCGGACCGTAAACGCTGCCCCGATCAGTCGCGCCCGTTCCTGCATGCCAAGAAGGCCCAGTTTTCCAGTTAAGGCGAGGTCGCCCAGCATGGGGGGCAGTTCGAAACCCCTGCCATTGTCCGAGATTTGCAGCCTGATCCTGTCGGCGCCGAATTCGATCTCCACAGAGGCACGTGTTGCGCCGGAATGCCTCCTGACATTGCTCAAGGCCTCCTGCACTATCCGAAAAAGTACAAGCTCGACCTCCGGCGAAAGCCTGCGTTCACTTCCCGATACTTGAAACGCAGCGGGGATGCCAAAGGTTGCGGACATTTCTCCGCTCAACCACTCCAGAGCTGGCACAAGCCCCAGGTGATCGAGAACGCCGGGGCGCAGCTCATGGCTGAAGCGGCTAACGCCCTCCATGAGCGACTCGGCTTTTGCCCGGAGTCTCTCAAGCGATGGAAGCACTTCCGGCGACCCGGTCAAACGCGCCTCGATACCCTCGATATCCATAGCCAGCAGAGCCAGCCCCTGGGCGGTCTCATCATGCAGTTCCCTTGCTATCCGCCTTCGCTCTTCTTCCTGTGCCTGCGTGATTTTTCCGATATAGAATTCCATGTTTTCCCTTAAACGGGCTTCCTCCGTAATATCACGCGCGATAATCTGGATAAGCTGGGACCGGCCTGAAGTCATCGCTCGCGCGGCGAGGTCGACTCTGACTCCTGTCCCATCCTTCCTGAGGAACTTTTCTCTGACCCGTTTCCCTGTCCTGATCCATTCACCCTGCCGGTCCGCTACAGCTTCCTTATTCTCTACTCCAATAAGTACGCTGAGGTTCATCCGGAGCAACTCATCCGCCGAGTACCCCAGCATGTCAACCATGGCCCGGTTGCAGCGCACAATATCGCCGCTCGAAGCACATACAAGTATAGCATCGCTGGCGCATTCAAAAAGGTCCCTGTAGCTTTCTTCGGAAAGACGCAGTTCTCTCGCGCCGGCGTTCAGCTGCGAATGTGCCGCATCGAGTTCGGAGTAGGCTTCCTTGACCCTTCGTCTCCTGGCTTCTCCAAGCCCGACAACCACGGTCGCAAGGCTTGCGAGCGTTATAAATCCCAGCGATCTCGCGAGCGCGTCCGGGTTCTCCGATATGAGCAGTGCTCTGGGCAAGACAATTACGGCCACGATAGCAGACAGGACTAGAGCCCCCGGTACCCGAAATGTCAGACCGGCATACAGCATGGGGATCAGGAAAAGCATTCGCTGGAATTCATGAAGACTCTGCGTGCTGAGGAAATCGGAGGCGACTGGAAACAGCGCCGGCAGGCCCAAATAGTGCCAGTAGTAGATGGCGGCGAGGAGAAGTGTCAGACCTGATATAGCCAAGAAGTGCAGATTACGCAAAACGGCCAGTCTTCTGCCCAAATGCCTTGACCAGATACCAGCCGCAAAATCCGCCGGATCCGGGGAAGTTCCAGTGCCCTCTGCTGAGGTAATCAAAACTATGCATCCTCGGGGACCGCAGGCTTCAGGAGCCTGAGGGACTACGGGAGGTTGTCCGGCGTAATCCAGCCTTCCCTTAAGGCATGGAGAACCGCCTCGGTCCGTGAACCAACCCCCAGCTTGGCGAAGATATTGGCCAGGTGGGTCTGGCAGGTTCGCACGCTTATGCCCAGGCTCTGCGCGACCTCCTTGTTGCTCATACCTCTCGCTGCAAGTTTGAGAACCTCCAGTTCGCGGTTATGAAGCTGGGGAAGGGTGTCTTCCGCTCCCGCCCTGGAGGAAGCCAGCCGGCTCACAAGCTTGCGCATGGCTGTGGGATCGAGCACCGTCTCTCCAGCGTGCAGCGCTCTGATGGCTCCCACAAGGTCCCTGAATCGGACGTTCTTCAGGAGATAGCCGGCAGCCCCCGCCTCCACCGCACCCAGCACGTATGAGTCATAGCTGTAGGCGCTAACAACGAGTACGGCAGTCCGGGGTGAAGCTGCCTTGATTCTCCTGGTGACCTCAATGCCGTTCTCGCCGGGCATGGAAATGTCAATAAGCGCAACATCGGGCAGGGTGCTCTGCGCCATTTCAATCGCTTCTATGCCGTCCGCCGCCTGGGCCACCACCTCGATGTCCTTTTCTTCCGCAAGCAAGCTGACCAGCCCCTCGCGAAATACTGGGTGATCATCAGCAATAAGAACTCTTATTTTGTCCATGCATCCGGCTTACGGGAAGAATCTGAACCTGTCCATGAGGATGATACTGAAAAACTGAGCTTTTGTCGATAGCAATGCTTAGCCGCAGTGCACAAAAGGCTTAGCGCCATTGCTTTCCCGAGGCAAACGCGAGACTTCTATTCCTATGTCGAATCAATAGTTTGGCGGATGTCCGGAGTATTGCCGGCGACTATCATTAAATCGTGGCGCGGCTGGGACTATATTCTTGCGGTCCGCTGCCGCCGAGAGTTCAAGAACAAAGGCTGCTATTGGGACCGATGAAGTAAGGCAGGGAAAACCCATGGTTAAAGTCAGGGAAACCATGAGTACAGGAGTAACCACCGTCCCGCCCTCAACACCCGTTGTTGAAATTGCCAAAAAGATGGGCAACTCGAACTCTCGCGTGGTCGCCGTTTGCGACGGCAAAAGCTTTCGAGGGGTGGTAACCGAGAGCGATATAATCAGGCGAGTTGGCTCGGCCAGGGGAAACCCGCTTGATACCCCGGCCGAAGCGTTGATCCGGAAAGGTCCTGTAGTCTCCCCTGAGCTTGACCTGCTCGATGCGGCCAGGGCCATGGTCAAGAGCCGCGTCCGGTTTCTGCCCGTGGCGGAGCATGATCAACTGGTGGGCCTCCTTACCCTTGACGATCTTGCCCGTCATACTCCGACTCTGGCCGCCATGGTCCTGATCAAGATTGCGGAAGAGGAACCACAGAAGACGCTATGGGAAGAGTCTACGTCCTGATAGACACTGAAAGCGGCAAGGCCTCAGCAATCGCCGAAGCACTTCGCAAGAGGCCCGGCGTGGCCCTGGTGGATACGGTAGCCGGCCCGCACGATGTTATAGCCGTGCTCGAAGAAATGAGAAGCGGAGAGATCGCCAGCACGACTGTCAATGAAATCAGAGCCCTGACTGGAGTAAAATACGTTACGGTCTGCACGGGAATAAGAGGGATTCAGAGCTGAGCTTGAAAATGCACAGTATTTCCGCCACTGCACCACCCACTCACAGCCCGGAGGACGGCCCGGCGCCGCTGATGCGCAGTCCCCGGACTATCAACTCTTCTAACGGGTCTTCCAGGCGACATCACGTTTAAATAGCTTCAGCATTATTG
>JACUUS010000270.1 GCA_014859215.1 Dehalococcoidia bacterium | reverse complement strand
TGCTTCGAACTCGCCTTTCTTGAGAGACGCCACCATCCTGGCAATGCTCTCGCACAAAGCGTACAGCATCGCCGACATGGGAACGCCCTTTTGCTGGAGGTGTATGAGGTCTGTCTTTGCGAAAACGCTGCACCTGGCGGCTATCCGGGGCGGACTGCCCTCGCACTCAAGTGCGATGCGGGCGAAGTCTTCGAGCGTAACCCCTATACGGTATGCCTGCTGCTCCAGGAACCTGCCTGTGCCCGCCGCGCAGAGCGGGTTCGACGTTACCTGCCACGGTTTCTTCAGACCATCGACCAGCGCGATTACGAACGAACTCTGGCCCCCGATCTGTATTATCGTCCTGGCGTCCGGGTAACGGTCAAGCAACCCGGCGGCGATTGCCAGCGAACTGCTGTATTGAGAACAGTCCAGGTCCGCGGGAACAAGCCCGGCCCCGGTGCCCGTCACACCCGCAGTCGAGATCTGAGCGAGGTCGAATTTCCCGGCTGCTCTGGCCATAAGAGCAGCGATAGCTGACTTCGGGCCGGCGGCGATCTTCTCAACGTCCGTGTACCGTACCTTTCCGTCGTCCGAGACTATCACCACTTTCACGCTGGCAGAGCCGGCGTCCAGACCGAGAGAGTACTTCATCGCAGCCAATTCTATCATATCCTCCCTGCCAATTAAAGATGAAGCAGGCATATTCAAGCCCGATACACCCATATCATAACATGACATCGCCTTGCCTGGACTGTGGCAGTCCTCCCTGGTCCGGCGCTTCTTGACAAATACGGGAGGAAATGTTAAACATTCTCAGTCCCGGACTGTGCAGCGGCGGACTTAAATACAAGACCTCGTTCATTTCAGGCCTCGATGGCAGTCCGTCAGTCCGGATTACATTGACCGGAAGCCCGATATACTCTGTACCAGGCTAAAGAGGAAGGAGCCGCAATGCAGGAATCGACGATGATACTCACCTACGCAGGCGTCGGCCTGGCCGTCATGATGCTCGGCCTTATAGTCTTCATCCAGGGGACTATACTTGAGCAGCCCGAGCAGGCGAAGATAATGGGGAAAAGGGTAAGGACGATCGGCACCGGGCTTTTTGCCATCGGAGTCGCCTACGTGGTGGGCTGCCTCTTCATAGCTCTGGCTTGAAACGTCACTCCCTTCGGCTCCCGCCGCACGCGTGGTGCATCCATCGAATGAGTTTGACCGGGAAGGGAGTTCCGTACACTGCGCAAAGCCCGGTTGGCAGCCATATCCTGCAGTGGTAGGATATCATCGACCGGGGGCCCGAACTGCGCTTACAACCGCTTTTCACGCCTGTTGCCCCGGCCTTCAGAACGTAGAGAGGAGGCCCTGTTATGGCCGGCATGATCGAGAACATTGAAGAGGTGGTGCTGGCGGTGGAGGACCAGGATAAGGTCGTCGCGCTCTTCGAAGACCTTTTCGACCTGGAGTTCAAGGATAGCTGGACGGTGCCGGCGGACAATATGTCGGTGAAGTGCGCGCATATCGGCAGCACCATGTTCCACATCGTGTCCTCGATGTCCGAGAACGCAGTGATTGCCAGGTTCATACGGGACAGGGGAGAAGGCGTCCACCATATAGCCTTCAGGGTCCGCGATATGGACGAGATCGTGACGAGGCTGAGAGAGAAGGGCGTCAAGCTTGTGCCCGAAGATCCGATTTCGCTGGGCCCCTCCGGCCCATCCTACATCTTCGTCCACCCCAGGTCCCTGCACGGCATTATGATAGAGCTGATATGGCCGGGCAAGAAGGAAGGCTAA
>JACUUS010000269.1 GCA_014859215.1 Dehalococcoidia bacterium | reverse complement strand
TAAGGGAGACCTGGCGGAACGGCAGGTCGTTGTCAGCGCGGGAGGGACAAGGGAGCCGGTGGACCCGGTTAGATTCATCGGCAACCGCTCCTCGGGAAAGATGGGCTACGCCATAGCCGAGGCAGCCCGTGACCGGGGGGCCGTTGTGACTTTGATTACAAGCGCGGAGAGAACGCCGCCGACCGGAATCGAGGTTATGCGGGTGGAGACCGCCCTCGAAATGCGGGACGCCGTGCTGAAGGCAAGCGCGGCGGCGGATGTGCTCATAATGGCGGCGGCGGTCGCCGATTACCGTCCGACGAGGGCGGCTGAATCGAAGATGAAAAGAGAGGCTGAAAGCCTTACGCTGGAGCTTGAGAAGACTCCGGACATCCTGAGCGAGGTGGGGAACGACCTGGTGAAGGTGGGGTTCGCCGCCGAAAGCGAGGACATGCTTGCCCGCGCCGGCGAGAAGCTGCGACGCAAGGGACTGGACCTGATAGCGGCAAACGACATCACCGCGAAGGACAGCGGCTTCGGGACTGATACGAACCGCGTCACACTTATTGATCGAGAAGGCAGGGTGGAGCAGCTTCCGCTGATGAGCAAGTCCGAAGTGGCGGAACGTATCCTTGACAGGGTGGTGGAACTCCTGACGGGTCGCCGCGATTGACTGAGATACACCTTCGTGCTACCATTTATGTTGAGGCAGCGTAGCTCAGAGGTTAGAGCAGGGGACTCATAAGCCCAAGGTCGCTGGTTCGAATCCAGCCGCTGCCACTAATCTGTCATGCTCCAGCTAGGGCGCTGGCAAACAGAAGTTTTCTTACGTGATGCATCCTTTGGAGAAGTAGCTCAAGAGTGAAAATCTTTAAGGAGTTACCTCTTTGGCCATCGCGGACCTGACTGACAAACAGATACAAGATCTAATAGATATCGAGAAACCCCTTCCCTCGCGGTACAACAGGCTGCATTTTCGCGTCAGGCCTTATTCAGCGGCGCATGAGGAGGCCCAGATCCAGGTGCAGGTTGTCCATGTTGGTACGTTCAAAATAATGTTGAGGCGAAATGTGATTGACCGGTCAGATTTCAGCGTAATCTTAGGTGTATCTCTTTACAGGAGCCCGAAATTGTTGCGGCTTAGGAGATACAATGGCCCGTCTCATGAGCATACGAACAAACTTGAAGGCCAGAAATTCCGCGCATACCATATACATTATGCTACGCAGCGATATCAAGAGATGGGAGCGGCTATAGATAAGTTTGCTGAACCTTCTGAGAAATTTCAGAACCTGGAACAGGCTCTGGACCTATGTTATGAACAATGTAATTTCATTAGACCTGAATCAGACAGGATGCAGGCTCGGTTATTCTGATGTTGGCTTTTGCTATAACCGCTTTCGCCGTTAGGAGCAGGCTATGATTATCGAAGACATCATTAGCGAGTTCAAGCAGAAGACGTGCAGCGAAATTGGTGTAATGGCTCAGGGCCTTTCCCGTTTCCTGATTACTCACCCCTTCACTTTCGAAGATGGGGACCATTTCGTTGTAGTACTGCGCAAAGTCGGGGACGCTTGGGAGTTTACAGATCAAGGTCACACTCTGATGCACTTGAGCTATGAAGACCTTGATCTCACGTTGACAGGATACTCTGAAATCATATCCAACAACGTGGAAGCCTTTGGCCTCCAGAATAAACAGGGGGAGTTTGTACTCACGGTACCTGGCGAACGCTTTGGTGACGCATTCTTCTCATTCATCCAGGCGTTAGTCAAAATATCGGACGTGAAGTACCTTG
>JACUUS010000072.1 GCA_014859215.1 Dehalococcoidia bacterium | reverse complement strand
TCTTCCAGGCGTCGAGGAAGTAATTCCCATCTCCAGGCCATACAAGCTTTCATGCAGGGAGTTCCAGCCTGAATGCACCGTGCTCAATGTGGGCCCGACGACGATTGGCGGGGACCAACTAACGATCATAGCGGGTCCGTGCGCCGTGGAGACGGAGGAACAGCTTCTGCATACCGCGAGGGCAGTTAAGGCCGCAGGGGCGAACATGCTCAGGGGAGGTGCTTTTAAACCCAGTACCTCGCCCTACCAGTTCCGCGGGCTGGGCAGGCAGGGGCTTGAAATCCTGGCCGCCGCCCGCGATGAGACAGGCCTGCCCTTTATCACAGAGGTCCTTACCCCGCAGGATGTCGAACTGGTGGCGAGATACGCCGATGTGCTTCAGATCGGGGCCAGGAATATGCAGAATTTCATTCTGCTGGATGAAGTCGGGAAGGTTAGAAAGCCTGTAATGCTCAAGAGGGGCATGTCTGCGACCATCCAGGAGTGGCTGCTTTCCGCGGAGTATATCCTTGCGCAGGGCAACCGCCAGGTTATACTGTGCGAACGCGGCATCCGCACCTTCGAGACCTACACGCGTAACACTATGGATGTCAGCGCGATTCCCATTATAAAGAAACTCAGCCATCTTCCCATAATCGGCGATCCGAGCCACGGTACAGGGAAATGGTACCTTGTATCGCCCATGGCCCTGGCCGCGGTCGCCGCGGGAGCGGATGGTCTCATGATCGAAGTACACCCGAACCCGGACCAGGCGCTCAAGGATGGGGCCCAGTCGCTAACCTGTGAGAACTTTCTACAGCTGATGGCAAGCCTGGGCCCGGTTGCCGCCTCGGTGGGGAAAAAGATGCCGTTCGGGCTCGGAGAGGGGTGTGGCTCGAATAGCTAGGCTGCTCTTCGGCACTGCCGGCATTCCGCTATCTTCGCGGTCGAACTCGACCCAGGCCGGTGTCGAGCGTGTCCACGAGCTGGGGCTGGGATGCATGGAGGTCGAGTTCGTCCAGGGCGTTACTCTCAACCCTGAATCAGCGCGCATCGTGCAGAAGGTCGCGGCAAGCAGGGGAATAAGGTTGAGCGCTCATGCTCCGTACTGGATTAACCTTAACTCTCAGGAACCCCGCAAGGTGGCTGCCAGCAGACAGTACATTCTGCGCGCGGCGCTCATAACGTCCATTCTCGGCGGGGACGGCGTGGTTTTTCACCCGGCGTTCTACATGAAAGATTCTCCCGCCGCCGTCTACATCCGGGTGAAAGAGAACCTGCTGCGCATTATCCAGGAGCTGAGGATCGAGGGAAATAACGTCCGGATAAGGCCGGAGGTTACCGGGAAGCCGGTTCAGTTCGGCACCCTGGAAGAAGTGCTCCAGTTGAGCGCGGAGGTCGAAGGCGTCGCGCCGGCAATTGATTTCGCGCACCTATACGCCCGTACCGGCAAAGTCAACTCTTACGGCGAATTTGTCGCAGTCCTGGAACGTACCGCGGAGGCGCTCGGCTCGGAAGCTCTCGCTGATCTTCACATGCATGTTTCGGGGATCGAGTACAGCCCGAGAGGCGAGAGGCGGCATCTTCCCCTGGAAGAGTCCGATTTCCGGTTCGAGGAGCTCCTGAGAGCGCTCAAGGACCTCGATGCCGGCGGGCTCCTGATTTGCGAGAGTCCGACAAACGAGGCTGACGCTCTGCTGCTGCAGGAGACTTACGAGGCGTTATGAGCAATCTTGACCTTTCCGTTCAACTTGCTCCGCGAAATGTGAAAGGCCTGCTTCTTGCCAATCCGATCATGACCGCCTCGGGCACCTTTGGCTACGGCACCGAA
Source organism: Dehalococcoidia bacterium (assembly GCA_014859215.1). Taxonomy (GTDB): domain Bacteria; phylum Chloroflexota; class Dehalococcoidia; order SZUA-161; family SZUA-161; genus Kmv37. The sequence goes on along the minus strand of JACUUS010000072.1, from coordinate 8,759 downwards.
TATGCCGGCATCGTTGATGCCGGGGCCCTGGGCGCGGTTGTCTGTAAGGGGACTACGCTCAATCCCCGCCCGGGCAATCCACAGCCGCGTCTCACCGAGACTCCGGCAGGTATCCTGAACTCTATCGGAATGGAGAACATCGGCGTTGACGCGCTCATCAGGGAGAAGGCTCCCACATGGGCCGCGTGGAATGTACCGGTGCTGGTGAATATTCTTGGTTGCGATGTCGATGAATATGCGGAGCTTGCCCGCAGGCTTGAGGGCGTACCTGGCGTAAGCGGATTAGAGGTGAACATAAGCTGTCCGAACATAGCCGCCGGGGGAGCGGAGTTCGGGGCAAGCCCCGAGGATGCAGCCGCTGTGACACGCGCCGTGAAGTCAGCGACAAGCCTTCCGGTAACCGTCAAACTCTCGCCGAATGTCACGGATATCACAGCCATAGCTCGGGCCGCGGCTGAAGCGGGAGCGGACGCCCTCACTGTCGCCAACACGCTCAGGGGAATGGCGATAGATGTGCCGCGGAGAAGGCCCGTCCTGGGCAATATCACCGGGGGACTGTCAGGTCCCGCCATAAGGCCGGTGGCGCTCTACATGGTCTACCAGGTTGCCGGCGAGGTCGGAATTCCGGTCATAGGTTGCGGCGGTATTGCGAGTGCGACCGACGCTTTGGAATTTTTCATGGCGGGGGCAAGCGCGGTGCAGGTCGGCTCCGCCACCTTGACCAGTCCACGCGCCTGTCTTGACATACTCGATGGAATACTCGCCTTCATGGAAGAGGAAGGAGCGACCTCTCTCAGCGAGATCGTGGGAGCCGCCCGCTGAACACCGAGGGGCTCCTTGAACGCCTCCGCATATCCGTTCTTGACCTGCTGTTCCCCCTTAAATGCATCGGCTGCGGCAAGGAGGGCGACCTAATCTGTCCAGCCTGCTGCAGCGCGCTTCCCGCAAGAAAGGAGCCCTTCTGCCAGAGATGCGGTGACGCCGTCGACGGGGGGAACTACTGCCGCACATGCGCCGCGCATCCTCTGATAATCGACGGCATCCGGTCCCCGTACCTGTTCAAAGGCAATGTTCGTAAGGCGATTCACCAGCTCAAGTACCGTCACCTGAAGGCCATGTCGGCGCCGCTGGGCGGCTTGCTGGCCGAATTTCTGAAGTCGGGCCCCGCATATTATGAAATAATCGTTCCGGTCCCCTTGCACCCGAGGCGCATGCGGCAAAGAGGCTATAACCAGGCTGCCCTGCTCGCCAGAGAGGCGGCAAAGGCGACCGGGCTCCCCGTCATGGAAGACCTCCTCCGCCGGGTAAAGGATACCGCTGCCCAGGCAAGGTCCGCCTCCGCCGCGGAACGACGCAGGAACGTACGCAACGCATTCGAATGCCCCCGGCAGCTTGACGGTGACAGTATCCTGCTGATTGACGATGTATGTACTACGGGCGCCACGCTGGATTCCTGTGCCTCGGCCCTCAAGAAGGCGGGCGCCGGACCCGTATGGGGCCTGACCATCGCCAGAGAGACAATCTAACCTCCTGACACCGCGTCCGGTTTGTGATTTCAGCCGCCATCGAACGGGAGCCTGCGTGTCCGTATCCCCTGTTCGGGAACAAAACTTCCGCCTCCAGCGTCCTAAAATCAGGAGGAAAGGAGAAGAGAATGAGAAAGTTGCTGGCGATAGCACTGGCCCTCACGGTCATTGGAAGTGTGTTCGGGCTCGTCGCACGGAAAGAGGGAAAGGCTGCCGTCCATCCGGGCTGACGGGTCCTCCACCGGGCTTCCCGGGATAGAGAACGACAGAGACCGGCTGGTAGCGTCCGGGCAGAAAAAGGAGAGAACATGAAGAAAGCGATTGGAATCGCGCTGGCGCTGGTGGTTCTGGCTGGTACACTCGGGTTCGCCGCGGCATGCAGCGGCGTAGACGCATCTTCCCCCTCAATGGCAGACATACAGGTTGACGCCTCATATTCAGGTCAGGAAGTAAAACTTGTGCCCGGAAAAGAGCTTTCCGTTACCCTCGTCGCAAATCCCTCCACGGGTTATTCATGGGAGCTTGCCGGGAACAGCGACGAATCGGTAGAGTTCGTCGACACGAAGCACCAGCCGGCACAGAGCGGTCTTATAGGGGCCGAAGGAGAGGATACCTGGACCTTTAAGGCATTGAAGAAGGGCGAGAGCAAGATAGTGCTGGAGTACGAAAGGCCCTGGGAGCAGGGCGTAGAGCCTCTTCAGATATTCGAGCTTACTATCGTGGTTGAGTAAGACCAGCGCTATCAGCCGAAAGAACAGGAGGAGCCGGGAACGGCCCCTCCTTTGTTTACTCACTCAGTCTTAATCTCAATCTTGATTCTGGTCTTACCTACATCTCCCTAAGCGTCCCTCCGAATACCTGCCATGCCAGAGCCGACTTCGCCACAAGGCTCAGAATCATGTACCCGCGCTCTCCGTAGAGGTAGTCCCGCCAGCGTCCGACGCCCTTGTACTGGAGCAGCATGTTTACCGCGAAGCTGAAAAACAGGATGAAGAGCGAGCCGAGTATATAGTAAACGAATGTGGGGACCGCCTCGCCCGCCGAGGATATCGCGGTGAAGAAGTACCAGGCTATTATGATCCAGGGGATAACGCCTGCAATCCACCCGAATATGTATGCCGTCCAGTTCGTCCTCTCGGTCCTCTGGTTGTGCAGCTCCATCATCAGGCCGAACAGGTTCATGACGGCAGTCAGAGCGAACAGCATTATCAGGCTTGGCAGGTCGAATACCCCGCTCAGCAAGGCGATTATCACGATCATGAGCGAGGCGCTCAAGGAGTACTCGTACCACCTGACATAGTTGATATTGCTCTTCAGCTTCCTGACGTACCACCTGTAAGCGGGCCAGGCCATGATGAAGTGAGCGATCGAAGAGATGAAGAGGAATGCCGCAACCATCGGCCCCAGGCGCAGGCTGAATAGCTCTTCGGTCGCGGTTTCCGGCCTGCCGATCTCAGGCATGAACCTCAGGAAGGACGTCGTCACGGTGACCGAGAAGTCCGTGCTCAAAGCGAGGATCGCGATACCCTGCACCAGGTGCAGTACCGACATCGCGATATTCCAGCGCCTCAGCGAGGCGAACTGGCTCGCATTCCGGTCATCATTCTCTCTCAACGCAGCACCTCGAAGGAGTACCCGGTAAACTAATAATGGGGTACATCGAACGCAGAAATCAATGCCAAAAAGAAGCGGACCAGGGCTCATAATCGAGCTGCGGGGAAACCCCGCCTTAAACGCAATCACCACGTATCCTGTTCCCCGCCAGGCGGTGCTCACAGAAACTCGTCGCCCGTTGGAAGCAGATGCGCTTCTTATTGACAAAGCCCTTCGCAGTACGCACAATACGGTGTGAAGAGGAGAGTGCATGAGCGGTTTGAGTGAACAGGACGAGAAGCTCTCGAAGGAGATGGGTCTCCAGGGCCGGTACCCTCCTTTTGTCGAGCTTCTGGGTGTGCAGTTCGAACCCTCCGGGGACGACCGCATCCTTATCAGGCTTCCGATGCGAACCGAGCTCGCACTCGCGCCCGACGGCCTGCGCCTGCATGGAGGAGTAATCACATCGGTCATGGACATAGTCGGCGGAGCTACTGTTGCGTGGAAGCTCCGCAAGGACGTCGAAGGGCTCCCCCTGGCGGAGCAAGCGCGAAGGCTCACCGGCGTCAATACGATCGATCTTCGAATAGACTTTCTTCAACCCGGCCGCGGCAAGGTATTCACAGGGACCGGCACAGTCCTCCGCACAGGCAAGAAAATCGCCGTCGCACGTATGGAACTCCACAACGATGAGCAGGAGCTTGTTGCGGTAGGCACGGGGACTTTCCGCATTGGCTAGTATCTGTCTCCAGGCTGCCGGGCGGCCGCCCCGGCATAGCGCACCCGTCACGAATCCATCGCTTGGTCCCAAACGACTTATGTTGAAAAGGGGCAAACACATATCTTAGAATAGAATCTGATTTTGATTAAACTCGTAAGGCCAGAAAGGGTATCGGAAAAGATGGAACTTGTTATCAAGGCAAAGAACCTCCACGTCGACGAAAGGACGCAGGGGTACATCAGCGAGAAAATGAGAAAGCTGGAACGTCATTTCCCGGGCATAGGCGAGGTCAAGGTCGAGGTAGCGCAGGAAATGACGAGAGCTACCGACAATCAGTACGTGGTTCAGGTTACCATCAAGACGCACGGTACCCTGCTGCGAGCCGAGGAGCGAGGCCCCTCAATCACCGTCGGTGTGGATACTGTTCTTGATGTGCTCGACCGGCAGATAGAACGGTTCAAAGCCAGGCTTTACCGCAGCAACAAGAAGAACGAGACACCGAGAAAGCCTCTCGGCGCCCTCGCCGGGGAGCAGCAGGATACGGGGGAGCAGCCGCGAAAAATCGTCAAGGTCAAGCGGTTTCCCGTCAAGCCGATGCCTCCGGAGGAAGCGGCCGAGCAGATGGAGCTACTCTCCCACGACTTTTTCATTTTCTTCAACTCGGATAAGAACCAGTTTAGCGTTATCTACCGCCGGAGCGACGGTGATTACGGGCTCATCGAGCCTGAGCTTGCCTGATCTGGGGCAGCTTCCTTCATAAGTCATATGCACTCTTTGCGGGGTTCCTGGGCCGAAATGACGGACCGGCTTGCAGCCTGGATACAGGACCAGGTTGCGGGCTCAAACAGCCGGGGAGTAGTGCTGGGACTCAGCGGCGGGATAGACTCAGCCGTGGTCGCGGTACTCTGCAAGAAGGCTTTCCCTGACAACGTTCTGGCCGCGCTCATGCCCTGTTACTCCCCTGGACAGGACCTCGAGGATGCAAAGGCAGTAGCCGGCAAATTCAGTATCCCGGTTGTGACAGTACCGCTCGACGGGGTCTATGACTCGCTCCTCAACGTAATCCCGGAAACCGTGGGTTCTCCCGAGACCCGGCGGCTCGCCGAGTCCAACCTCAAGCCGAGGCTGAGAATGTGCGCCCTCTACTTCCTTGCAAACCGCATGCATTATCTGGTGGCCGGGACCTCAAACAGGAGCGAACTGAGTATAGGTTACACAACCAAATGGGGAGACGGCGCGGTGGATATCATTCCCCTGGGAAACCTGCTGAAGAGACAGGTCAGGGAGCTGGCCGCGTTCCTCGAAATTCCCCGGAGTATCATCGACAAGCCGCCTTCGGCAGGGCTCTGGGAAGGCCAGACCGATGAAGGAGAGATGGGCTTCACCTATGCGGAACTGGACAGTTACCTCCAGACAGGCGAAGGCCGGCCGGACGTAATAGCCAGAATCCAGATGCGCGTCCGTGCGAGTGAACACAAGAGAAGGCCCATCCCGGTTCCGCCTTTTTGACAGAGTCATGTTCTTGTGTGAAAATAGTCGAGGCGCGTTCGTACAAACCCGTTTTTGAAAGGAGCTTCGTTGATGCCCGAGGAAAAAGCAAGACCGGCTATGCTTGGCCCTTACCGGGTGCTCGATCTCACTGACGACAGGGGAGCCCTTTGCGGCAAGATTCTCGCCGAGTTCGGCGCGGATGTCATAAAGATTGAGAGGCCGGGCGGAGACCCGTCCAGGAACGTGGGCCCCTTTTACCAGGACACCCCCAACCCGGAGAGAAGTCTCTCCTGGTTTGCTCTCAACATCAACAAAAGGGGCATCACGCTCAACCTCGAGTCGCCTGACGGGCAGGAGATCTTCAGGAGACTCGCCTCCAGAGCGGATTTCGTCATCGAGTCTTTCACTCCGGGCTACCTGGACAAGCTCGGCCTCGGCTATTCAGAGCTGAGCAAGATTAATCCCAGAATCATAATGACCTCGATTACCCCCTACGGCCAGACCGGGCCACACAGCAAGTACAACTCTCCCGACCTGGTGACGATGGCCATGGCGGGCTACGTATATATCTGCGGTGACTCCGACCGGCCCCCCGTACGGTTCAGCAGCGACCAGTCCTATTTGCAGGGAAGCCTACAGGCAGCGGTGGGAACGCTTATTGCCCACTACTACAGGCTCGTTTCAGGCGAGGGGCAGCACGTGGACCTGTCCATGCAGGAGGCGATGATCTGGACGCTCTGCTATGCTCCGCACGACTGGTACCTGCTCAAGCAGATTATCCATACCAGAGAGGGAGGCCTGTGGAGACGACTCGGCGTTACCTACAGGCTGATCTGGCCCTGCAAGGACGGGTACGTCTGCTACCGACTGCTCATGGCCCAGCCCGGCGCGAACGTGATGAACGACCTGATAGCGTCAATGAACGCCGAAGGGTTGGGAGAGAATATGAAGGGGATCGACTGGAGCACCCTGAGCTTCACCGAGATTTCCCAGGACAAGATAAACCAGTGGGAAGCCGAGATCGGCAAGTACTTCCTCCGGCATACCAAGAGAGAGCTTCACGAAGAAGCCCTGAGGCAGAAGAACGTTCTCCAGCCGGTAAACAATGCGAAGGACATCGTCGAAGACCCGCAGCTCGCCTCGAGGAATTTCTGGGTCAAAATGGACCACCCCGAGCTCAAGACCTCGATAACCTATCCGGGCGCTTACTTCAAGTCAAGCGAGACTGCCTGGCAGAAGGGGAACCGGGCCCCTCTCATCGGGGAGCACAATCAAGAGCTCTATGTGAAAGAACTGGGCTTCACCCAGGAAGAGCTCCAGGTGCTAAAGCGAGAAAACGTCATATAAATTCTTCCAGAAGGGGAACAGAATGCCGAAGAAATATGCGCTCGAGGGCCTGAAGGTAGTCGACTTCTCCTGGGTGTTCACCGGACCTATGGTGACAAAGTATCTCGGCGACCACGGCGCCGAGGTTATCAAGATCGAGTCCGCCGCCAGGCCGGACGGCACGAGGCTAATGACGCCTTTCAAACCGGGGGCGATGGGCCTCAACTCCAGCGGGGTCTTCGCCAACTACAACTCAAGCAAGTACAGCGTTAACATCAACCTGCGCGAACCGCGCGGCATCGAGATCGTGAAGAGACTGGTCGAACGCGCGGACATCATCGTCGAGACCTTCGGGCCCGGAGTGATGAAGCGGCTGAACATAGACTACGACGAAATGATCAAGGTCAAGCCTGATATCATCATGCTCAGCATGAGCATGTTCGGCCAGACCGGTCCCTATGCCCACCAGCCAACCTTCGGCCAGCTTCTCCAGGCCACCAATGGTTTCGTGAACCTGCTGGGCTGGCCGGACAGAGCTCCCTCGCTGCCTGTGGCGGCATACACGGACTACATCGCGCCCTGGTACGTGCTCATAGCATTGATGGGAGCGCTCGACTTCCGTCAGCGGACGGGCAAGGGCCAGTACATCGACCTGGCCATGCTGGAAGCCAGCGTACACCTTGCCGCGCCCGTGGTCATGGACTATGCCGTGAACGGCCGTGTTCAGAACAGGATGGGGAACAGGAATCCGGGCGCTGCTCCTCACGGCGTATACCCGTGCAAGGGGATCGAGAAATGGATCGCGATTGCAGTTTTCAGCGACGACGAATGGAAGGCGCTGTGCAAAGAGATGGGCGATCCCGAATGGACTAAGTCCGCCAAATTCGACACGCTGCTCCACCGCTCCAGGAACCAGGATGAGCTGGACAGATCGCTGGGCAAATGGACGGTCAACTTCACCCCGGAAGAGCTCATGGCCCGGCTCCAGCGCGCGGGCGTGGCCGCGGGCGTCGTGCAGACCGGGCAGGACCTGGTGGATAACGACCCGCAGATACGAAAGAGGAAGCACTTCGTGGAGATTGAGCATGCGGAGATGGGCAAGCATCTTACTGAAAGGCCTCCCTTCAGGCTTTCGAAGACTCCGTCCGAGCCGCAAAGGCCCTTCCCCTCGTTCGGCGAGCATACCGAGTACGTGTGCAAGAAGATACTGGGCATGGGCGATGCGGTGTTCGCAGAGCTCATCGGGGCCGGGGTCCTGGCGTGAGACTGCCCAACCGGGAAATAGGGCTGAGCCCATAGTGGAAAAAGGTTAAAAGCGCGGGTATCAACCCTTGACAAGATATTGCAGCCAATGTATACTAATTTATTGGATGCGCATGAGGATTGAAATAGATACAACTTAATATCTACTAAATCACGGGCTGATGTACGCTAAAGTGCGGCTTGAGTACATCGAGCCGCACTTAATGTTGAGAAGCAAGCGCATGCACCTTAAAAACTGAATAGAGTTCTGTCTAAGGTTTAATGTAGGTCAAGCTACTAAGGGCGCACGGGGGATGCCTTGGCGCCAAGAGCCGATGAAGGGCGCGGCGAGACTGCGAAAAGCCTCGGTGAGCTGTCGGGCAAGCTGAACCGGGGATTCCCGAATGGGGCAACCCACCCAGGTAAAACCTGGGTACTCACAGCTGAACACATAGGCTGTGGAGAGGCAAGCGGGGGAACTGAAACATCTAAGTACCCCGAGGAAAAGAGATTATTCCCTGAGTAGTGGCGAACGAAAGGGGAAAAGCCTAAACCCTGGTAACTAAGTGGACTCGGATCCTAAGTTGCCGGGGGGTTGTAAGACATGGTCTGGAAAGGGTTCGAGACCTTTCCGGGAGTTACAAACCGTAACCCTAGCTGAAAGTCTCTGGAACGAGCTACCGAAGAGGGTGAGAGTCCTGTAAGCAAAAGGGGAAGGCTCCCGGCCATGATCTTGAGTACCACGGGACACGTGGAATCCTGTGGGAAGCAGGGGTGACCACACCCCAAGGCTAAATACTCTTGGCGACCGATAGTGAACAAGTACCGTGAGGGAAAGGTGAAAAGAACCCCGGGAGGGG
>JACUUS010000071.1 GCA_014859215.1 Dehalococcoidia bacterium | reverse complement strand
ACTATGCCAGAAGCAAGGGATATGCTCTTGAACTTCTGGAGACGGTGCAGAAGCTCAATGGCAGGGTAGCCAGCGGCAGCCAGACGCCTATCAAGAAACAGGACCGGGCGAAACTGCCGCTCATACGGCCTTAGCGGTGGAAGGGGAAGAATTGGGTTTGGAATCTGTGATTAGCAGGGAATGAAATGCAGGATCTCACCCACCATTCTTGCGCCGCGAATGATCTGAAAGAGGCGTTTGCCGCGCAGCCAGGGACGGTAAGCCGGCATCCACGCCGGCTCGCACTTTACTCGCATGACACGATGGGACTGGGCCATATGAGACGCAATCTTGCGATAGCGGAAGCCCTTGCAGCGAGCAAGCCGCAGCCGACTATCCTGATGATCGCAGGCTCGCGGGAGATCGGCGCTTTTGATTTGCCTGCCTGCACGGATACACTCGCTTTGCCCGGGTTATACAAGGAAGCGAACGGTGCCTACCGGCCGCGCTGCCTCGATGTTTCACCGGGCGAATTACGTGCCATTCGAGCGAGCATCATTTGTGCCGCGCTGGAGATTTTCGCCCCGGACGCGCTGATCGTGGACAAAGTGCCCACCGGCGTCACCGGGGAACTCTGTTCTTCCCTTGATCTCCTTCGTCAAAAGGGCCGTACCCGCTGTGTGCTCGGGCTGCGAGACGTAATTGATGAACCGGCGGTCATGCAGCGTGAATGGACGCTGGAGGGCAATTATGATGCCATACGCCGGTATTACGATGCAGTCTGGGTCTATGGAGACCCGGCGATCTACGACCCGGTGAGGGCGTACGGGTTCCCGCAGGATATCACTTCAATCACATGCCATACCGGCTACCTGGGCAGCATGCGCTGCGGATCCGGTGAAGAAGTAGAAGAGGAATTCTGGAGAAATCTCGGTCTGCCGGCGGACAGACTACTGGTATGTACGGTTGGGGGTGGACAGGACGGCGCCCGGTTGGCTGAGGCCTTTATACAAACCGACCTGCCGCCTGAGAGCTGCGGAGTGGTAATAACAGGCCCTTTCATGCCTGTCGAAACAAAGCGGCGCCTGCACCTGCTCGCTATGGCAAAACCCCAACTCCGGCTGGTCTCTTTCACCGCACGGTCAACCCTGCTTTTGCAGCGAGCAGAAAGAATTGTCACCATGGGCGGGTATAACACAATCTGCGAGGCGCTTTCGCTCGGGAAACGATTGCTCGTGGTCCCGCGAACCAGCCCCAGACTTGAGCAGCTCCTCCGGGCAGAGCGGATGCGAGACCTTGGCCTGCTTGATATGCTTCATCCCGGGGAGCTTACGCCGGAAGCGCTTGGCCGGTGGTTGTGCTCCGGGGAAAACTCTCACCTGCGGGCAAAGGAGAAGATCAATCTGGACGGCTTGAGAAGGCTGCCCGAGCTGCTGGATAAACTTCTCGCAAGTCCCTCGAAGGTCCTGGCAGAATGCGCTTCCGGGAGGCTTGAACATGCCAAATAAAGCTGAGTTAAGAGTCGGTTATATCCTGAAACGGTATCCTCGCTACTCTGAGACTTTCGTAGTCAATGAGATTATCGCCCACGAGAAGGCCGGTCTTGAAATCGATATCTTCTCGCTCAGGTATCCCGAGGACCAGCATTTCCAGGATATTATCTCGCGAGTCCAGGCGCCTGTCCGTTACGTACAGGCTGATGAGGGCAAATCTAACAGCTTCTGGAATCTGCTCAAGAAAGGGCAGGGATGCCTGCCATATTTCTGGTCTTCGCTGCAGTCCGCTATCAGTTCCGAGGGTCGGGATGTTTACCAGGCTATGGTCATTGCTATGGAAGTGAAAGAGAAAAGCATACAGCACCTGCACGCGCACTTCGCCAGCAAAGCGGCGACTATCGCCCGCCTGGCCTCGGGTATGGCGGGAATTAGCTACAGCGTCACCGCGCATGCGAAGGACATATTTCACGAAGACATCTCATTTGATGAGGTGCAGTCGAACCTTGCGGAAGCGGCTTACGTAATAACCGTAAGCGACTTTAATGTCAAGTATCTTCGCGAGGTTTATGGGATTGACGGTGATAAGGTCCGGCGCATCTACAACGGCCTGGACCTGACCAGATTCCCGTACAGAACGCCGAAAGACCGCCCTCCAGCTATAATCGCTGTCGGCCGCCTCGTTGAGAAGAAGGGTTTTTCGGACCTGGTCGAGGCATGTAACCTCCTCAGTCAACGGCGAATAGACTACGAGTGCTTGATAATTGGTGCCGGTCCTCTGGAAAGCGAACTGCAGAGGCAAATAGAAGGGGCCTGCCTGCAGGAAAGAGTCACCCTGCTTGGTCCGCGTCCTCAGAATGAGGTTATTCAGCGTATCCAGGGCTCGGCGGCTATGGCTGCGCCCTGCATCATTGCCGGAGACAGGGACAAGGATGGTCTACCCACAGTGCTTGTTGAAGCAATGGCCCTTGGCACTCCCTGCGTCTCCACCGATGTAACCGGTATACCCGAAATAGTGGTCGAGGGGAAAACGGGACTGGTGGTGCCGCAGCGCGACCCCTCTCATCTGGCGGATGCGCTGGAGGCGCTTCTCACACAACCCGGTCTGCGGACACGCCTCAGCGACAGGGCGCGAAAACTCATTGAGGAGGAATTCGATATTGATCGCAACACTGAACAGGTCAGGGCGGTCTTTCGGGAGGCATGGCGGGCCGGAGCGCGAATCCTTCAAGAGGTCCATTGATGCGTATTGCATATGTCTGTGCGGACCCGGGCGTGCCCGTTCTTGGCCGGAAAGGCTGCTCCATTCATGTACAGGAGATTATCCGCGCTTTTCAGGCGCATGGGGCTCGAGTAGACCTCTTTGCCATGAGCCGGGGAGGCATACCCGCGGCGGATTTGGGTAAGGCCGTTTTATACCAGATAGGCGTTTCACCGACGGGAACAGCCGGCGAGCGCGAAGCGGAGGCTTACAAGGCTAACAGCTGTCTCAAGACTATGCTTCAGCGCGAAGGGCCGTTCAACCTCGTTTATGAGCGCTACTCGCTCTGGAGCTATGCCGGGATGGAATATGCGCGGGATACCCGCACTCCCGGTGTGCTTGAAGTGAATGCCCCCCTGATCGAAGAACAGGCCACACATCGAGTACTCGTGAACAGGGCTCTTGCCGAAGATGTAGCGGCCCGTGTATTCAGCGCCGCCCGAGCGATTATCGCGGTCTCCAGAGAAGTCGCCTCCTACCTGGACCGGTATGAGGCCGCGCGGGGCCGGGTTCGCGTCGTACCGAACGGTGTCAATGCCGGCCGCTTTCGCGAGGATACCCGACCTTCTTTGCCGGCTCGACCCGGCGTTTTTACTGTCGGCTTTGTTGGGACCCTCAAACCCTGGCACGGTTTGCCGGTGCTTGTGAAGGCCTTCGCCTTATTCCACAAACGGCACCCGGGTACGCGGCTTCTCATAGTTGGCGATGGGACCGGGCGCGATCACCTACTGGAAGAACTCTCCGCGCACGGCCTGATCAAATGCACACACCGGACGGGCGCGGTGCCGCCGGAAGACGTGCCCGGACTGCTGGCCTCCATGGATGTCGCCGTCTGCCCTTACCAGCAGCAAGACTTCTACTTCTCGCCCTTGAAGGTCTATGAGTACATGGCGGCGGGACTTCCCGTAGTAACCAGCGGAATCGGACAGCTGGAGGAGCTGGTCGAAAACCACGCAACCGGCCTGGTCGTCCCCCCCGATGACATCACGGCGCTGGCGGAGGCGCTTTCGCGCCTCTTGGTGGACCCCGAACTGCGGAAGAAGCTGGGGCAAGCAGGCCGCGCGGCTGTACTAAGAGACCATACCTGGAACGGCATCGCCGGCAAGATCCTCGATATAGCCGGCATCGACCCGGTGAAAATAAAGGCTGGCGCTGAGGTTACCTATGGCAAGGCCTGATACCCTTGTGAAATCTCTGCCCGGTCTGTGGCGCACCTCACGCTATTTCTGGCCTCACATGCGTAAGTCGAGTTTCCTTGCGGCAGGGGGGCTCTTCGCACTTATCGGGGAAACCCTGTTCAGACTGCTGGAGCCGTGGCCGCTTAAATTCATCTTTGACCACATTACCGGCGCGGACTCGCTCCCGATTCCTTATGTCAGCGGGCTGGAGCCCATGCTGATGATTGCCATTCTGGCCTTCTCCATTGTCGTCATTATCGGAATGAGAGCGATCGCTGCCTATTTCGCAACGGTCAGCTTCGCACTTGTCGGGAACCGCGTGCTTACCGCGGTACGCAATGATGTCTTCCAGCACTTGCAGCGCCTTCCGCTATCGTTTCACAGCAAGGCCAGAGGCGGCGACCTGACAATACGCGTGGTAAGCGATGTGGGAATTCTCAAAGAGGTTGCTGTAACCGCTTTGCTGCCGTTAGCGGGAAGTCTTTTGGTCCTGTTTGGAATAGTGGGAGTGATGTTCTGGCTGAACTGGGAACTCGCGCTTATCTCTCTGGCGATCGTTCCCCTGTTCTGGCTGACAACCGCCCGCCTCAGCAAAAGGATACAGCATGTCGCCAGGAAGCAAAGAAAACAGGAAAGCAAACTGGCGACGACAGCCGCGGAGTCGATGACGGCTATCGCTACCGTGCAGGCGCTCTCGCTTGAGGAGAATTTCTCGAAAGCCTTCTCGGCCCAGAATAAGGTAGACCTTAAACAGGGAGTCAAGGCGAAACGTCTCCAGGCCAGGCTCGAGCGTACGGTGGACATCCTCTTTGCCGTCTCAACAGCTCTCGTATTGTGCTATGGCGCAAGACTGGTACTGAGCAATGCGCTGACTCCGGGCGATCTCCTGGTATTCGTTCTCTATTTGAGATATGCCTTCAAGCCGCAAAGGGACTTCGCCAAATACACTGCACGACTTGCCAAGGCCAGTGCCGCCGGAGAGCGGATTCTCGATATTCTGCAACGCAAACCCGAAGTCAGGGACCTGCCCGGCGCGGTGACTGCTCCGGCCTTCACGGGGCACATTGTCTTTGACAACGTCGGTTTTCGATATGAAACGGCCAGAGGCGTGCTGGCCAATGTATCCTTCGAAGTGCTGCCGGGTCAGCAGGTAGCTCTGGTCGGGCCTTCCGGCGGCGGCAAGACTACACTGCTTGGACTCTTGCTGCGCCTGTATGATCCAACAAGCGGGCGTGTGCTGGTCGATGGACGGGACATTCGTGACTACAAGATTGCCTCGTTGAGGACCCAGATAAGCGTTGTGCTCCAGGATGGTCTCCTGTTTGCCGCAAGCCTGCGTGACAATATTTCGTGCGGTAATCCGGAAGCCGGCGACAGGGATATCAGGAGCGCGGCTCGCCTGGCAAACGCGCATGACTTCATAATGAGCATGCCGAACGCATATAACACAGACCTGGCTGAGCGCGGCATAACACTCTCGGTGGGACAGCGCCAGAGAATCGCCATAGCTCGCGCGGCGGTTCGAAAGACCCCGATCCTGATCCTGGATGAGCCAACAAGCAGTCTTGATGAGGAGAACCAGGGTAAGGTGCTCGAGGCCCTGGAGCGGCTCCGGCAAGGGCGTACCACACTTGTTGCTACTCATGACCTGCAGCTCGCGGCGAGGGCAGACCTGATTCTTTACATCGACGACAGAGGCGTGGCCGAACGCGGGACGCACGAAGAGCTTATGAGGCTGTCGGGGCGCTATGCGGTTCTGTATAGACTACAGTTATTTGAGGAGAAATCGCATGCTCTATCCGGCCGGTAAGGAGCTCGGTCGCCGTGACAGCAGGTTGAAAGGGCTGAGCGTATTGCTCGAACCCGATGAGCTGGTCGCCAGGCTTCGCAATTGCCTGCCATTCGACGAAGTGCACGGAGCTCAAGTCACCTATGTCCGCTACAAGCCGGGCATAAGCTGCCTGGTCGCCTACAGGCTGGAAACGAACGGCGGCACCCTCGACATATACGGAAAAGCGGTTGCCGCTATTGATAAGATGCGGAAGGCTTACCGAAAGGGCGGTACGTCCAGTCTCCACGGCCCGGGCGCCGTTATCCTTGAGAATGATGCCATAGCCCTGTTCGTCTTTCCGCAAGACGGCAAACTGAATTTGCTTCCGGAGCTCTTCACGGAAGATGGCCGCAGCCGCTTTCTGCAGAAGACCTTACCCCGGGAGCCCCAGCTCTGGGAGGCCGGCCTGGAGCGAATCAGGTACAAGCCCGAACAGAGATTTGTGGGGCGTCTTTCCGTCGACGGCGCTCCGCTCGCAAAAATCAAGGTCTACGCCCCTGCGCGGTTCCGCGAATCCAGTGCGAACGCGAAGGCAATATTGTCGGGAGGACCGTTGAAGGTCCCCCGGAGAATCGGCCGTTCAACCCGTCACCACACGGTAATCTTTGAGTGGGCGGAGGGAAACCTGCTCAAGGATGTTATCCTGGGGACGCTGTTTGAGCCTCGTGCTGTTGAGACAGCCGGCGCCGCCCTGGCCGAAATTCACTCGCAAAAAGCGGATGGCCTGAAGTATTTGACCCGGAACAGCGAATGTTCGAGTCTGCTCGCGGCGGCTGCCGAGCTTCAATTCATTTTCCCTCACCTGGAGAAGCGGGTAAGAGAACTTGCCAGGGAACTGGCCCGCATCCTATCCGGTGCGCCTCCGGTAGACTACCCGGTACACGGGGATTTCAATAGTGAGCAAATCCTGATAAATGACGGCTCAGCAATAATCCTTGACCTGGACAATGCTGTACGCACTGACCCGTCAGCCGATCTGGGACTGTTCATAGCTCACCTTGAAGAGGACAATCTCACCGGCGTCCTCTCGCAGTGCAGGCTGGAAATGGCCAGGAACGCATTCTTGCGAGGTTATGAGAGTGCTGCCGGCAGTCCACCTGCGAATATCGAGCTTTACACTTCCGTCGGGTTGTTGCGTGTAGCAGCCGATTTACATAGGACCCTGGCCAGATTCGGGCGTCATGCTGCTGACTGGCCCCGGCTCACCGAGTCGCTTCTGGAGCGCGCCTGGTCATACCTGCAAGAAACCGGAGGGATTTTCCATAGAGGAACGGGTCCAAGAAAAAAGATTGAAGTGATCGACCCGTTCAACCTGCTGCAACAGCCTGATATGCCGTTCCTGGCCGGGGCGCTCAATCCGGCCCAGGCGCAGAAAAGACTTGGCGAGTGCTTGCTTCAGGCCCGGTGCGCATCAAACCGGCATTCAGATATCCGGGCAATACGCGTGACCCGGCATAAACCGGGACGGCGATGCATTGTTGAATATGATATCGAGCTTGAAGATCCGTCGAGTTCGGTGCCGGAAGCTGTGACCTTGCTGGGCAAGGTGCGTGCAAAAAAGGGACTGGATGAGCGGACGTACTCCTGCGTCAAATCTCTCTGGCGGCACGGATTTGGAACGGATTCGCCTGACGGTATTATGGTGGCTGAGCCGGTTGGTGTCATTCCGGAATTTCGAATGTGGCTGCAGAAGAAAGTGCGGGGTACGGGTGCGATACGGTCCCTTGCCGGACCCGACGGAGCCGCACTCGCCAGGCGGATAGTCGATGCTACATACAAGCTCCAGCAAGCCAACGTAACGCCATGTCGTAAGCCACACGTGATGACGGACGAATTGGGTATCCTTCATCAGCGTTTGCCCGAGGTAAGCAGGCTCAGGCCGGAATGGTCGAAACGCATCGAACGGGTGCTTAAGGAATGTGACCGCCTGGGCGATGCCGCGCCGCGCTGCCGAACGGTCTGCTGTCACCGGGACTTCTACTATGAGCATGTAATTGTGGATGACAACCGTCTTTATCTCCTGGACTTCGATCTCTACTGCAAAGGGGACCAGGGACTGGATACCGGCAATTTCATAGCGCATCTGAAAGAATACGCGCTTCGAGTCCTGGGTAATTCCGGAGCTCTGGCGGATATCGAGAAAGCAATGGGTCAAAGGTATGTTAAGCTCTATAACGAGGAGGCATACGTCCTGATGCATACCTATATCTTGCTCACTCTTGCGCGCCACATTTACCTGAGCACGCAGTCAAGCGAACGCCGCATGTTTACGGAGGACCTGCTGGAGCTGTGCGAGGAAAGTTTCGCTGCCGGAGCAGTCCCCGGCCTCTCGCGGTAGAAAAACGACCTGCTAATTCTTAATCTCAATCTCAGTTCTTAATCTTAATTCTCAATCTCAAATTTCAATCCTCAGTCTCATCTCATCTTGACTTATTAGAACACCCGTTCTATAATCGAACCTCTCCCACTTAGAGGCTGCGATGGACCAGAGAATCATCTGCGTGTGTATCGACCATTTCACATACGCGGTGGAGGCCAGGGAACACCCGGAGCTTGTATCGCAACCGGTCGTTATCGGCGGTTTCCCCGGCGAACGAAAGCCGGTTTTCGACTGCTCTGCGCAGGCGGCGAATGCCGGCATTGCGCCCGGTATGCCGCTGCGGCAGGCCCGCTATCTCTGCCCCGGCGCCGTCTTCCTCCCGCTGGATACCGGTAAATACACTCGTGCCTTCAACGAGGTGCTCGATATTCTGGACCAGTTCAGTCCCATTGTAGAAATTGAAGGACCGGGGAGGGCCTTTCTCGACGGCGCCGGCCTGGAAGGACTTTTCGGCCCGGATGCGGTCTTGGCCCGGCTGATCGCGACCCGGGTATTCTCGGGTACCCGCCTCAAACCGAAAATTGGTATCGCAGGTGGCAAGTTCATCGCGCGCATGGCGGCGGATGCGGCTGAGTTCCGCAACCCCCGCATTGTCGCCGCAGGTGAAGAAAAGCATTTCCTCGCGCCTTTGCCGGCGCACCTGGTGCCGGTATCTGAAGAGGTAAAGAGGCGGTTTGACCTGCTGGGCCTGCGCACGCTGGGCCAGATAGCTTCGCTGCCGCTGGAGGCGATGGTTAACCAGTTCGGAGAGGAAGGCGCGCTGGCACACCGGCTGGCTCATGGCAAGGACGGCCGCCGCCTCGTGCCCCGGGCCCGTCCGGACATCCTGGAGCACGAGCTTTCCCGCGCTAATCCGATCGAGACTATGGATGGGCTGCTGGCCGCCCTCAATACAGCGCTGGACAGGCTGATACCCTCTCTGAGGGAACGGAACGGGGTATGCGGGCAGGTCAGGCTTTGCCTGAAGCTCGACGGCGGGGAGACCTGGTATGACACCTTCATGCTGAAAACCCCCACTGACTCCGCGCGGGAAATCCTGACCCTGCTGCGTCACCGCCTGGAAAACGCGCATTTAACGGCGGGAGTGAGCGGCATTCACCTGGGCCTTGCTCAGCTTGGAGGCGAGCAGGGTGGCCAGGCCTCTCTTTTCAAAGGGGAGAGGTCCCGGCGTGAGCAGAAGCTGGAATCTACCGTTAAGCGCTTCCGGGCCAGGTACGGCGGCAACCCGCTGAAAAGGGTCGTGGAGGCGGACCCGGATTCGCGTATACCGGAACGGCGCTCAACGCTTGTTGATTTCGAGCCATAAGGAGCCCTTGAATGGCGGCACGGCTTAATGAACCGCGCGAGATCGAGGTCCTGGCGGACGTCTCGGGTGAACCTGTCGCCTTAGTCCGGAACGGCAGGCGGAGCGCGGTGACGGCGGTGCGCAATGCCTGGCGGGTGGATGATGAGTGGTGGAGGGACGAGATATCGCGCCTGTATTTCGAGGTCGAATTAAAGGACGGCCTGGTGTCGACTGTTTTCCAGGACCTGCTTTCGGGGAAATGGTACCAGCAGAAGTATTGATATGTATGCCGAGCTTCACTGCCATACGAATTTCTCTTTTCTTGACGGGGCCTCCCATCCCGCGACCCTGGCGGCAAGGGCGGGCGAGATCGGAATGCCGGCCCTCGCTATTACCGACCACGACGGCCTGTATGCCGCCGTCCGTTTCCATCGCGAAGCCGTCGAGTTGGGTGTAAAGTCCATTATCGGTGTGGAAGTCACGCTGGGCGGCGGCTTCCACCTTGTCCTGCTGGCGAAGAACAGCAGCGGGTATTCAAACCTCTGCCGCCTGGTGAGCCACGCGCAGCTTGCGCACAGCAAGGGAAAGGCCTCGCTGGACTTCGATGCCCTGGCCAGGTATTCCGGCGATCTTTTCTGCCTTTCCGGCTGCGAGAAAGGCGAGGTCCCGGCGGCGCTGCTGGCCGCAGACAGGGAGAAGGCATATCTTGCCGCCCGGAAGTACATGGAGGTCTTCGGCAGGGATAGCTTCTGGATAGAGCTTCAGAATAACCTGCGCCCGCATGACCGCGAGCTTTGCGCGAAGCTCGTGGGGCTGGCCCGCGAGCTGGGTCTCGGATATGTTGCCACCAATAACGTCCACTATGCGAGAAGGGAAGACCACCGGCTCCAGGACGTGCTGGTATGCATCAGGAACCGGACCAGGCTGGATGACTCCCACCATCTCCGCAGGCCCAACTCCGAGTCCTACCTGAAGACAGCGGACGAGATGCAAAAGCTGTTCGCCGCTTGTCCAGACGCTGTCGCCAACACGCTCAGGATCGCGGATGCCTGCAATGTTGGCCTCGACTTTTCGAGCTACCGTTTCCCCGATTACCGGGCCCCTGATGGGGAGACAGCGGTATCTTTTCTCCGAAAGCTGTGCCGGCAAAAGATGCTCGAGAAGTATCAGCCTTCCGATGTCGAGGCTGAGAAGCGGCTGGGGGAAGAGCTCGAGCTTATCGACAGGCTGGAGCTA
>JACUUS010000070.1 GCA_014859215.1 Dehalococcoidia bacterium | reverse complement strand
TTCAGACCAAATCCGAAATCTCAAAACCCCGAAAAGGTCGTTTCGCGGATGGCTCTCCCAACAGCTTTGCTTGACAGGTCGAACGGGAGTTGGTAGAATCTAAACGAATTTGTGTCGTGGAGGTCCGCGATTTACGCTGTTATTGAATCAGGTGGAAAGCAATTCAAGGTCTCACCGGGTCAGGTAATCGACGTGGATATTTTCCCTGTTGAGGGGGATAGTGTCGAGTTGGAGAAGGTGCACCTGATTGCCGATGGAGATGACATAGTCCTCGGCAATCCGACAATCGACGGGGCCAGAGTTGTAGCCGATGTAGTCGGTGAATTCAGGAGAGACAAGGTTATCGTTTTCAAGTACAAGCCAAAGACAAGATACAGGGTCAAGAAAGGCCACCGCCAGCCGTGCATGAGGCTGGCCATCAAAGAGATAATTAGAGGTTCTGGGAAGGAGTAACCAGCAGATGGCGCATAAGAAGGGTGGAGGAAGCACACGCCTGGGTCGGGACAGCCAGCCCAAGCGCCTGGGGCTAAAGCGCTCTGATGGTCAATTCGTCCCTGCCGGAACCATACTCGTAAGGCAGCGCGGAACTCGGATCAGCCAGGGCAACAATGTAGGCCTGGGCCGGGACCACACTCTGTTCGCTTTGGTCGACGGAGTGGTGAAGTATGAGCCGGTCTCCAGGGAGAAAAGAAGAGTCAGCGTTTACAGAGTCCAGGAACAAGAAGTTAAATGAAAGCGAAGATTCATCCTCAATACAAGAAGGCCAAGGTGCTCTGCGCCTGTGGTAACACGTTCGAGACGCGTTCAACAAAGCCTTTGCTGAAGGTAGAAATATGCAGCAAGTGTCATCCCTTCTTCAGCGGGGGAGAACGCAGGATAGTGGATACGGCAGGCCAGGTTGAACGTTTCAAACGCCGGTTCAAGATCAAGGAGTAACCGGGATATCCGTCGGAGACTAGGGGGCGAGGATTCCTCGCCCCCTTTTGTGCAAGTAATGAATCGAAAGTTCTTTTATGGCGGACAGGCAGTTATCGAGGGCGTGATGATGCGGGGCCGCACAAATGTCGCTGTCGCCGTGCGCCGGCCCAACGGCGAAATCGCCTTGCGCGAGGAACGCCTGAGTTCTCTCTTCACAGGCAAGGTCCGCGATCTCCCTTTTATCCGGGGTCCGCTTGTGCTCATCGAAACTCTGATCCTGGGGATCAGATGCCTTATGTACTCCGCTTCCGTTGTGGTCGAGGAAGAGGACCTGGAAGTGACCCCGAAGATGCTGTGGGGCGTAGTGGGCATCGGGTTTCTTCTCGCTCTCGTCCTGTTCCTCATTCTGCCACTCGTGGCGGTCCGGTTCCTGGACCCATACGTCACGGATGTGCAGAGCAACGTTATCGATGGTGTACTTCGCCTTGTCATATTCCTGGTATACCTGAGGGTAATATCCTTCATGCCGGATATCAGGCGAGTTTTCGCCTATCATGGGGCGGAGCACAAAACGATTAATGCTTACGAGGCCGGGGAAGAACTGGTGGTGGACAGTGTTCGGAAGTACGGAACTGCCCATTACAGGTGCGGTACGGCTTTCATATTGATCGTACTGGTGCTGGCTATCGTGGTTCAGGCTTTCCTCGGGCGACCTGACCTGTGGCTCCGGATTCTGGAGAGGCTTGCGCTGCTGCCCGCAATCGGTGCGGTGAGCTACGAGATGCTGCGCTTCAGCGCCAATCACATGACAAATTCGCTGGTGCGTCTGCTTGTGAAACCCGGGCTCACGCTGCAGGCAATGACGACTCGCGAACCGGACGACAGCCAGATAGAGGTGGCTATTTCAGCCCTTAAGCGGACCATCGCTGCCGATTCCGGGACCCTGCAGGTCGCGGAAGAAACAGCTCCTGCTTCCGGTGTGACAGGCGGGACCGACAGGGTCCACCTGTAGCAGGACAGTGTCTTCATCGCAGTCCACATATACCCTTTTGACGCGGAGGAAGTTGCCGGATGTAGCCCCCTTGTGCCACAGCTCCCGCCGGCTCCTGCTGTAGAACCAGGCATCGCCGGTGGAAAGAGTCTTCTGCAGGGCCTCCTCATTCATATAAGCAACCATTAGCACCTCGCCTGTCCTGAAGTCCTGCGCGATGGCCGGCAGAAGACCATTGTCATCGTATTTCATCTCTTGATCCTCCCACGTCATCTCACCGCTGCGATGGCCTCAGCAAGTTTCACATTACCAGTATAGATTGCCCGGCCCACTATCGCGCCTTCCACGCCGGTTCCGGCGAGTCTGACAAGGTCGCTTATGCTGCTTATGCCGCCCGCGGCTATGACCGGTATCCTGACTCTGGCCGCCATCGCCGCTACGCCGGCGAAGTCAGGGGCGGTTAGTGTGCCGTCGCGGCTGATATCGGTGTAGATTATACGTTTTGCGCCGGCCTCCTGCGCTCTCTCGGCGAGGTCAAGGGCATCCACGCTCGACTGCTCGGTCCATCCCCGCGTGGCGACCAAACCGTCGCGCGCGTCAATTCCGACGACGATTTTGTCTCCGTATGTTCGACACACTTCCCGCAGGAGCTTGAAATCTTCAATCACCACTGTGCCCACAATAGCGCGCTCAACGCCAACCTCGAGCAGTTTGCTCACGGTCTCGAGGCCTCTTATGCCTCCTCCTGCCTGCACCGGAATACTCACCGCACCCGTTATCTTACGGATAGAGTCAAGATTGTGGGGGGCTCCTCTTGCCGCTCCGTCCAGGTCGACCAAGTGCAGCCTTCCGGCCCCTGCCGCCTGCCATTTCAAAGCTGTCGAAACGGGGTCAGAAGAAAACACGGTCTCCTGTTTATAGTCGCCCTGGTAGAGCCGCACGCACTTGCCATTCCTGAGGTCTATTGCGGGTATTACTTCCATCAAGCCGACCTGCCTTCGTACAAAGACTATTCTACCACCGGACGGCCTCATCCATGAATAGGAGTAGCTTTGCCGTGAGGGCGGGTTCTCATAGAGGGGGCCTCATCAGCCCCTCAAGGTCGCACTGAACTCGCTGCGGGCTCGCTCTACAATACGCTTCTGGGTGTTGTCTACTTCAGCGTCGGTCAGTGTACGTTCGAGTGATTGATAACGGATCGAGAAGGCGAGAGATTTCTTGCCGGCGGGGACCTGGTCCCCACTGTAGATATCGAAAAGCCGCACTTCACTCACAAGCGGGAAGGTGGCGATGGCCTCCTGCACCTTGCCGGCGGCAACGCCGGCGTCCACGACCAGCGCGAGGTCGCGGCTTATAGCCGGAAATCTGGGAACAGGCTGGTATTTCGCGGTTTGCCCGGTGAGGGGCAGAAGTCTCTGCATATCCAGTTCAAAAAGGATAACCGGCTGAACCGAGATGTCAAAAAGGGCGGCTGTCTTCGGGTGGAGTTCGCCAATAACTCCAATGTTATCGCCTCCGGCGCTGATTGCGGCTGTCCGGCCCGGCAACAGGATGCTATCTTCACCGGGCTCAAACGCGGCCCTGATGCGAAGCCGGTCAAAAATTGTTTCCAGGACCCCCTTAGCATCGAAGAAGTCCATGTTCTCGCTCGCTGAGACCCAGGAGGACTGGCTGTGACGCGGCCCGGCCAGGACCGCCGCCAGCATTTCGCGTTCGTCGGGAAGGTCTCTATCGCGGGGCACGTAGATTCGTCCAAGCTCGAAAAACCTGAGGCTGGTCGAGTCATGCCGCTGGTTGGAGGCAAGTGTTCCCAGGAGTCCCGGCCGGAGACTGGTCCGCAGGTATTCCTGTTCCTGGCTCATCGGATTAGCGACCCGCATCGACGCGTCATGCCTGCTTACTTTCTCGAGAACTGCTTTGCTGACAAGTGAGTAGGTGATGATCTCGTACAGGCCGGAGGCTGCCATCAAATCGCGCACCCTGCCCTTGAGGTCAAGCATAGGCCAGGATACGCGTTCAGGGACGGCTCCGCGCAGCATCGTGGTCGGTATCTCGTCGTACCCGCGTATGCGCGCTATTTCCTCAACGAGATCATCCGCGATGCGGATGTCCGTCCTCCAGTAGGGCACAGTGACCAGCAAGTCGTTGTCTCCGGCACGCCTGCTTTCAAAGCCCAGCGAAGAGAATACATGCTGGACCTGGTCGGCACTCAGATCAAGTCCGAGTATCCGGCTGACGCGCTCACCGGGTAGAAGTAGAGGTCCGGTCTCTTTCCGCCCCGGATAGACGTCCACGATGCCTCTCGCTGCCTGCCCGCCGGAAAGCTCGACAAGGAGCTGTGTAGCCCGGCGCAGAGCGATTGGCGCAAGCTCGGGGCTCAGACCCTTCTCGAACCTCGAAGAGGCCTCGCTGCGCAAGTTCAGTCTGGTGGAAGTCCGCCGGATGCTTGCTCCATTGAAGTTCGCTGACTCGAGCAGGATCGACATGGTGGTGTCGATGACTTCCGTTTCCGCACCTCCCATGACGCCTGCCAGCGCCACGGGGTCTTTCTCGTCAGCAATGACGAGCATGTCGGGCTCCAGGTCGCGCTTCACCCCGTCAAGGGTGTACAGCGACTCGCCCTCTCTTGCCAGGCGCACTACTATCTTCTTGCCCTTGATCTCTTTGTAGTCAAAGGCATGCAGGGGTTGGCCATATTCCAGCATGACATAGTTCGTGATATCAACGATATTGCTGATCGGGCGCATCCCGCTCGCGAGCAGCCTTTCCTGCATCCAGTACGGGGAAGGCCCTATCTTCACACCGGTAACCAGGCTGGCGCAGTACCTTGAACAGAATGCGGGATCGTGAATTTCCACCGAGATATGTTTGCCCGCAGGCTCGTCGCCTTCTCTATAGCTTATCTCCGGGGCTCTCGGCGTCCGCCCGGTGAGGGCGGCAACCTCACGGCTGATTCCAATGACTGAAAGACAGTCGGACCGGTTGGGCGTAGTCTTGATATCAAGTACGGAGTCCCCCAGGTATTCCGAAAGAGGCCGACCCACCGGCGCATCTTCCGGCAGGACCATGATCCCCTCATGCTGGTCGGAGAGCCCCAGCTCTTTTTCAGAGCAGACCATGCCCGCAGAGGATACGCCTCGTATCTTGACCGGCTTCAGCCTGGATCTCTTGCCTGTATACCCGTCGATCAACTCGGCGCCCACTTTGGCGAAGGGCACCTTCTGACCCTCCCGCAGGTTGGGCGCGCCGGTCACCACTGTGAGACTTTCTGCCCCGAGATCCACAGTCGCCAGGAGAAGCCTGTCCGCATTTGGATGCTTCTCCAGGGCCGTTACGCGGCCGATCAAGACATTGTCCCAGTCCCCGCCGATCTTTTCTATGCTACCGACTTCGTTTCCGGACATAGTGAGTTTCCCGGCCAGCTCGGCGACCGGCAGGGTAAGATCGATGTAGTCCTTAAGCCATTTGAGTGAAATTCGCATTTCAGAACTGCTTCAGGAATCTGAGATCGTTCGAATAGAAGAGGCGGATATCCTCGATCCCGTACTTAAGCATCAGCATGCGCTCAAGGCCGAGGCCGAAGGCAAAACCGGTATATACGTCAGGATCATAACCCACGCGGCTCAAGACTTCCGGGTGAACCATGCCTGCGCCCAGTATCTCAATCCAGCCGGTCTCAGAACATAGCTGGCATCCCGCGCCGCTGCACTGGAAGCAGTCGACGGCCATTTCGACTCCCGGTTCGACGAACGGGAAGTAGTCGCACCTGAACCGCATCTTCCTTTCCTTCCCGAATAGGCGTCGCGCAAACTCGAACAGGGTGCCTTTAAGGTCCGCGAGCGTGATGTTTGTATCGACGGCAAAGCCTTCGATCTGGTAGAACATTGACTCGTGGGTGGCATCGGTGGCCTCGTAGCGGTATACCTTGCCGGGAACAATAACCCTGACCGGAGGCTGCCGGGACTCCATCACCCTTATTTGCATGGGTGAAGTGTGGGTCCTCAACAGCATTGGGTGGCGGCCGTCACTGTCTGTGTAGTCCATCCAGAGGGTAGCCCACATATCTCGGGCGGGATGGTCCTGGGGAATATTCAAGGCCTCGAAATTGTAATACTCCCATTCCACCTCAGGGCCTTCCACGACTTCAAATCCCATGCTCGTGAAGATGTCGCTTATCTGCCGCAACATCTGAGTCGTGGGATGGAGTCGCGCAATCGAAACGGGGCGGCCAGGCAGTGTCACATCGAGGCGACCTTCTTTGATGGAGCGCGCTATCTCTATCTCCCTGACCGCTTCTTCCCTGGCAGCAAGGGAAGTCTCAAGGAAGACCCTCAGTTCGTTAGCGGCGGCGCCCGTCTTTCGCCTCTCCTCGATGGGTAGAGAGGCAAGACCGCGCAAGATCTGAGTTAGCTCGCTTTTCCTGCCGAGGTAGCGTATTCGCCAGTTTTCGAGGCTTTCGGGATTCTCAACGCTATCGAGCTCGCTTAGAGCCTGCCGGCGGAGCTCTTCAAGCTTACTTATCATGGACCTGTCGACTGTTCTCCCTGGCGATTGTGACGAGTTTCGAGAAAGCTACCGGGTCTGACACAGCCATTTCAGCCAGCACCTTGCGGTCAAGAGCTATGCCCGCTCTGCTCAGCCCTTCAATGAACCTGCTGTACGTAAGCCCGTCAATCCTTGCTGCCGCATTGATCCGCGCGATCCACAGCCGCCGCATGTCGCTCTTTCGCTCTTTGCGATGACGGTAGGCATATGAAAGCGACTTGAGCATGGATTCATGAGCCCGACGGTAAAGGGCGTGCTTCGTTGCCCGGTGACCCCTGGTTAATTTGAGAACCTTCTTATGGCGGTGGCGCGTAGTGGCTCCACCTTTTACTCGGGGCAAGGGAATCCTCCTGTGCTAGAATAAAAACCCCACAACATATGCATCCCCTAAATGCCGGGCAGAAGCCGCCTGGCGGCTTTCTTCGCCGTGGGGCTGAGGGGTATGGTGTCGCTGTACAGTCGCTTCACCCGTTTGGGCTTCTTACGGCGGAGGTGGCTCTTACCAATCTTCATCCGCATGATCTTGCCTGTCCCGGTGACCGCAAGCCGGGCCCTGGCCCCCTTATGAGTCTTAATCTTAGGCATCTACAACCTCTTCAACCTTGTCCTTCTTCACAAGTTTCTTCGCTGGGGCGGGAGACAGGATCATGCTCATAGACCGACCCTCCATGGAGGGAGGGCGTTCAATAACCGCTTTGTCGGCCAGCGCTTTAGCCGCGTTATCCAGAAGCTCTTTTCCCAGCTGCGGGTGCGCTATCTCGCGTCCGCGGAACAGGACCAGTACCTTGACCTTGTTTCCTTTCTCGAGGAGTTTGCCTATCAGTGCTGTCTTGAAAGCCAGGTCATGCGGCCCCGTTTTCGGACGCATACGCACCTGTCTCACGGAGACAACAGCCTGGCGTTTGTGTGCTTCCTTGTCTTTCTTGGCCTGCTCGTACTTGAACTTGCCATAATCCAGCAACCGGCATACCGGAGGCTGGGCTGTGGGTGCAACTTCGACCAGATCAAGGTCACGCTCACGAGCCAACTGAAGCGCATCCCGAAGAGGCATAACACCGAGCTGCTCCCCGGCCTCACCCACTACACGGACCTCTCTGGCCTTGATAAATTGGTTTACGCGATAATCTTTAGCTATACTCCTTACCTCCGCTGCTAGCTTGCATTTCTTATATCATAATTCGGGCGATAAATCAAACAGCTTCCCTGCGATCAATGACTGCTTTGATTTCCGCCTTGAATCCTGCCAGGGTCACTCCCTTCGCGGTCCGCCCGTCCCTGTAGCGTACCGATACGGTTGATCCTGCCACCTCCTCGCCGCCTACTATAAGCATGTACGGAATCTTCTGAAGCTGTGCTTCCCGAATTTTCAGGTTCATCCGTTCGCTGCGGTCATCCAACAGGGCCCTGACGTCGTCCGCCTTCAGTTCGCGCGTAACCCGGCGCGCATACTCCATGTGCTGGTCGGCTATCGGGATTACGGCCACCTGCACTGGCGCGAGCCATGTGGGGAACGCGCCAGCGTAATGCTCTATCAGGCAGCCGAGAAACCGTTCCATGCTGCCCAGGACGGTGCGGTGTATCATCACCACCCTGTGCTCCGCGCCGTCTTCGCCTATGTAGTTTACGTCGAACCGCTCCGGAAGGTTGAAATCCACCTGTGTTGTGGGTCCCTGCCAGGTACGGCCCAGCGAGTCTTTCAGCGCGATGTCTATCTTTGGCCCGTAGAAGACGCCTTCCCCTGGATCAATCTCGTACGTAATCTGAAGACGTTCGAGGGCTTTCTTCAGGGTCTCGGTCGCGTACTCCCAGATATCGAGCGTGCCTGCGTATTTCTCCGGCCTTGTTGAGAGCTTCACCTCGTAGTCGTTAAAGCCAAAAATCCTCAGCATGAAGCAGGCGAATTCCACGACTCCAACGACCTCGTCTTCAAGCTGGTCGGGCCGGCAGAAGATGTGGGCGTCGTCCTGGGTGAATCCGCGCACCCGGGTGAGGCCGTGAAGTACCCCCGACCTCTCCCAGCGATAAACGGTCCCGAGCTCAGCCCAGCGCAGCGGTAATTGCCGGTAGCTCCGCAGCTGAGTTTTATATATCAGGATATGGCCGGGGCAGTTCATAGGCTTGACCAGGTACCCCTGGTTCTCTATGTCCATGGCCGGGTACATGCTCTCCCTGTAGAATTCCCAGTGACCGCTCTTCTTCCAGAGGTCCACCTTGCCCACGTGGGGCGTGTACAGGAAGTCGTAATCCCGCTTCAGATGTTCGCTCTTCCAGAAATCCTCTATGGTCTTGCGAACGAGCGCGCCTCTGGGGTGCCAGTACACCAGGCCGGCGCCCGCTTCCTCGTGGATACTGTAGAGGTCCAGTGACTTCCCGAGCTTCCTGTGGTCTCGTTTGGAGGCCTCCTCGAGCTTTCTCAGATGCTCGTCAAGCTCCTCTTTCGTTTCGAAAACCGTCCCGTAGATTCGCTGAAGCATGGGACGGCGTTCGTCCCCTTTCCAGTAGGCTCCAGCGATGCTGAGCAGCTTGACTGCTCTGATCTCCCCTGTGGTAGCTACATGCGGGCCGCGACAAACGTCCAGGAAGCTACCCTGGCGGTACAAAGTCACTGTACCGTCAGGCAGTTCCTCAATAATCTCGAGCTTGTATGGCTGCGTGCGGAACAGATCCCGGGCAGTCTTCTTGTCGACCTCTTCCGTGATAAACGGGCTGTCGGCGCCTATGATCTCCAGCATCTTGGCTTCGATTATTTCGAGGTCTTCGGGAGTCAATGACCTTGGCAGTTCGAAGTCGTAATAGAAGCCGTCGGCTATAGCAGGGTTTATCCCGAACTTCGTTTCGGGGAATAATTTGAGAACGGCCTCAGCCATGATGTGAGCTGCGGAGTGCCTCATTCTCTCCAGGCGGTCTGCCGGGTCGAGCTTATCCATTTCCCTGGACGCCATATCTCTCTCTGAACCGCTATTCAAAACAGGAACCTCCCGGCTGCACGAGCGAGAGGTTCGCCAAGCTCCACCTTAAATACGTTCCTGGAATCGCATTAGTCGGAATCGCGCTCCTGTAATTATATCAAAGCCGTGCCAAACTGACAACCGCTTATCCCGCAACCGTCTAGAGCTCTATTTCTTTCAGATCAGCGGCCGCCTTGAAACGAGGTCCGGTAAGCGCCTGGACCTCTTCCGCTGTCCAGCCGGGCGCTACCTCTTTGAGGACTAGACCGTCGGGAGTCACTTCGAGCACGGCGAGGTCAGTAATAATCAGGTCGACGCAACGCCGTGCAGTGAGAGGGCATGAACAGGACTCCACAATCTTGGGCTTGCCATCCCTTGTAGTATGCTCCATCGTGACAATGACCTTCCTGGCGCCCGCGGCCAGGTCCATTCCGCCGCCGATAGTCCCGCCCAGGGCGTCACCGCCCCTGTTCCAGTTCGCCAGGTCCCCCTTTTCGGAGACCTCGAGGGCTCCCAGGATAGTAATTAGACGGCCGCTTCTAATCAGAGCGAAAGAAGTCATCAAGTCACACAGGGCTACGCCGGGGACCATTGTCCAGAACCTGCCTCCGGCATCGACGCGGTGAAACTCAGCCTTCTCCACTTCATCCTCCATCACCAGCGGGCCGTAGCCGATTACGCCGTTTTCTGACTGGAAAACAACGCCTTCCGGAACGTGGAGGGCGCACAGACTGGGCATGCCCAGACCCAGGTTCACGCAATCGCCGTCCTTGAGTTCTCTGGCTGCCCTCATGGCCATTGTGTCCCTGTCCAATCTCTGTCTGGAACCGTTATTCGCCCCGGGAAGAAGATCTCCCTCGCCGCGCGCCTGTCTGAAAAGCATCTTCTTCGAAAGATCAATGCTGCCTAATCTGGCGATAAGCTCTCTCTGCCTTTTGCGCGTCCCCAGCCCTTCCGGTGGTATCTCCACAATACGGTCAACAAAGATACCGTGCGTGACTACCTGCTCCGGGTCGATTTCTCCGACTTCCACGATCTGGTCTACTTCGGCTATCGTTACCTCAGCCGCCATGGCCATGAGAGGCTGGTCGGTGCGATAAGTGCCCTGGTATACCAGGTTGCCTAGACGGTCTGCCCTGTGCGCCCTGATGAAAGCATAGTCAGCTCTTACGGGGTCCTCGAAAAGGAACTCTCTGTCACTTATGGTCTTCTTCTCTTTGCCGACTTCCAGGACGGTACCCACGCCCACAGGACTGTATATGCCTCCGAGTCCGGCTGCG
>JACUUS010000069.1 GCA_014859215.1 Dehalococcoidia bacterium | reverse complement strand
TCTCCCGGATAAGCGTGCATATGGTATTCCAGAACTCCTCCGGATCAAACTCTTTGGCCAGCGGACCTGCGCCCTCAGGCACCGTGTAGGACCAGTCGCGGCTGGCCGATGCAACTACGTTACCCCGCAGGTCGATGATGTGAGCCCGGCCTCCGCTTGAACCAGCGTCGACGGAAAGGAGATATTTATCCGGCACTTCGTCCCCATATCTCTGGATTGAGCAGATGCAACGGCCGTTCCCCGTTCAGGTATCTCTCAATGTCGTCCGCTATCATGGTCGAATGACGCTCAATGGTCTCGGCTGTAGCGCCGCCGATATGCGGAGTAAGCACTACATTGTCCAGTGTGAGCAGCGGGCTGTCGGCCCGCACCGGCCAGGAGCTGTACACATCGAAACCTGCCCCCGCAATGCGCCTCTCTTTGAGGGCCGTGAAGAGGGCTTCCTCATCAATGACGTAGGAACTCGCGGCGTTTACCAGGTATGCGGTCTGCTTCATCATGGCGATTCTACGCTCATTAATGAGTCCGACCGTCCCGGCTATGGTAGAGCAGTGTATAGACACGTAATCAGATACACTCATCAACTGATCAAGAGAGACCTTTTCAGCGCCGCAGTCACCCATCTGCTCGGCTGTGATGTAGGGGTCACAGGCCAGAACGGCCGTATCAAAAGCGCTCACGAATTTCGCTACCTTCCGCCCGATGGCGCCGAACCCGATAATACCAATCGTCTTGCCGGAAAGCTCGGAACCTCGCATCGAGAAATAGGCGGCGGTCGGGTCCACCCACCGACCGGACCGCACCATATCGTGAGCTTCAGTGATCCTCCTCGCCAGCGAGAGCATCAGTCCCACCGTCAGCTCGGCAACGGCCGTGGCGTTCCTGGCCGGGGTGTTTACTACCAGTACGCCATTGTCTGTGGCTGCCTGGACGTCAATCTGAAAGGCGTCCCCCCGGCATACGCCAAGCAACTGAAGTCTGCTTACTTTCTCAAAAACATCACGCTGAACAAAGTCAGCCTCGACGACAAGAAAATCTATGCCATCCCCTTCTAACCGTTCGATGAACTGCTCAGATGAAAGAAGTTTGCCCGTATCCATCCAGCTTTCGTACATGACCTCCAGTCGAGACCGCAGTCTTTCGAGCTGCGTATCGCTGAATGGGGCCAGAATAAGGACCTTGCTCATACTCCCTCTTTCATTTAAGCGGTCTACCGGGCTCGGACCGGGGACATTCAACGCATAAGCCCAGCAAGGGCGGCTATAGCGATCCCGATCCCGATTCCGGCAAAGCTGAGGCCTAAAGCCAGGAGTACCTTTGCCGGCACCCGATTCCTCTGAATCACGGCGGTTCCGGCTAATTCGCGGCTATTCATGTCCGGCTCGGCCTGCCTGAATTCGTTCTGGAGAATATCCCGGATTTCTCCTCTTATTTTGGCCGCTATCCGTGTTTCGAGCTCGTCTATCGTTTCGGGGAGGACCCGCCCGGCGATTTGCTCTCTGACCTCAGTGACAATTCGCTCGATGTACTCTCGAATTTCCGCGCTGATCCTGTCGATATTCTCCTGTTTCCATGTGTACTCCACAAGAGCCCTGATGGTTTCGATTTCGCGAGTCTCGGCGTCGTCCATAATTCTCAGTCCGCTCCAGCATACGTCGTTGTGTGGTATTATACATAGCGCTGCAATCCGTAACAACAAATCTCACCAATCCTCCTGACATGAGTTGCACACAGAGGAAGCTCGAGAAGTTATTGCTGGCCGCACTGGTCGCGGCTGTGCTTGCGCTTGTGCCTGCGGGCTCTGCGTCCGCGGGTGACGGGGATTGGTGCTCATTCTCGGGACTCGTCAAGCTCGACGGGAAGGAAGTGCCCGATGGCACCGTGATCACAGCGCAGCTGGATGGCAGAGAGTACACAAACCTGACCCCCGCACGCTCCGGGCCCTCCACCTATTCGATAACCATACACAGGTTGGCTGGCGAGTCTTTTCCAGACGGTTCGGTGGTGACTTTCAGAGTAGGCAAGACTGTCGCGGACCAGTCAGCGGTGCTGCGATTTGGAGAAACGGTCAGGCTGGACCTGACAGCCTCATCTTCAAGCACCGAGCCGGGGGCGGGTACCCCTGTCTGGGTTACAGCGGGTATTGTCGCAGCGGGCATTCTCCTCTTACTCCTGGTATCATCTGTCGGTTACATATTCTGGCGAGAATGGGGCAGGTAGTGAGGACGCTTCGGGCTTGACGCCGGGCCGGACAGGCAAGCGGGCTACTCCCCCGCCTTTATCTTGCGCACCGCCGCCGCGATTTCCGGCAATATCTCACCCGTCTTACCCTGAATGAAATAGTCGGTCACGCCCTCCAGCGTGAGGGGCGTGGGCTCCGCATTCACCTCAATTATGCTTATGGTCGATTTGCCGCCCAGCTTCGCGGTACGGGGAAGAGCAGCGAATGGATACACAACTGCTGATGTGCCGCATATCAGCATGATGTCGCACACCCTTGCCTGGTGCTCCGCCTCTTCCATCACATCGAAAGGAATCGGTTCCTTGAAATGCACCACATCGTACTTCATCACTCCACCGCACGTGCAGTAAGGCGGCAGATTGCCGGGAGTTACGGATTCAAAGCCGCGCCTGCTCCCGCACGCAGGGCACCTTATCCTGTCAACGCTCCCATGATACTCGACCACGTTCCTGCTCCCCGCCCTCCGATGCAAACCGTCAATATTCTGGGTAATCACATGCTTGAGAACACCGACTCTCTCAAGCTCCGCCAGCGCACGATGACCGGGATTGGGCTGGGCATACCTCAGTGCGGCATAGAACGCCCCATGAGCTCCCTGCCCGCTCAGCATCTCCTCCCAGTAATGCCGCGGGTTTCCGAGGAACATCTCGTATCTTTCGTAGGCCTTAGCTTCAGCCTGCTTGTCAAGCGTCCAGACGCCCTTCGGTCCTCTATAATCAGGAATACCTGACTCGGTCGAGATGCCTGCGCCAGTCAGAGCTATAGCATGACTGCTTCCGGCAAGCTCACTAACAGCCCGCGTTATTTCATCCTGCACCGTCATCTTCAACCTCCTCCGGCTAGAGCCCCCTCAGGAATTCAGGGCGTAAGAGAGCAGGATCACGCCTGGCAAGAACACTCTCCAGTTGGGCCAGCATCTTGTCCTTATCCGCAGGCAGAGAGCCCCGCACTGATAGATAATTGGAGGCGTGCATCGAGCTGAAAAAGCAGTCCGAGAAGACCGCATGCTCGACCAACCCCTTCAGCTCAGCCAGCGATTCGAAGGGAGAAATGGCCTAAAAAGTACCCTGCTTCCAGTCCTCCCATAAAGGGGTGCCGGGAACGAGAGTCAAAGTCAAAGCCCCCACATATTCGGGGTCGATCTCACTCAACACCCTGGCGGTTTCCAGGACATGCCTTCTGCTTCCCCCGACACCTCCGAGACCCAGGATGACGGTTAAGGAAAGGACCAGACCTGCTTCCTTCGCCTTCCTTCCAGCCGCCACTATCTGATCATGGTCTACTCCCTTCCTGATTCTGAGCAGTACTTCGTCATCTCCGCTCTCTACTCCCACGTAGAGAATGGAGAGCTTCTGCTCTCTCAGTGCGATGAGCTCTTCCCGCGTTCTGCGCAGAATGTCCTGGGGGGTGGCATAAGTCCCTATTCGCTCAAGGTCGGGGAATTTCTCGTTCAGGTGGCGGAGGACTTCGACCAGCCCCGGATGCGGATAAACAAGCGCGTCTCCATCCTGAAGGAAAACTCGCCTGCCATCCCATTGCTGCGCCACGGCATAGACCACGTGATCGATCTCCGGGATTCGCAGGCCATGCTTCATGAAGAGAGCGAGAGCGTCAATTTCCTGCCTGGCTTCCGCAACCGCTCTCATCCTGAGCTTCGCGCCATACAGTCCGCAGAAAGTGCAGGTGCTGTTGGAGCAGCCTCTGGTAAGCGGTAGAAAGTAGCTGTTCCTCTCGCTCGGCGGCCTGAAGATGCCGGGTCTTTCGAACCCTCCACCGGCGGGCTCCTGTGATTTCCTGTTCGAAGCCATCACAAACCCCTGATCGTAATAATCTCGCCCCGCTCGAGCTTCCGCAGCGTTTTCCTGTAGAGATCAGGGGTGCCCTGAACCCTGCCGATGACATTGACCGGGCTGATCGCGCGGATATCATCCCCTTTGCCGGCGGGAGTTTTTCCGAAAAACAGACAGAGAGCTCTTCCTTCAGGCCAGTAGGCTATTTCGCCCAGTTCCAGGATTTCCCTGGCGTCTTCCTCGAGCCCCGCTCTTACAGGTATCTGGAAATAGGCCTCCTCTCCCCATACGTTGGCCTGTGAAGTAAGCGGAAGGGCTTCCCATACCTGCTTCGCCGTGCTGGAGTCATTGAGCAAGGCTGCCAAAGCGAGATCCCCGATGATGATTTCCACTCTTCTTTCATCGGGTATCGTTTCCTTACCGATCCAGGCAAGGTAATCAGGGTTTCCCTGGACGACAGGCAAGGCAATAATCTCCGGCACCTCGTAGCTGTGTGTCTTCCTGACCACGTCCATCAACTCTTCGAAAAGGTCAGTTCTCGTCTTGATGATAAGGAGGTTCTCCCTGTCATGATGAATACTGCCTTCCCACCAGTACAGGGATTCCACCCCCTTAACAATATTAACGCAAGCGGCTTTTCGGCGGCTCAGCACAGATTCGGATATCTTGCCGGCCTCCTCATCACTGCCGACGGTCACGAATACCACCAGTGCTCCGGTTTCCACTTCAGCCTCCCTTACGGCTCTTCCAGCCTGGCCACAGCGTTCCTTAATATGCCGATTTTCTCGATCCTGATCTCCACCACGTCTCCCGCGCTGAGCCGACCGATGCCGGCGGGAGTCCCCGTAGCAATTACGTCTCCGGGCAGAAGCGTCATGACGTGGGAAATGAAGCTTACCAGTTTCCCGATTCCGAATATGAGTCCACTCGTACGAGCCGACTGCCGGAGTTCGCCGTTAACAAATGTCTCCAGAAGCAGATCGTCTGGCTCGACCTCCGTTTCGATCCAGGGGCCGAGTGGGGCGAAGGTATCGTAGCTCTTAGCCCTCGTCCACTGGCCGTCCTCTTTCTGGTTGTGGCGTTCAGTAACATCGTTCACACACGTGTAGCCGAGGACATATTCCGGCACGCTCTCCTCGGAAACATGCCTCGCTTTCCTGCCAATGACTACCCCTAGCTCTCCCTCGTAGTCCACCCGTCTCGCAAACCAGGGCAACAGGATTGTCTCATCGGGCCCTATGACTGCCGTGGACGGCTTAAGAA
The DNA here is from genome assembly GCA_014859215.1 of Dehalococcoidia bacterium. GTDB lineage: Bacteria > Chloroflexota > Dehalococcoidia > SZUA-161 > SZUA-161 > Kmv37. The sequence goes on along the minus strand of JACUUS010000069.1, from coordinate 5,429 downwards.
AGATAAGTGGTGCCGCCGGTCTTGGAATGCCAGTTTCCTCGATATGGCTCTCATAGTTGACCCCCAGTCCGATTATCTTGGAAGGTACGCACGGCGCAAGAAGCCTCATATCCTGAGCCGGGTACTCGCTCCCATCCCAGGAACGAGCTGAGATCGCTCGTTCGAAGGGGCTTCCTGTTAAACCGCGGATTACCCCATTCTCCAGCACTCCGTACCTGGCCTTGCCTCTCAATGCAAATCGGACAACTCTCAAACCTTGCCTCCCCATCGCGCCTTTCCCTATTATACACGGTATCCGATCCCGACTGATCCTACGATACGGTCGGCCTGGCGCTGTCGTGAGGAATCGAAAGGTACCATCCACATATGGCTGGTCAAACAGGGTGAACCGGAGAGATTCCGCTTCGTCAGGGGGCGGCTAGAGCTCTCTCGTCTTGAACACCTGCCAGCCTGTAATACCAGCAATTGCGACGAGGGATGTCCCGACGATTACGGATCCCCAATGGCTGACATTCTGCCCGGCAGCCTGGTTCCCGGCCCAGGTAAGCAGCGCGCCAGGAGCGTATTCATCCATCACAGGCAAAGCCGAAATGGCTGTAAGGGCAACCATGACTATGAGTGCGAGCCCTCCCGCCGCCAGTTGATTCTTGAAGAACGAGCTAAACATCACCGTAACGGCCAGGCAAATAAGCAAATAAAGCCCGGCGAGGAGAGCGGCGCCGGCGAAACTTGTCGCCCCGGGGTCTTCGAAAAGTACGGTGGTGTAAAGATAAGCTCCGGCAGACCCGAGGGCTACTCCAGCTATGAAAACCAGGGCAAGACCTGTGAGCTTGGCCGCAATGAAAGGTCCCGCCCCCACAGGTTTGACCAGGGTCGTCGCCGCTGTGCCCGATTCCCGTTCGCGAGCCACCGATCCCATAGCAACGAGTATCGCCGCGATCAGCCCTATCTGACCTATTGTACTGATATATTCGGCTGCGATTTCTGCTGCTGTGAACTCGGGCAAGGGAAACTCATCGCCCGGGACCAGGGACGGCAAAAAGTAGAAAACCAGCGGGGTGGCGAGGCCCAGTATGAAGAAGACAGCCAGAACAATCAGGAGCTTGTAGGTCCTCAGGCTCTCCTTCAGTTCCTTTCTCAACAGGGTGCCAAAACCGGACACTATCCCCCCTTCTTACCTACGAGTTCAATAAATACCTGCTCCAGGGTGGGGAGCACCAGCTCATAACGATGGAGGGCAAGGCCGCTCCCTGCAACCAGGCCGGGCAGTTCCCGTTTTGCTGTGGAAACGTCGCTAGTCGAGACCACGAGTCTTCTCTCACCATCAAAGACATCCACCTTCTCGACCCAGGGCGTTTTCCCGAGTGCGTCTGCAAGAGACGCTGCCTTCTCTTCAAACTCGAGCTCGAACAGAGATCGGGCAAAACGCCTGCGCAATTCCTCTATGCTCGCCTTCACGACAAGCCGGCCCTTATCGACGATTGCCACAATGTCACAGACCCTTTCAACATCTGCCAGGATATGACTGGAAAGGAATACGGTCGTGGCCTGGGCCTTGAGGCGAAGAAGCGTCTGCAAGACTTCCGCTCTACCAAGCGGGTCCAGGGCCGATCCCGGCTCGTCAAGAAACAATACGGCCGGCCGGTTAATCAGCGCCTGTGCAATACCGAGCCTCTGCCGCATCCCACGTGAATAGCCCCCGATCCGGCGTGAGGCTGCACCAGAAAGGTCAACGAGTTCCAGGAGTTCGTCACAGCGTCTGGCTGTCTCAGCACCGGGCAGCCGGAACAGACGCCCGGCATAAGTCAGGAACTCCCTCCCCGTCATCCAGTTGTAGAACGCGGGTTCCTCCGGCAAATACCCTATCTTGCTCTGAAGAGGCGTGGAGTTCGGCCTGACGACCTCGCCCGCAACTCGGGCGGAGCCGCTGGTTGCTCTTCCCAGGCCCGTGAGGATTCTAAGGGTCGTAGTCTTCCCTGCCCCGTTAGGGCCGAGAAATCCGAATATAACACCTTCTTCAACAGAAATATCCAGATTGTCCAGGGCCACTATATTGCCATATGTCCGGGTCAGGCCGCGGCACTCTACTGCATACAACCTTAGTCCTCTCTTCCGAGCATGAAATAGAGAATAGGGCCAAGGAAGCCGAGAAGTACAATAATGAGTCCCCACAGGAGCTTGTTCCCGCCCCTGACCCGTTCTCGCTTGATCAGGTCATACAGAGCGAAGACGAGGAGGCCTATCTGTACCAGGGCCAGGGGAATAACCAGAAGCAAGACCTGGCCGAATTCAAGCTCATTCATGTCTTCTCCCGCTTCAGTCCTGAGACCGCCCGCTGACCCATATATCGGGAATACCTCGCCTGCGTTGCCAGGGCTTTCAGAGCGGTTTCGGTATCAGTGTACGTCGGCAGGCAGCGACTGTCCAATTCTCTGGACATCTCCGCCAGAAGCGACAGCCGCGTCCCATAAACCCAGATAGCCACCGGTTTAGAGATATCCTTCATGGCACGCTCGAAGACCTCCGCCACGAGCTGGATAGGCGCAAGCACGCCCACATAAATGACGATGAACGCACAGTCCAGGTTCGGATCGCTGAGAACGGCTCTAAGAACCTGTTCCTGGATTTGGAAAGGGTCAGCTGCCGGCGAGAGCACAGGGCCAAGGTCGACCGGGTTCCTGGCCAGCCTGGGAGAAATATCCTTGAGCTTCGAGATCGTTTCCGGCGAGAACTCGGCAATCTCAAGACCCGCCCGCACTGCCGCATCCACGGCAACCACCCCGGCCCCACCGCTGTGGCTAACAATCCCTATCCGGTTCCCGCGTGATAAGGGCCTCATCTCGAACATTTTGGGTACATCCCAGAATTCCTGCCAGGTATCCACCCGCAATGCCCCTGCCTGTTTGAGAGCCTCGTCGTATATCCTGTCGTTCCCTGCCAGCGAGGCCGTATGAGAGGCCGATGCCCGGGCTCCCGCTTCGGTGCGGGCAGGTTTGAATACAATCAGAGGTTTAGCGGCGGTGAACCGGCGCGCGGCGTCGACGAACTCCCGACCGTGCCTGACATCTTCCAGGTGCATCGAGAGCACAGTTGTCTCCCGATCTGCAAGAAAGTATTCCAGCATGTCGACTTCATCCAAATCGCACTTGTTCCCGAGGTCACACATCTTGCTTATGGGGTAGCCCCGGTCCTGAAGAGGCTGGCATTGCGCGGCCGCGATACCGCTCTGGCTGCAGTACGCGATGCCGCCCTGGCGAATATGGTCGTAACCGATGAGGTACGGAATCGTAATGAGGCCGTTTCTGGCGTTGATTACCCCGACCGTGTTCGGCCCCAGAATGCGGATACCAGTCCTGTCCCTGATTTCGACCAGTTCGCGCTGGAGTCTGGCCCCTTCCTGATCCGCCTCAGCGAAATTCTCTGTAACGATAACAGCGGCCTTGACCCCCTTCGCGGCACACTGCCGCACAACCGAGGTAACCGCAGGCGGCGGCGTAATGATAACTGCCAGATCCACTTGCCCCTGAATTTCTTCAATGCCAGGGTGTACCTTGAGCCCCATTACCTCCGCGTAAGACGGATTTACCGGGTATACCCTGCCTTTAAAACCGAAGTCGTTCAGGTTCTTCAGCAGGCCCCATCCCAGCCCGACGAGCTCCTTGAAAGAGCCGAAGACAGCTATCGAGTCAGGGCTGAACAAGGTTCGGACATTGTCGCCGATATCTGATCTCAAGCTGACCCCTGTACATTATGACGGGCAGTTCAAGGTAAGCCCTGGGGAAAACAAAAAAGAACAGGCCAAGAAGCAAGAGCATACTCAGCCTGTTCTAACAGACAGATTAAGAGTTTCCGAAATCGCCCGGACTCCGATCATGCCCGCGTGCGTTGTGTCTCACCAACTCAGAGGGATGGGCTTCTCGGGATCGTATGCGGGCGGCTTCTTGATCTCCATATGCAGCTCGTCAAGCATCCTGTTCCGGAGCTTTCGAAGCGTGGCCTGGAGCACTTCCTGCTCTTCGGGACTGACGTCGGCAACGAGCCCCCTGATGACCTTTTTCAAGACCTCAATTCCGGGGTCGGTCAGCTTCCTTCCCTTCTCGGTTATCTTGACCTCGGTGAAAGGGCGACCTTTGCGTTTGGGAATGCGCTTGACCAGTCCCTCCTTCTCCATTCTGTTGAGCAGACCGGCGATTGTCTGGTTTTCGCGGAAAACCAGGCGGGATATCTCGGCCGGGGTCAGGGTGCCCATATAGTCCCTGCACGCCCACAGGACGGCGGCCTTTTCAGGCGTCAGGCCTACCTTTGCCAGTTTGACCTCGGCCACCTTGTTCACAGCCGTCCACGTCTGGCGCAAGACCGCCCATGTGGTCATGGCTGTTTCAGCGTAGTGAAAATCGTACATCCAATACCTCCCCAGGACTTCTAGGAAACACTATACCACAACTAAGTAGGTCTACGCAATGATACTCGTTAACAAGACTCAGTATTTTGTCTCGTCTGCGCTGCCCGGCTTCTACGAATAGCGAATGCCCGTCAAAGGATTATACAGCGTCTTGGACCCTGATCGGGTAGCGGATCACCGTTTTAGGAACCTTTGCCGTCGGCCTCGTAAGATACTCTTCCTCATGCATTCCGGATATTCCATGACCACTCTCATCAATCAAGACTCTGAATTCCATGCCCCGCTTCTTGAGATCGAACTTCAGCTTGTAGACAGCGCCATACAGCGCCCGCATAGCATCAGGCCCAACCTTATTCGGGTCGCCGATAGTGTGGACTACCGCCATCTTCTGGGACGGCATGTCAGTGATCCGGAATCCGCGTGAGGCTGATCCGCTCTTGTTGCGCATGCCAGACCTCCACCGTTTTCGGTGTTAACCAGTCGACTGGGCAGAATTATTACGCAGGCAGGCAATTTTTTCAACTGCCTCTCAACAACCGCGTCCGCTAAACAAGAGAAGGAGTCTGGAGTTGAGTTAGCCTTCGCTCGCTGGATAAAGCCGAAGAAGCGGTTGCCACAAAGTCTTCGTGCACAGGAGGCTGAGGCACCCTGGGAATGCCTGAAATACATGTTCAGCATTCGAGGACCAGGTTGACAGGTTGTCCGCAGTGGTGAAAAGGCCCTGAACCATTAAGGGCCTCGGAGGCGAGGCCCTTAATGGTTACGGCCCAAGAGCATCTGTGGAGAACAAGTCGCAACAGGGATCGGTTGCGACTGTCTCAAACTTATCATGCGAAAGGATTTTTGTCAAGCATTTTTGCTGGATTTTCTTCAACTTTCCTCCAGCCCAAACCAGCTTCGGCTCCCCCGAGGAAAGCAGAAAGCCGCCGTAATGACTCACGCGGCGGCTTTCCCAAAGCTGGTTTCTAGTTAAGGTCCATAACCGGGTCAAGCCTGCCGGGAAGGGTCCTCTCCATGATCAGAGAAG
>JACUUS010000068.1 GCA_014859215.1 Dehalococcoidia bacterium | reverse complement strand
GACTGACATTTTCCCTGATCAGTTAACTACTGACAAAATCGTAGACCATTAACAGCAGGCCGACCCGATCTTGAATCACGTGCGTGGGGCGGCTATAATATAGGATTGCAGAGTTTAGAGGCTATGGCTACAAAACGAGACTATTACGATATACTGGGCATAACCAGGAACGCCACGCCGGAGGAAATCAAGAAAGCCTACCGGAAGCTGGCATTCGAGTATCACCCTGATCGCAACAAGAACGACGGGGCCGAACAGACTTTCAAGGAAATCAACGAGGCCTTTGAAGTCCTGCGCGATACGGATAAGCGGGCTGCCTATGATATGTTCGGCCATGCCGCACCCGGCCAGGGCTTCGGACGGGGCTTTGAAGGTTTCGAGTTCGGCGGTTTTGGTGATATCTTCGATGCCTTCTTCGGCGGGGGCACCGGCCGTGGCCGGCGAACAGGCGCGCAAAAAGGCGGGGACCTTCATTACTCCGTGAGCATTTCCTTTGAGGAAGCCGTCTTCGGGTGTGAGAAGGAACTGGAAATAGTGCGGACGGAGAGGTGTTCGGCCTGCCACGGCTCCCGCAGCGAGCCGGGTACCAGGCCGGACACATGTTCAACGTGTAACGGAGCCGGCGAGGTGCGCCGTTCTCAGCGCAGCGTATTCGGGCAGTTCATTAACGTGGCCCCGTGCCCACACTGTAATGGAGAAGGGATTGTCATAAATACTCCCTGCCGCAACTGCAAGGGGCAGGGCAAGCAACGGATGACCCGCAAGATATTGCTGAAAGTGCCCGCAGGAGTGGATGACGGAAATCAGATCCGCCTGAGCGGAGAAGGTGACTGCGGTCGCAACGGCGGTAACCCGGGGAACCTACTGGTAACCCTTTCAGTCAGGAAGCATCCGCAGTTCGAGCGGGTCGGCAACGACATTGTCTATGAGCTGCCGGTTAACTTCGCCCAGGCCGCGCTCGGCGACGAAATACAGATACCGGGTCTTGAAGGGGATATTCCGTTCAGAGTTCCGGCAGGGTGCCAGAGCGGGCGTGTTTTTCGCTTGAAAGAGAAAGGCGTCCCCAACTTGCGCGGCTACGGCAGGGGAGACCAGCTTATCAGGGTCCACGTAGTGACTCCGCAAGCGCTGGATGCGAAGCAGAAGAAGCTATTCAGGGACCTGGCCAAAATGCTCGGGCCTGCGTCCTTACCCCGCGAGGAGAAGAGCTTCTTCGACAAGGTCAAGGATACATTCGGCGCCTCGAACTGAGGAAGGCTGCTGTTTTCCAGTTCGACCGAAAGGCAAAATGCACCGGTTCTTTGTCCGTCCGAATTATATCGCCGGCGACAGCGTGCAGTTCGATCCCGCACTGGGCCACAGACTCCGCAACGTGCTCCGTTTGAACAAAGGAGACTTGATTGTCCTTCTGGATGGCCAGGGTAATGAGTATGTCGTCGAGCTTGTACATGCGCCGAACGGGGGATTGCAGGGCTGCGTGGTGAGCGCGGCTCCCGCAAGGGGCGAGCCCCGCACGAGGATCACGCTCTACCAGGCACTGATCAAAGGCAGCAATTTTGAGTTTGTCCTCCAGAAGTGTACCGAGATCGGGGTAGCTTCATTTGTACCTGTCGTCTGTTCAAGATGCGTGGCATCCCTCGCTTCGGAAAGCCGTGCCGAACGGTGGCGGAACATCGTCACTGAGGCTGCCCAGCAGTCAGGGCGGGGAGAACTTCCCGCCATTCGCCCCGTGCTCTCCTTTGAAGCCGCCTGCCGGGTGTGCGGACCGGTCGCGATACTGCCCTGGGAGAGTGAGCAAACAGCGGATATTCGCGGGGTATTGACGCGCTTCCGGCAAACCAGCGATATGGATAAGGTGAGCATATTGATAGGGCCGGAAGGCGGCTTCACGGATGACGAGGTGGAAACAGCCAGGAAGCACGGAATCGAGGTGGTCAGCCTCGGACGCAGGGTGCTGCGCGCCGAGACAGCCGGCCTTGTAACCGCCGCTCTAGCGTTGTACGAGTCTGGCGACCTCGAACGGACTCATCTCTCGAGGACGTGAATTCGCTGCCGCGGCGGAACGCCCGCTTATTCTTTGCCGACCGGTGGCGTTATCATCCGGTATAGTGAGGCGGAGACTGCCTGCAGCAAAGGGCTCAGGCGCTCCTGTTCAATCCATTTGCCCATATTCTCGGCCAGCGACTGCACAAATCCCACGGCGTCTTCGGTCTCCAGCTCATAGAGGGCTATATAGCGGCCGCCCTGCTCACCAGGGTTTGGGTTCTCGTACCGTGATGCGCGCACCGCTCCCGCCATCGCGAGTATGTCCGGCAGATGGATTCTGTCATACCACTGGTTGAACTCCCGCTCTTTTGAGGGATCCAGACAGTTGCTTTCTACCACCAGAATCCATTTATCCACGATGCCTCCTCAAACCCATACTCCGTTGCTCGATAAGCGGTGTGGAACAGGATCTATTGCAGTCCAGGCAGTAATCGTGCCTTGCGGCAAGCGCAAAGCCGTTCCCATGCTGAATTTGCAGAAGCCCCTGGTGTTTGCCAGGCAGCCTGCTGCCCGGCTATTGCGCACCTCTCATGAGGGCGAAACCGGTCTTCTCTCCCTGGAGGCCGGCCCAGACCCATGCCACATCCTGCTCCCCATTCTTCTGATAGAAACCCCAGGACAACTCACCAGCTTCCGTCCACATAGTCTGTGTCCAGCCCTTGCCGGGCATCTGGTTCTTGTAGAAGTCAATGACCGCGCCGGGGGCGTCAGCAGTCTCGTAGTAGCGCCACTCAACTCTTGAGAAATCCTCGTCCTCGGCAGGGGGAAGAGACCAGCTTGCTTGCTGCGCCTAGTGGGCTCCAGGGTAGATCGGCATGTCGTTCCAGGTGAAGCCCGACGGACCGTCTGGTGCAGGACTTGTGCCGGGTGTGGGCGTAGCTGTCACCGCCGGTGTCGGCGTGGGGGATGCTGCCCCGCCGCCACCACCGCAGGCAAGCAGACCAAACATGCCGAGAACCATGACCAGCAAGAGCGCCGTTGATATCACCCTTTTCACTCCTACTACTCCTTTTCCAACCTTACTTGATTAGCAGCAGGACTACTCAAGAGACTGAAGCATATTTCGTTGTGCTTGGCGGCTCGAATGGAGGGAGCTGGCAGCAGAGACATTCAAACATATCGTGCAGTACAAATCAAGCCCTGAGGACAACACAAGGAGTGTTGTACATTTGCGGAGCATTTGTTAAACTGTTAAACGAAATGCCGGAGAGATTGAGGAAGTCACGGTTCGTCGGCGTACGGATGACGCCGGAGCAGGAGAATCTGCTGGCGAGGGTCAGGGAGAGCCACGGTTACAGGACCCAGTCGGAAGTCCTGCTGGGCGGGCTGGAATCGCTGGCGGGACATCCCACGGGTTTTGCCGGTGCGGCGCCGTTCGAGAACGAGGAGGTTATGAGAAGGATGGTTACTACGCTTAGCCGGGTTGATGAAATAATCGACAGGCACAACAAGGATGACAGTCACCTGATCCAGATACTCCTTGAGGTCCAGCGGGAGTACAACTGGCTGCCGAAGGAAGCGCTTTTGTGGATCAGCCGGCATCTGGGCATCCCCATGAACCAGATATACCAGATCGCCACCTTTTACAAGGCTTTCAGCCTCGTTCCCAGGGGCCGTCACCTGGTCAGGGTATGCTCAGGTACTGCCTGTCACGTACGAGGAGCAAAGACCCTGCTGGACAGGGCATCGCAGGTGTTGAGTCTTGAGCCCGGCGAGACTACGCAGGACCAGCGGTTCACTATGGAAACAGTGAACTGCCTGGGTTGCTGCGCGATCGCGCCCGCCATCGTGATCGATGACGAGACTTTCAGCAATCCCTCGATAGCCGACCTGGAGAAGATATTAGCTGATCGTGAATAAGGAGTGGTTAAATGGCAGGCAAAATCAACTCGCTGGCCGATCTTGATGCTCTCTGGCAGAAAATACAGTCGAGTATAGACAGGAACAGACTATGCGTGACCATTTGCTCTGGTACCGGCTGCCATGCATTGGGTTGCGAAGCAGTGACAGAAGCCTTCTCCAAAGAGTTCTCAGCGAAGGGCTTGACGGAGCAAGTTGATATACGTCGTACCGGGTGCCACGGTTTCTGCGAGAAGGGCCCGATCGTCGTAATTTTCCCGCTGGAGATATGCTATTTGAAGGTGAGCCCGGAGGATGTCCCTGAAATAGTGTCCCAGACTTTGCTGGAACAGAAAGTCGTGGAGCGGCTCACCTACAGGATTCCCGGGAATGGACACAGGGTATCGAAAGAGTCCGAGATACCTTTCTACAAGCATCAGTCCCGGATTGTCTTCGGAAACAACAGGCTGATTGATCCAAGGAGCATCGAGGACTACATAGCCATCGGCGGGTATGAAGCGCTTGCCAGGGCGGTCACCAAAATGTCGCCGCAGGAAGTGCTTGACGAGGTCAAGAAATCAAACGTGCGCGGCAGGGGTGGCGCCGGGTTCCCGGCTGGCGCCAAATGGGAGACCACCCGCAATTCGCCCGCGGACGCAAGGTACGTTATCGTGAACTGCGACGAGGGCGACCCGGGCGCTTACATGGACCGGTCCCTGATGGAGGGCAACCCCCACAGCGTACTGGAGGGGCTCATCATAGGCGGGTACGCGATTGGAGCGAGCAAAGGCTTCGTCTATGTGCGGCAGGAGTACCCGCTTGCTACCGAGAATACGCTCCTGGCTATCAGGCAGGCCGAGGAATACGGTTTTCTGGGGAAGAACATCCTGGGCTCAGGCTTCGATTTCAGTGTCGAAGTCCATAAGGGTGCCGGCGCTTTCGTCTCGGGCGAGTCAAGCGCGCTCATGAGCGCCATCGAGGGCCGGGTAGGCGAGCCTCGACCAAAGTACATCCGGACATCGATCAGCGGTCTATGGGGTAAGCCCAGCAACCTCAATAACGTCGAGACCTGGGCGAACATACCGCTGATAGTAAAGAAAGGCGCCGAATGGTACCGTTCCATCGGGACCGAGGGAAGCAAAGGCACCAAAATATTCTCCCTTGTTGGCAAAGTCAATAATACCGGCCTGGTCGAGGTCCCAATGGGCACCAGCCTCAGGCAGATAATTTACGACATCGGCGGCGGTATCCTGAACAACAAGAAGTTCAAAGCGGTACAGACCGGCGGTCCTTCGGGTGGATGCATCCCGGAAGAATTCCTGGACAAGCCTGTCGATTTTGACGAGCTTACCCGTGTAGGCGCGATGATGGGTTCCGGCGGAATGATCGTAATGGATGAGGATACCTGCATGGTCGATGTAGCCCACTATTTCGTCAATTTCCTCAGCGACGAGTCGTGCGGCAAGTGCGTACCGTGCCGGGAAGGCATAAGGCATCTTGACAAGATCCTGGGGCGCATCGTACGCGGGGAGGGCCGTGAACGGGACATCGAGGTCATGGAAGATATGGCAGACGTGCTCAAGGACGCAGCCCTGTGCGCATTGGGTCAGACGGCTGCCAACCCGGTCCTCACCACCATCAAGTACTTCCGGGACGAATACGAAGCGCACATAAACGAGAAGCGGTGCCCTGCCAGAGTATGCAAGGACCTGATTTCCTTCTACATACAGCCGGACAAGTGCCAGGCATGCATGATTTGCCTGAGGGCGTGTCCAACCGCTGCTATTTCCGGTGAAAAAGGCATGGTCCATGTCATCAACCAGTCGAAATGCACCAAGTGCGGTACATGTTTCGATGTCTGTCCCGACCGGTTCAATGCGGTGGCCAAGCTTTCTGGTGAGCCGGTTCCACCCCCTCCTTTGAGGAGAAAGGTATCGCGTGAGAAAAGGGGTGAAAAGTGAAGCAGGTGAACATGAAGATTGATGGGGTGGAGGTCGCTGTCGAAGCAGGTGCAACGGTTCTTCAAGCCGCGAAGCAGGCGGGGATCAAAATACCGACGCTGTGTCACGATGACAGGCTTTCCCCGTTTGGCGCGTGCCGCCTCTGCAGCGTGGAGATTGCCAGGGGGAACATGTCAAGGATTGTGGCTTCCTGTGTTTACCCGGTCGAGGAAGGCCTGGTCGTGAATACCCAGACCGAGAAGGTGAACAAGATCAGGAAAGTGATCATGGAGCTCCTGCAGGCGCGTTCCCCCGGCTTGAAGGAGGAACTGGCGGACAGGTACGGCGTAGATAAAACCAAGCTCGAGCGCGAGCCTACCTTCTGTATACTCTGCGGACTCTGCGTCAGGTACTGCGCTGAAGTCAAGAAGGCTAATGCCGTGGGGTTCATAGGCAGGGGCACGGACCGACAGGTCGTCTTTTTCCCCGAGATAGCCCTGAGAACATGCCCGACCTGCAAGGAGTGTTTCAGCATCTGCCCCACCGGGATCATACCCAGCGATCTCGTTGTAGCTGTGCCACGGTTCACCAGCTATCCGACGGTGTTCCCGGTCAGACTGCGCGATGACAAGAATACGCGGAGCCTGGTGGACACGATAAAGTAGGCTTTCACCGGGCTCAACGTTCCGATAATAAGAAAGGCCTCTGTTGAGGCCTTTCCGCCTGAGTACGCTTGAGCGTTCAGAACTGCTCAATGAACCGGGATATTTGAGCGAATGTGAAGACCGGGCCGTCCCTGCAAACATACTTCTCACCCACGTTGCAGCGGAAGCATTTTCCGAGACCGCACTTCATTTTGCCTTCCAGAGTGGTCACAATCTGGTCGTCCTCAAAACCCAGCTTCTTCATCTCTGTGAGCGTAAATCTTATCATGATGGGTGGGCCGCAAATGATCGCTACTGAATTTTGCGGAGAGGGTTTGAGATCGGCCACTACCGCAGGGACCAGCGCGACACGTCCGTTCCAGCTTACGTCAGCTGCGTCGACTGTAAGCACGAGATTCGTGCAGGGACAGCGAGACCACTCGTCGAACTCCGGGGAAAAACACAGGTCGCCGGGAGTGCGTGCGCCGTTGATAATGATCACGTCGCCGTAGTCGCTGCGGTTGTCGAGCACAGTCCTGATCACGGGCCTGAGCGGCGCGAAGCCTATTCCACCGCCGATTATGATGATGTTCTTGCCCCTGTAGTCATCCAGGGGAAAGAAGTTCCCGAAGGGACCGCGAACGCCCGTTTTCGCGCCCGGCTCGAGCTGGTGCAGGGCGGTGGTAACAGTTCCGACCTTTCTGACGGCAAACTGCAGGCCTTCCTTGCGGTATGGCACCGAAGTAAGGCCGAACGGCGATTCGCCCACCCCATAAGCTGAGACAAAGGCGAACTGTCCCGGCTTGTAGTCGAATTCGTCCGCGGGATTGTCGAGCTCAAGGGTGAACAGCTTGACGTCTGATGTCAGCTCGATCGCGCTTTTCAGGGTCGCCGGAAAAGGCACGAACGGATTTGTGATCAAGTCAGTTGCTGCTTCCTTAACCAACTCGGGCTCCTAGCTCTTGAACATCTCTGATTATTTCCCTGATGTCTATATTAACCGGGCAGGACGCGACGCAGCGGCCGCACCCCACACAGGAGATAGATCCGAACTGCTCCGGGAAATAGAGCAGTTTGTGGCAGAAGCGCTGGCGCAGTCGCGAACCCTTCTCCGCGCGCGGATCGTGGCCGCCTGCAATACGGGTAAACCCCTTCGACTGGCAGCTTTCCCAGGTGCGTATCCGCTCAATAACATTCTCCCGGCGGCGGTCTCTTACGTCGAAGCAGTAGCAGGTGGGGCACAGGTACGAACACATGTTGCAGTGGAGACAGCGATCGGCAAGCCGGCTCCAGTAAGGATCGGTAAACGCCTTCTTCAGGGCACCGGTAATCCCTTTCGAGGGCACGTCTGTCCCGCATGACGGCGCGGAGTATTTGGCTTCGCCGGTCTTCAGCCGGGCCCCTTCCAGCAGTTTCTTCCCTTTTTCGGTTATCGCCTCGATCGAGAATATCTCGCCCTGTCCCTTGAGCATTATGTCCACGTGTGAAGCATCATCCGGAGCGCTGCCCATGCTGGTGCAAAAACACTGCGGAAGGGTCTGTTTACAGGCGAGGCCGATCATCGTAGTCTCGTCCCGATGCTGGGCCCACAGCGAGTCGGAGGGCGGATCAAGGAAGGGTCCGTCAAGCAAGGCGATGCCTCTGGCGTCGCACGGCCGGATGCCGAAGATGACGGTTTCGGCATCGATCTTTGCCGGTATTGTTTCCGAAACGCCGTCCCGGCTGTCCACTGTAAACAGCACCTCGGTCTTCGGAAAGAAGAATTCCTTGGGGGATATCGCAGTGTTATCGAAATCGAGCTCGATTTCCGCCGCGGACTGTACGGGCTGGAACACTATGAGATCGCCCACCTTCCGCGGTGCAACCAGCGTCTTCTTCTGCGCTATTTTATTCAGCCAGGATTCGAGTTCCGGCTTATGGATGACCTGGGTCATTCTCCAATCCCAACCTTATCGTCTTTCTTGAAAGCGTTGAGCGGCGCCGGCGTATCGTTTTGCATGCCCGCCCGGTAGTCGAACAGCTCAAGCACTTTCTGCTCCATCTTCCTGTTAAGCAGACTGAGCGGTATACCCACGGGGCATACTCGTTCGCACTCATTACAGGCAGTGCAGCGTCCCGCCAGGTGAAAAGCCCTGATGGTATTCCACATCTGGTTCTCGTTTGGCGCAATAGTGATGCCCACCCATTCGGGGTCCAGTTGTTCCACGAAGCAGTCGATGCAGTAGCATCCCGGGCACGCCTGGCGGCAGGCATAGCAGCGCAGGCAGGACTCGGCATGTGCGCGCCAGAAAGCAGACCTTTCTTCTGCGGGCCGGCCCTCGAGCTCTTTCAAATCCGCATATTGCTCAACGTATGGTTCCTTTACAGGCTCGCCGACCAGCGTATCATAAATTACCGGGCTGTGATTCCTGCAGGACTCGCAGCGGTTCTGACGGTTCTCGCTCTTGACTCCCCAGCCCCATTCGACAGTTCCCGGACAGACCACGCCGATTATGTGGACCTGATCGCGCTCGACCTGTTTTTCGCCTATGAGCAGATTCAGGGAACGGGAATCGCAGCCCTTCACGACAACGGCGGCTTTGCTGTTCTTCTTGTTGAGCAGGTACTTTGCCAGGTTATGCGTGCAGGTTTCGTCGAAGATGAGCCGTTCCACCTCGGACACATCGTAGATGAAGGCAGGCCGCGCATTGAGCCCGTCGCTCCCCGTCTCATATCCTATGACGAGCTCGACAGCCTTGCTTTGCAGCAGCTCTTTGGCCTTGTCCCTCACTAATTGAGCTACATCCATTTACGCCGTTGTCCTCGGTCCGAGCTTTCTGATGTCCTCCGTGAACTGGGATACTATCCTGGCGAAACGCTTCCCTTCTGAGGCTGAAACCCATTCTACCCGGAAACGCTCCTTGCCGATGCCCGTGAAGTCCAGCAAATCCCTCAGGAGGGCGAAGCGGCGCCGGGCGTAGTAATTGCCTTCGTTGTAGTGGCAGTCCCCAGGGTGGCATCCCGCCACCAGGACCGCATCAGCTCCCTGCTCAAATGATTTCACGATCAACAGAGGGTCCACACGCCCTGAGCAGGGCACCCTTATTATACGTATATTGGTGGGATACGACTGCCGGCTGGTCCCGGCCATATCCGCCCCGGCGTAGCTGCACCAGTTACACAAAAAGCCGATGATCAGGGGCTCATTTTCTGGCAAGCGTGAGAACCTCCGAAAGCAGTTGTTGACTGGTGAAGCCGCGCAGGTTCATTGCACCGCAGCGGCAGGCGACGACGCAGAGACCGCATCCTTTGCACAGGCTTTCGTTAATGGATGAGATCTTCCGCTTGTCCCGGGTAATCTGTTCTTCCGGCGCGTTGAAGGGACACACCTCTTTGCAGGCGAAACAGCCGACACATTTCATCGGGTCAACGACCGAGGTAAGCGGATCGGTGGTCAGGGTTTCCTGGCTCAGGAGGCCGATTGCCTTAGCCGCAGCGGCGCTGCCGTGTGCGACGCATTCGGGGATATCCCGTGGGCCCACACTAGCCCCAGCTACGAATATTCCGTCTGTCTGTGTTTCGACCGGCCGCAGCTTGGGATGTGCCTCGATAAGGAAGTTGTGAGTGTTATAGCTTATATTAAGGGTCTGCGCGAGCTTGTCGGCGTTATCGCTCGGCTCCATGCCTGTAGCGAGTACTACCAGGTCGGCAGTGATCTCAACGGGCCTGCCGATGAGTGAGTCCTCGCCGAGCACCTTGAGCCTGTTACCCTCCTGGTAAACCTGGGACACTCTTCCCCGCAGGTACAGGGCTCCGGTCTCTTCCTGGGCGCGCCGTGCGAACTCTTCGAAATCCTTTCCTCCGGCCCGTATGTCTATATAGAAGACATATGACTGGCACTCGGGATCGTGTTCCCTGAGCATAACGGCATGTTTGGCTGTGTACATGCAGCATACCTTGCTGCAATAAGGCCTGCCGACCTTGTCGTCCCGGGACCCGACGCACTGGATGAAGACAACGTTCTTCACGTGGTGCCCGTCCGAAGGCCGCAGGACCTCTCCGCCGGTAGGACCGGCAGCGGACATGAGCCTTTCAAGCTGAAGCGAGCTTATCACGTCAGGATATCTGCCC
This sequence comes from Dehalococcoidia bacterium, assembly GCA_014859215.1. GTDB lineage: Bacteria > Chloroflexota > Dehalococcoidia > SZUA-161 > SZUA-161 > Kmv37. Next base: position 324 of record JACUUS010000068.1, on the reverse strand, counting down.
GACCCGTATTCGCCGTAAACACTGAAATCGAAGGTCTTGAATCCGGTGGTGACAAGTATGGCGCCGAATTTCTCGGTGAATATCTCGTCTTCTTGAGTTCGATCGATTGCATCCGTGGGACACACTCCCTCACAGATGCGGCATTGAGCAGGCTCGGGGCCTTCTTCGCCATTCTCTTTCCACTGGAGATACTTCTCGTAGCGGCAGTTCTTGCGGTCGATAACGGGCTTGTTCGGGACCGCCTGGGCAAAGGGAATATATATGGCCGGGCGCGCTCCAAGACCCATGTCGAACTCGGAAGGCACTCTCTCGGGACAGGCCTGG